>NZ_CP036261.1:3609951-3932105 GCF_007741475.1 Rosistilla ulvae | reverse complement strand
AGCACCGAGGCGGGACTGTTGGACGATCGCGTCCGCTTGTTGCCATTCTCCGGTCGATCGGCTGAAAATACGCTCGAGCAGTTGGAGCTGATCTGGCAAGCGACCGGCCGTAAAAACAAGATCCGATTTTCGACCCCTTCGAAGTCGGAGAAGGCTGCGGTTCCCGAGCGACGGATCGAACGTCACGACACCCCCGGCCAAGATTCTGAAGATTCCGATTCGCGAGACTTCGATGAATCCGTCGATCGCGACGGACCGCTGACCAGCCACAACACGCGGCGAACGATCTTCACGCAAATTACGCGGGCCGGCGAAAGCGATGCAAACGAAAGTGAAAAGTCCGACGATTCCGCCGGCGCCGAGATCGTGATCTCACTGACGCCCGGCGGGATGATCATCGCATCGGACGATGTTCAGGCGTTGGACCAATTTGAAGAGCTGTTTCGGGCGTTGGCTGACCAATCGGCCGGGGCTAGCGACACGCCGACAGTTTTCTGGCTGAAGTATTCCAAAGCCGAAGAGGCATCGGCGCTGCTGAACAACATTCTCAGCGGGACCGGCGGCAGCGGCGGTGGCGGTGGCGGCGGCCTGACCGACATGGCAGGCAGCATGTTGGGTGAACTCGGCGGCGGAATGTTGGGCGGCTTGCTGGGACTTGGCGGTGGCGGAGGAGGAGGCGATGAATCGGGCCCGATCTTCACCACTTCCGGCACGGTCAGCATCGTCGCCGACCCGCGACTGAACGCTTTGATCGTGCAAGCCAATGGATCCGACCTGCAATTGGTCGAGGATCTGTTGAGCGTCATCGATCGCGAACAGAGTCCCGAGGCGGTGCAGACCACCGGCAAGACCTATTTAATTCCCGTGCAATATCAAGACGTCAACGATATCGTCAACGTCTGCAAAAGCGTCTTCAGCGACCAGATGGAACAAGCCGCCGGTGGCGGTGGTGCCAAGCAGCCCTCGCCGCAAGACATCGTCAACGCCTTGCGATCCGCTGGCGGTGGACGTGGCGGTCGCGGCGGAGGTGGTGGCGGCGGAGGACAGGAACCGACGGAGATGAAAATGAGTCTCGCCGTTGATGCGAAGAACAACATCGTTATCTTGAAAGGTACGCCTCAACATTACCAACAGGTCAGCGAACTGATCTCCAGTCTCGACATCCGCGGCCCCAACAGCGAAGAGCGAGTGGAAGTCGTGTCGATTGGTGGCGGCGTGAATCCCAAGATCGTCCAAGAAGCGTTGACCAAGGTTTTGGGGGCTCAAGCGACAACAGGCAGCACGACATCGGGAACTTCGTCAACGACCAGCAGTTCGTCCAACGGAAGTTCATCCTCCAGCAGCGCCAGCGACGAAGCGGCCACGGCGGCGCGGCGAGCTGCGATTTTTGAACAACTACGCAGCCGCGGTGCCTTCGGTGGCGGAGCGACCGGTGGACGGGGTGACAGAGGCGGACGTGGTGGAGGAACAGGAGGCGGCGGTGGCGGACGCGGTGGTCGCGGCGGCCGATAGTTCCGGATCGACTGCGTTCTGCAAACCATTGGGCGTTCGATGCAACACGCGTCGGCGTCGATGGGAGTGATAATTCAGGCGGGCTCTGCGGCCCACAAGGTGACAGGATATTGATCATGATTATGGAAGCTGGCGAGATCTTGGTTCGACGCGGACTGCTGGACGAGGATCAACTGCGTCACAGCCGCGCGAGCGATGCGCCCAACGTGATCTCGTCCGCCGTCCAACTGGGATACGTCGACGAACGGGCCGCTTTGCAAGCTTTGGCCGAAGAGGTCGGGCTCGACTTTGTCGACCTCCGCGAAGTCGATGTCGATCTCGACGCCCTGGAAGGCTTCTCGCAAAAACTGATCCACCGCCAAACCTTGTTCCCGCTGGGACAGCGTGACGGATCGCTGATCGTTGCCACGTCGGACCCCTTGGATCTCTACCCGCTGGACGAAGTCAGCGCGTCGACGGGCAAGAGCGTGATCCCGGTCGTTGCCGAACACAACGAGATCCTTCGGCTGATCAAGAAACACTTGGGCGTCGGCAGCGAAACAGTCGATGGTCTGCTGGCCGCCAAAGAGGATGCCGACGGAGTCGAACTGCTCGAGGATATCGAGACCGACGGAAGCGAACTTTCCGAACAAGCCCAAGAGGCGTCGGTTGTGCGGCTTGTTAACGAGATCCTCGTCGAAGCGATCGAATCGCGGGCGAGCGACGTGCACATCGAATCGCAATCCTCGGGGATCAAAATTCGCTACCGGATCGACGGCATCCTGCATCCGCAACCGGTTCCGCCCGAGATAAATCGCTTCCAAGCGGCGATCATCAGCCGCTTGAAGATCATGGCGAGATTGAACATCGCCGAAAAGCGGCTCCCTCAAGACGGTCGCATCAAGCTGCGGGTCCAACGCCGCGAGATCGATGTCCGTTTGAGTGTGATCCCGATGATCCACGGCGAGGGCTTGGTGATGCGTATCCTCGACAAGGGATCGATGGTCTTCGATCTCCAGGGTCTGGGGATGAGCGCTCACACCTACGAACAGTTCCGCAAACTGATCCGTCTGCCGCACGGCATCATCCTCGTAACCGGACCGACGGGTAGTGGTAAAACGACGACGCTCTACAGCAGTCTGCTGGAGATCAACAGCCCCGACAACAAGATCATCACGACCGAAGATCCCGTCGAGTATCAGTTGGATGGAATCAACCAGATCCAGGTCCATCCCAAGATCGGACTGACGTTTGCCGCATCGTTGCGTTCGATCCTCCGGCACGACCCCGACGTCGTGCTGGTCGGCGAAATTCGCGACTTTGAAACGGCGGAAAACGCGATCCAAGCATCGCTGACCGGCCACTTGGTCTTCAGCACTCTGCACACCAACGACGCCGCGGGAGCTTATACGCGTATGGTCGACATGGGAGTCGAACCGTTCCTGGTCGCTAGTACCGTCGAAGCCGTGATGGCCCAGCGGCTGTTGCGACGGCTGTGCCCGCACTGCAAGGAACCGTTCGATCCCGAAAAAGACGACATGCCGGCCGATTTCCCTTGGGATAAATTGGACGACAAAGCGCTCTATCGCCCCGTCGGCTGCCGCGAATGCCGCAACGTCGGTTACATGGGGCGGATGGGTATCTACGAATTGATGGTCACGACCGAACAGGTGCGTCAGTTGGCGCACGACCGGGTCAGTTCGTGGGAGATCAAACGGGCGGCGTTGGCCGACGGCATGCATTCGCTGCGTCACGACGCCTGGGAGAAGACGATCGCTGGCAATACGAGCGTCGATGAAGTGCTTCGAGTGACCAAAAGCGATCAAATTAAGTAACCGAACCTATGGCTGAATTTGCTTACACCGCGCGGTCGATGGATGGCCAACGCGTGACCGGAACCTTGACCGCGGCTTCGGAGCGTGAAGTCTCCGCTCAATTGGCCGGCAAGAATCTGTTCCCCGTCGACGTCAAAGAGGTCAAGGAACAGTCGGCGATGCAGTTGCTGGGAGGCAACGGCCGCGTCAACGGTCAAACGATGGCCATCTTCTACGCGCAACTGGGTTCGTTGTTGCGCAGCGGCGTACCGATGATCCGGTCGTTGACGTTGTTATCCGAACAAGCATCGAACAACACGCTCAAAGAAGTCCTCCAAGATATCAAGACCCGCGTCGAGGATGGCGAACCGTTGGGCGAAGCTTTGGCGCGTTACCCGCGCGTCTTCAGTTCGATGGGGATCAACATGGTCCGCGCCGGAATGGAAGGCGGCTTCTTGGAAGATGCCTTGGACCGCGTCGGCGAATTCACCGAACTGCAGGAAGACCTCAAAGGACGCACCGCCAGCGCGTTGGCTTATCCGATCTTCCTGTCGGTCGTCGGCACCGTGGTCGTCACGATCCTGTTGGTCTTCTTTGTCCCCAAGTTTGGCGAACTGTTCGCTCGCTTGGAAGCCAAAGGCCAGCTGCCGTTGGCGACGACGACGCTGTTGGCGTTCAGCGAACTGTTGCAATCGTACGGTCTGTTTCTGTTAGCCGGCCTGATCGCTGGAGGCTTCTTTTTGAAGATGCAACTGGCGACCGAAGCGGGCCAAATGTGGGCCGACCGAGTGAAGATCAAACTGCCGATCGTCGGCGGTATCCTCTTGAGTCTCGCCGTCGCAAGGTTCTGCCGGGTCTTGGGAACGCTGTTGACCAACGGCGTGCCGATCTTGCGTTCGCTGGAGATCAGCCGCGCCGCCGCGGGCAATCGCGTGCTTGGAATCGCCGTGGCCGACGCAGCCGAAAGTGTTCAATCGGGCGAAACGCTCTCCTCGCCGCTGGCCTCCAGCGGTCACTTTCCCGCCACGGTGACGGAGATGATCCGCGTCGCCGAGGAATCCAACACGCTGGACAACGTATTGATCCAAATCGCTGACGGCTTGGAAAAACGGACGTTCCGCCGCTTAGACCTGTTTGTCCGGCTGCTCGAACCGGTGATGTTGCTGGTCCTCGCCGGCGTGGTCCTGTTTGTCGTGATGGCGTTGTTATTGCCAGTGATCAAAAGTAGCAGTGCCCTGTAAATCGCGGTTTTCTCGCTGCGGACGGCTGTGGAAGCAGGCGGTCCGTTGCGAATTTCCCGTCTCGGCGCGTAGGCGTCCGGGTGTTCCCGGGGATCGAAAAACCGCTTGGCGCGAACTTTCCTAGCGAAAGACCATCATTCCCCTTGGTCGGCATCGGTCGATTCCTAAGATTTGGCTACGTCGCTTGACGTGGTCGGCCGGTTCTGGACACTTTACCGATAGCGACGCCCTTTGTTTCGGCGTCATTCGATCTAGGGAAACTGCGCGGAGGAAAGCGTTGTGGCGAATATTTGTGTCAAACTGCCCGATGGAACTGTTCAAGAACACCCCGAAAACACTACGGCATTGGATGTCGCCAAGGGGATCAGCGACGGGCTGGCTCGCGCCGTCGTCGCCGCCGAAATCAACGGCAAAGTCGTCGATGCCTTTCGCCCGTTGAGCGAATTGTCCGACGAAGCGGAGATCCCGCTGACGCTGCTGACCAATCGCGATCGCACCGCCCTGGATGTTCTTCGCCACTCCTGTGCCCACATCATGGCCCGCGCTGTGATGCGTCTGTACAAAGGTGTTTCGCTCGCCTTCGGCCCGACCACCTCGGGCGGCTTCTATTACGACTTCGATCTCGAACATAAGATCAGCGAAGATGATTTCGCGGCGATCGAGAAGGAGATGAAGGCGATCATCAAACAGGGCGAACCGTTCGAACGCTTCATGCTGACCCGCGATGAAGCTGTCGATCTGTGCCGCGACCTTAACCAAGACCTTAAAGTCGAACATATCGAGACCGGCCTGAGCGCCGAGGAATCGGTCAGCTTCTACCGCCAAGGCGAATTTGTCGACCTCTGCCGCGGCCCCCACATCCCCAACGCCGGCAAGATCAAAGCGATCAAGCTGCTGAGCGTCGCGGGAGCCTATTGGAAAGGCGATTCTTCCGGGCGGCAGCTGCAACGTCTGTACGGCACCGCGTTCTTCGACAAGAAGGAATTGGCGGCTTACCTGGAGCAATTGGAAGAAGCTCGCCGCCGCGACCATCGCGTGCTTGGCAAAAAACATGGCCTGTTTGCCCTCAACCCGGAAGTTGGTTCGGGACTCTGCCTGTGGTTGCCCAAGGGGGCTCGCGTCCGCGTGACGCTGGAGGACTTCCTGCGAAAGGAATTGTTAGGACGCGGATACGATCCTGTCTACAGCCCACACTTGGGACGCGTCGAACTGTACGAAACCAGCGGTCACTTCCCTTACTACCGTGATTCGCAGTTCCCGCCGCTGTATGCTTCCGAAGCGGGCAGTTTGCTGGACGCGATGACCCAGCGTCTGGAATCGGGATCGATCTCCAAAGACGATGAAGACAAGCTGATCGCCGCTGCGGAGGTCTTGGGTGTCAACTTCGACGGCTACAAACCCTCGGCATCGGCAGACGATAAGAAGAGTTGGATTCACGGTTGGCAGACCGCAAACGAGCGGTATTTGGTCAAGCCGATGAATTGCCCGCACCACGCCCACATCTTCAAAGCTCAACAGCGCAGCTACCGCCAACTGCCGTTGCGATTGTTCGAATTTGGAACCGTCTACCGTCACGAACAAACCGGCGAACTCAACGGCATGTTGCGCGTCCGCGGGTTGACCCAAGACGATGCGCACATCTTCTGCACCGGCGACCAGGTCGAAGAAGAGTTCCGCGCGACGATCGAACTGACCAAGTTTGTCCTCGAGAGCGTTGGCCTGGATGATTACCAAGTCCAGTTGTCGCTGCGTGATCCAAACAGCGACAAATACGTCGGCTCGCAAGAGAACTGGGACCGCGCCGAATCGGCACTCCGCGGAGTGCTTCAAGATTCGGGGCTTTCGTATGGCGAACAGCCAGGCGAAGCAGCCTTCTACGGTCCCAAAGCCGACTTTATGGTCCGCGACTGCATCGGGCGTTCGTGGCAATTGGGAACGGTTCAACTCGACTACAACCTCCCCGAACGATTCAAGCTGGAATACGTCGGTGCCGACAACGCGGCTCACCGCCCTGTGATGATCCACCGGGCGCCATTCGGTTCGCTGGAACGTTTTGTTGGGATGTTGATCGAACATTTCGCCGGCGCCTTCCCATTGTGGCTGGCTCCCGAACAGGTCCGCATCTTACCGCTCAGCGAGAAGTCGACCGAATACGCGATCGCGGTAGCCAAGCAGATGGAAGAAGCCGGTTTGAAGACGACTGTCGATCTGAAGAACAGCAAGGTCCAAGCAAAGATCCGCGACGCCCAACTGGAACTGGTTCCTTACATGGCCGTCGTTGGGCCGCAGGAAGCCGAAGCCGGACACGTCGCCCTCCGCGATCGCATCGATGGCGATCTGGGGGCGATGCCCATTGCCGAAGCGATCGCGCGACTGCAACAAGAGGTCCGCGAGCGGAAGGTGCGACAAGTCGTCAAAAGCAACTTCACGCAAATCGAAGACGACGGAGCCGAACGCTTCGAAGGCTAGATAAGCCTTCGTCGATGACTCTCGATGTAGAAACGCCAACGGCGGCCGATCGAAAGTGCCCCCTGAGTCCGCTCTCTGGGCGGGCCCTTGGGGAGCGTTGGTGAACGCTGTTGTCGTAGGGTGATGTTTTCCAACGTCTCCCTTGCGTCGCCCCGTTGCGCATCGAGTGCGTCGATGGCGTAATTACCAATGCGAGCCGTCAGG
Organism: Rosistilla ulvae; assembly: GCF_007741475.1. Classification (NCBI taxonomy): domain Bacteria; kingdom Pseudomonadati; phylum Planctomycetota; class Planctomycetia; order Pirellulales; family Pirellulaceae; genus Rosistilla; species Rosistilla ulvae. Next base: position 3,924,886 of record NZ_CP036261.1, on the reverse strand, counting down.
CTTCAAGGCGTCGGCATGGATATCACGGCTGTTGCTCAATTGCCTATGAAAGTAGAGACTTAGTAAACCTTTGCACCGGCTGCTTCCTCTCTATTCTTCGTCGATCTTCGGATCGAAAAACAAACGGGCGACGAGATCTGGTGAATCTCCCAGTCACGGGCTCAAATCTTCTCTTCACGCAGACCGGTGCGCGCTCGTTGTTGAGTGGTAGGTTGCTCGTTCACACTAGACAACGAGCAGAACAGAACGGTCATCTAAACGGATGGAACCGAATCTAGGGCGTCAGGTTGCAACGAATTGGTTACTCAATTGGTCGGTGAGACGACGGTTACGGTGCGATTCACCCAATTTAGGTACACGCCAACGTTCCAGTCACGCGATACGAGGAATATCGCGATAGCAGAATGTCGGTCGGTTCTTGCCAGTCAAAGCCCGATTCGAAAGGGAGCTATCGCGGTATCGATGCTCTACCGATCGGAAACGATTGATTGGGCGGTTCATTTTTCGCGCGTGAATCAAACACACATGTATTGATTGCTCCAGTAACAACGTCCCTTCGGATGGCAGCTACGAGAGCAACGCGCTAGATAGTTGACGGGGCACGGAGGTTCGAGATGAAGGTTTGGGCAAGCATTTGTCTAGGGTTGGTTTCTGTTAGCTTCTGCAACGCCGATTCAGGGCAGCCGTTCGAGGCAGGCATTCTTGGTGTCGAAGACGGCGGACTTTGGCAGCAGCATCTGCAGCGCGTGGAACAACTTGATCAGAAGGTCGAAAGCCTGAGCCAGCGACTGGCGGCGGAGGAAGCGGAAAGTTCGGTTCGCTACCAACCAAAACGCCCTCGTGTCCCAAGCAGTTCGTTGTCGCGGACCGGTTGGAATGCGAGCGTTGATTACTTGAACTGGACCGTTCGGCGCCGCGGACTCGATTACGCGATAACAACCGACGATAGCACGCGAGCTGTAGGTGCTGGCGACGTCCACAATGTCTCGTTTGGAAGCGATTCGGGGATTCGTGCGGGGCTGCACTACACGACCGCAGTTGGATGGGAGATCGGATTTCGATACACCCACTTCGGCATCGATGCCGCAAGTTCCGCGGCAGCGCCGGGAGGCGGGAATATGTGGGCGACTCGCAGTCATCCCAACGAGAATGAAGAGGCGCGCACCGCCAGCGCATTTGCTAATCTCGATTACGATGTCTTCGACCTTGAACTGAGTCGCTGGTTTTTGATAAATCGCGTGGCGGCAATTCAGTTTTTGGGTGGCTTGCGATGGGCGTCGATCGATCAAGATTTGCGAATAGATTACGATGGCGACGATTTCACCAATGCACAAGTGTTCAACAGAGGAAGCGTTGACGGTTTTGGAGTTCGATTGGGTGCGTTGGCGCAGTGGCGTCTATCGTATGGTGTGAGTTTGTTCGCTCGCGGTGCTGGAACGATTGCTTACGGGAAGTTTGAAAATCATCTCCTGGAAACAAATCTGAATGGTGCCGACACGATTGTCGACGTAACGGATCGGTATGAACAAGCCTTACCTGCAATCGAAGCGGCCGCGGGAATCTCTTGGCGTTGTGATCACATCGAACTAGCGTGCGGATATGAACTAACAAATTGGTTCGACGTGTCCGACCGATCGATGTTCGTTGACAGCGCTCACGAAGGCGCATATTCTCCCAATTCGATGAATCTGCTGCTGGACGGCGTGTTTGCCAGATTTGCATTCCTTTACTAGGTGCCGATGGCATGCATAATGCCGCGAGTGGCTAGGGCACACTGGAACGGAAAGCTGGCCGGAGCGCAAAGAGCCGCAATTTGTTCGCAAAATCGTTAGATATCCCGTTCAGAATCGCCAAAAACATCCGTCGATGATTTATGATCATCGACAACATTGAACACCGAGAATAGACCATTCGCGGAACGTTCGACCCGCCAACGAAGCTGCGACAACATCAGGCAATAGCGACATGAAGAGTAAGCCCCGTCGATCACCCAAACGCTCCCGTCGCAAGCCAAAGTTAATCGACAAACTGTACCGAAGACGAGCGAATTTTGAGTGCCTCGAAAGCCGTTTGTTGTTGGCCGCTACACCCGACCTCATAAGCGCTAGCGAAGTGAACTTCGTTGGGACAGCCGGGACTGACGCGGTCTACTTGCGGATCGATGCCGGAAAGCTTGAATTCAGTTCCGATGGAATCGCCTGGAATAACGACTTGAGCCCGAGCGCAGGGATTCAATCGATGACGATTTCCAGTGCGTCGGAGATCGCCGTCAATCTTGGCAATGGAGATGACAGACTGCATCTCGATTCGTCACTCAATGCGCTGCCTGTTGGGGCTTCGTTAACGTTCAACGCGGGCGGTAATAACGATACTCTATTTGCCGAGGTGACGGGGAATGACGACTTTCAACTTTCTGCAAATCAGTTAATCGCTGGTGCCGCCACGTTTACGTTCAATAGCGTCGAGAACGCGGAACTCACCGGCAGCAATGGGACCAACAGTTTTGAACTTTCCGGATGGAACGGTTCGGCAACGCTGAAGGGTGCCGCGGGGAACGACCAGTACCAGCTAGATTCTGCATCAAGCAGCGTGTCGATCGTTGATACCGACGACGGAGACGCGTTTGCGCCAACGAGTGGTAAGAGCAAGCTCGTAACCGGATTGTCCGACCTGGTCGACGCCGTCGATGACTTGAGCGAGACGGGCCCGCTCGGACAGGACGTGCCGTTTCTCGACAGTGACACAGGCCAGACGATCGGCGGCTTCCTGGATCTAGCTGACATTCTGGATGTCTACGTCGTCGACAAGATCCGAAGCCAGTCCAGCGGCACCAAACTTCATTCGCTCGTAAAAACGCTCGATGTCACCGATTCTTCCGGTCCGTTGACGGGTGATGTTTCCGTCACGGGAACGCTGCTGGCCGGCGGCGGAATGAATCTCGATGTGACGCTGGATGTTAGCCGCGTCAGTCCCGTCGAGCTGAATGTTTTCGCAGGCGAACTACAGTCGCTGTTGACGCTGCCCGACGACACCAAATTGTTTGGCGATCTGACGACGCGGGTTCAATGGCAGTTCGAAATTGGTGTCGATGCAGCCGGCAACTATATCGGAAACTTTAATACTGCCGACATGATTGTCACCGCTACGGTCGACGAAAACTTGGACTTTGAGGCGCGAGCTGGTTTTCTAGGTGTTAACGCAGCGGGACCTCTGGATCTGGATATGCAGATCACGGTCGACACCAATAATCTTCCGTCGGTCGACGTGACGACGCTCGGCCAAACGATCCACACCGCTTCGGACGATTTGACGATGTCCTTGGATGTGACACCCTTGGTGGGAATCACGGGCGTTGGAAGTGCATCGCTGCAGTATGTCAATGCGCGCGCTTACGATTCGACAATCGAGCCAAGCATCACAAAAACGAACTTCGATGATATCGAACCGTTCTACAACACGGATGCCGGGACGTTGCGAACGTTACTTGTCGATGACTTCCACTCGCTGCTGCAGATCTTTGGCCCAGCCGCTCTGGCGGTTCCGGTTCCTTACACCGGCGCAATGTTCGCGGACGTCTTCGACCTAGCCGATCTGTATGATCAGCAGATCGTTGACAAATTGCCATTGATTCCCGATGTGGGAGCAAATTTTTCGACGATCCAACAGTTGACTGCGCTTACGGCGCCGGTTCTCAGCGGTGTGAACTACAGCGATCAGTCGATCCATTTCGTGCTGGGTATCAGCGAGACGCTACCCGACTCGCAATACGATCTGATGGTATCCGACTTTGGTTCCTTCACGGGGATTGAAAACGCCAACAAATTGAACGTCGCCAGCCCTGCGGTTGCGATGAGCTTTCCGTTCGAGATGGATCTGACGACCGTCGGTACTCCGTTGGACGCAGCGGCGCTGGTTACCAGCCTTAATGGTGGCGAAGGCGTTAACACAGTCGGATCGATTTCCGGGACGTCGTCTGGTCCAGTTATTGATTCTGCAGAGACGGCCGTCGATGAGTCGACTGTCATGCTGTTCGATGTCGATGCGGAATTTGGTGGCACCGACGCATTGGTGGGCCGCGTGATCGAGATCACTTCCGGGACCGGTGCCGGACAGTCGCGAACCATCGTCGCTAACTCGTTAGACACCATCACTGTCGACAGTCCTTGGGACGTAATCCCCGATGCGACGAGCGCATATGCGGTCGCCGCAGCCGACATGCAAGTGCAGCTGAGCAGCGGTACCTCGTTCACCGTCGATCTCGATTTCGACCCCAACACCGCGACCGTAGCATCATTGGTTGCGAAGATCTTCGACGCCGCCGAAACCGCTGGTGTTAGCACTCCCAGAACCGTTGGAGTGGCGGGCGATTGGGAGTTGGATGTTCAGGTCGAGACCGATGGTCTTGTCTTGAAGGATCGAACGACTTCAGGCTCATCGATTCTCGGCACCGTCGCCGCCGAAATCATTGTCGATTCGGGAAGTGATCCCGATCCCGCCGATAACAATACGCTGACCGGATCGGGCTTTATTGCCGGAGCTTTGGTTGGCCGAACCGTTGAACTACTCGATGGGCCTGGTGGTAATGTTGTCGACAGTCGACAGATCATTGGCAACAGCAACACCGTTTTGACACTGAACGGTCCTTGGGATGATGCCGTATCGGTTGGCACGCACTTTCGAATTCCGACAACCTTCATCCTAGCTGCGCTAAACGGTTCGTCGACGGTGACCGATTTAGGGCTTTCAGGTGCGGGAGCTCAATTGCCGTTTCGTACCACGACCGGCATCAACGTCGCTGGCGGTATGCCGGTTTCGTTGAGCGGTGATGCATCGTCCGATATCACGATCACGTTGGGTGGGAGCACGGGCAGCTTTGGCGTGAATCTCGATGGTGCATCAACCGGACAGGAGATCGTCGACCGGATCCGCGCCGCAATTCCGACTTCGCTGAAGGCCGCCGCGTCGGGCGATCCCGCGAAATTCGAAGTAATCCTTGCCGACTCCGGCGCGATCTATTTGGTCGATCGCGCGGCAGCTGGCACGCGCAGCAGCTTCCAAGTCAGCGGCGTTGCTGCGGGTGATTTGTTTGCAAAACCCGCCGAGATGTTGGATGCGGATCTCAATGACGATCCGGTCGCCGATGAACGTGTGATTGTAATGACGGCGCCTGCCAAAACCATCAGCGGCGACCCGCTTCATGGCGACACACCCGTCAAGCACTTTTACCTTGCCGAGAATGCGGGATCGTTGCCGCATGTTTCTACCAGCTTGAGCGTGAATGCCGCCGCTGCAACGGGGACGGCACAGTGGGGTGCACTTGGGGTAGCCTTCCAAGGCGGCACCGTCACGACGCTGACTCCATTCACCGCCGCCATCACGATCGATCCACGCGATCCAGAGCCGAGTCCAACGGGGACTCCGCTGCCATTGCCAGCGTCGCTGAGTTCGATCAAACAACTGCTCTCCGATCCGAATTTTTTGATCGCTGGTCGCGCTGCCGTCGTGGCCGGTCAGGCGCAGCTGGACCTCGATGTTGTTCCCGATCCTAGCGTTGTGATCACAAACTCTGTTGGCGCCGGTGCTGCGGAAATCCAGACGACGATCGATTTTTCGACCGATACGTCGACCGGTTCGAATCAAATCAGCGTCGTTTCCGCTGATCCGACGTTCCAAAACGTAACGGCCAACGATACGAAGACGCTGCTGGAAGCTGTTCAGGAACTGACGATCGACGATCTGATGTCGGCTCTTCGAGATGCCCGCGACTATCTCCTGGAACTGCAATCGCAATCCGAGCTCGCAGAGAATCTGCCAGGTCTGCCGATTAGCATCGGCGAATTGTTCGACTTTGGCACGAAGTTCCAGCTGCAAATCGATAAACTTGCCGAGGCGGACCCGCAGACGCTGCAAGAGCTTGCCAGTCAGTTAGATACATTGCTCGACGACGTGATCCCATTGACAGCCGCGATGAGTTTTGACGCGGCAGCGCAGGATCTTAAGTTGGCGCTGCGATTGGATCTCGATGCGATTTTGAACGCTCCGTATCCGTTGAACTTGAATATCTCCGACCTGGGAACCGATCTTTCCACGTTGGGGCTTTCAACCGTTGGATCGATCGTTGATGTCACATCCGCCAGCCCGTTGGACGTGACGGCCGATGGCACTATCAAGTTGGATGTCGGCATCGACCTTAGCAACGCTTCGGTTCCAGCCCCCTTCCTGTACGGCGACTCGGCGGCTAACTCGGGAACCGGCGCATCGTTCAGCATCTCCGCGAAGAACGAGAACCTGAGCTTCCCCGTGTTGTTCGGTAGCATGCAGGTCGATGTCGCCAGCGGAAGTTTTGTCCTCGATACAGATGGTTTCGGAGTCGCAACAGCGGGTGCTGAGTATAGCGTGGGCCTGATAAACGACGCGATTCTGGGGACGACGGCGCACGCCAAGGCGGCTGCTCTGCCTTCAAGGACGTCGGTGTCCATTGCTGGAGAGGCCGATTCCCAATTCACCCTGGAGTTTCCCAACTCGGTCATTCCAGCTTCTGCACCAACAGCGATCTTTCCTGTCATCAATGTCAACGTTGGAGATTTGAATGCTCCTGCGTCCCCATCGACTAGCAGCGTGACGACGAACCTTGTGGGAGGTGCCGGGAATTGGCCAAGGTTTGGTTCGCTCGCGCAAAACTTCTCGCTGTCCGATTCGATGAACGGATTCAAGTTAGGGTTTTCGGAACTGTTCACCAAGCTCGATGAGTCGCTTGACACTTCGTTGTTTGGCTTGGAAATCCCGATGGTCGGCACGCAACTGGCCGAAGCATCCGACTTCCTTTTGCAGATTCGCGATACGGTCACGGACAACTTGGGGCTGCTGTCCGATGTGCTGACTCCCGACTCGATTCGCCAATCTCTCTTTGATGCACTGGGGCCTGGCGGGTTGGGCTGGCTGCAGGACAGTGACGATGCGGATAGCGCGATCAATATCGAGGATGTTCAGACCACGTTCGAGAAGACGACTCCGAGCGGCGGTCGTGAACTGGTCGTTGGCGTTGAGTATGATCTCGATCTGATGATGCCGCCCGAATTGCTCGATTTCCCGGTTGCCTTGGACCTGCTGCTCCCTGGACTTGGGCTCGATATCGACGCGTTGGCCCAGGTGATGATCGGTTTCCATCTGCCGCTGAAAGTAGGCATTAGCACAGCGGACGGCGTCTACATCGACGTCAATCTCGCCAAAGATCTCGATGTCAGTCTCGACGTCTCGTTGCCATCGTCTATCGTTTCGATGGCTGGTGATCCGCAACTGACGTTTACTAGCGCGACTGTTTTAAATCCGGAGCCCACACTCTTTCGTGATCGCGGAAGTTGGATTCTCGATGGCTTCAAAGTTGGACAGATCATCAAGGTCGCCGATTCGGATGATGATTCGCAGGTCTTTAACGAAGGCGAATATGTCATCAAGTCGATCGACACCGCTGGAACCACACTGACGCTGTTTGCGAATCAACTGGATGCGGCAGAGATTCGGTCGCAAGGTCCGTTGGAAGATTTCCACGTCACCGTATCCAAGGTTTCGATGACGGGAGGATCGAACCTGACGTTCACTTCACCGCGCACGATCTCACGAGATACGGGAACCTGGTTCGACGACGGTTTTCGAATTGGCGACCACGTGCAGTTCAGTGGCACGGCGAACAACAATACCATCTACACGATCGCGGCGCTTGCTGCCGATGGTAAAACAATCCAGGTCGAACAGACGGTAGCGTCCGAGAGCAATGTCGCCAACGTCTTCGCCAGTATCGGCACGTTGAACTACGCAAGTTCCGGCGCACCGACAAGCTCGGGCAATCAGAGTAGCGAAGCCGATCCGATCGGCTATTTCCACGGCTTCGATGCCACCATGGGCATTCTGCCCTATCGTGTTTGGGATGCAACTCCGGGTGAATCGGAACTGACGGGGACGTTCCAATTTGATCTACTGGACCCGAATGTCATCGGCGGAAAGGAGCGATTGTCGGTCAACGATTTGCGAGGGATCAACACTAGGCAAAAGGCACCTCCAGGTGGCTTCGCAGCCGCACCGCTGTCGAACCTGATGACGATAACGACCGATCCCAACGATCCGGTGGACCTCCGCGACATCATATTGAACATCGAAACGGCGCTGCCCCCGGGATCTGCCTTCGCTCCCTATCGATCGGAGCTAACGATCTCGAATTGGAATTTCTACGTTAACAATTCCCTCTTGACCGAGAACAACCGCACCGAAGGCGAGATCCACTTTGACGATGTGCAGTTCGAATTCGTCAGCTTCATGCGGGATTTTGTCGGTCCAGGCCTACAACGCCTGGACGTTGCCTTCGAAGCCTTTGAACCGATCACCAACTTTCTCGAAAGCGAAGCGTTCCCGATCCTATCGCTGTTGTTTGGGCGATCCAACTATATTTCCGCGGCGGGAACGTTTGGTGGCGAGGCGGAGGTTGGTGATTATCTGGGAGCGTCGGTTGCGATCAAGCAGCTCGTTCATGGCGGAACGCCGTTCGAACGCGATGCGTTGATCGAGTTCTTCTCCGATATATTCAATTCGAATCCGTGGGACGATGTCGCGGTCCTGCCGATTGACCAATTGATCGGCAGTGCTTGGATCGACGTCGGCGGCTTCACCGTCGACTTCGAGAAGGCGCGCGACACTGCGCAGACAAAGCCGATAGCGCCCGTTTCCGATGCGGCGAACGTCGTCGCACCGGCGAACGAGTCGCTCGAAGAATATTATGCGCGGCGAGGTTGGGATGATACGCCCACAAGACTCTTCGGCGACATCGACGATAAACCACTTGCCTTAACTGGCGCCTCGACCTTAACGTTTGAAGCAGGTACCAGCCGCATCGGGCGTGCCAGCAACGGTGCGAAGACGGAGCTGGAAGTTCTCTTTTTGCCAAGCAATTGGAGCGAGGGACAGATTGTTCGCGCGAGCGGGAGTTGGTTGGCAGACGGGTTCCAGGAGCAAATGTATCTGACGTTTGATGCTCAGTTACCTCCTGGCGGTGCTGCCAGTGCTTACGACGGACAAGCATTTCGGATTATCGAGGCCACGGCGACACACCTGACGGTTGAATGGGGCGATGCAGCCGGGCTCACGACAGCCCCGACGGTGGAGTTCGGGACATTTTCAGGGAATTTCGCGACCTGGAAAACCGACGGTTTCGAGGTCGGGCAAACGATTGAAGTGAAAGGAACCGACGAGAATGATGGAACCGCAACCGTCACGGCCGTAACCGCCGCCTACATCACCATTACCAAGACCGGTGGCGTGGTTGACGAGACGATCGATTCACGAAACGGGGTGTCGATTACCGCGGCCAACCCCGACGGTACGAAAGGATCGATCTTCGGCCAAATCATGGCATTGGCTCGCGATCCGCAGCAAGCGAGTCTGGCTGGCGCTGCGGCGAATTCGTTTATCGTGACGCAACTGTTGCCGGGCCGCAACGCGATCGATGGCGTTCTCTCGGGTGCCGGTTTGGCGCTTACGACAAAAATCGATCCGATCGATTTTCCAATGCTCAAAGATGAACGGAATGCTTTTGGCGTTTTGTTAGGAGATACAACGTTCTATGGGGCCGAGGTGAAGGCAACCGGCGACATCCTTCCCGAAGAACGTGTCCTGATTCCCGATGGGTTTGGAAACTTAGACTTTCTCCTGGACGGTTACAATCTGGTCGAGGTGCAGTTGGCCGAGCACGACAGCATGTTGATGAACTACGGCACGCCCGAGCTGTATGTCGCCTTGTATCAAGACTTTCCCCTGAGCAAAGAAAAGTTCTTCTGCGAGGTTCCAGGACTCGGGTTTACGTGCGATGCGATTCCGCTGACAGAAATCGCGCCGACGCCTTTCATCTCGATCAACTTCGAAGCGCGGGCCGATTTTGCAATCGGTTGGGATGCAACAGGTCTCGGGTTGTTCGGCAAGACTGGCAATCCGCACGATTTGGTGGAGGGGTTCTACTTCGATGACAGCGAGGGAATTGCACCGACCCCGAGTTTGCTTGTCAACGATGATCGAAGCGGTGACGAGCGAACCAACTTTGGCAACTTCAGCTACAGTACCGGGCTGGGGGCTGCGAGCACGAGCAATGCCAATTCACTACTGAATGATGAGCCCCAGGCACGTGTTTTGGGAGGGATCGGCGGTGGAGTCTACATTGGATACTCGAAATTTGGACTCAACTTCAAACTCGGGACCGAGCTGACTTTTTTGGTCGGTTGGGACTGGAATCTCCACGACCCCGATAACTCGGACAGCCTGTATCGCGTACGGGCGAGCGAGTTCGATACGCTGACGGGATTTGGAACCGACGCGGGACACGTGGCGGCCGACGCCTACGACGAAGGATTCCGCTTCGAGGTGCGTTGGGATCTCTTCACGAAACTGAAAGTGTTTGTGACGATCGTCGATCTTCGCATCAATATCATAACCGTAGGACGTACCCTCCCTGTCGACATTCCAACGTTCATCGAGCCGAATCTTGGCAGCCTCGATGGTGCTTCCCTGTTAACGCTCGGCTTCTTGCCCACAGATAACGTGCTGTATGTCGGTGCCTATGGCGAATACAATCACGACACAGACCGTCAAGATATTGTCGTCTCCGGGCAGAACTATCACAAAATCTTCCGCAACGTTGCATCGATCTCGGGCGTCGCGGGCGCTGGTGATGACATCGTGATTGTCAGCCAGGACGTCTTGCTGCCGACCTCGCTTAGCGGTGGTTTGGGGAATGATATCCTGATCGCTGGTGGAGGAAGGTCGCTTCTGTACGGCAATGAAGGGAACGATTATCTGAAGGGCGGCCCCGTCGACGATATTCTGCGCGGCGGCGATGGCGATGACACGATCTTCGGTGGCGATGGAAATGACACGATCAGTGGAGGAATCGGACGCGACATCATCCGTGGTTGGCGCGACGACGACGATATCGATGGCGGAGATGACAACGACGCGATCGATGGTGGCACCGGAGCTGACACCATTACAGGCGGTTGGGGAGATGACATTATCCTGGGCGGTCTTGGCCGAGACACTATTTACGGTGGTGACGGCAGGGACACCATCGAAGGCGGCCGCGACGCAGACACCATTTATGGTGACGGTTCCACGACGGCAATCGATTTGGTGTTACATGGCGATGTGATCTACGGCGGCCTTGGCAACGACACGATCGACGGCGGTTCGGGCCCCGATCGGATCTTCGGCCAACAGCACAACGATCGACTGCTTGGTGGAGTTGGCAACGACCTGTTGGATGGTGGCGGTGCCAGCGATCGGATGTTTGGTGGCGACAATGACGACCTGCTTCAATCACGCGACGGCAATGATATCCTCAACGGGGAAGCGGGCGACGACACCTTCCATGTCAACTTCCAAGGGGGCAAAGCGAATTCGCTGATCCAAGTCCTTGAAAGTGGCCCAGCGTCCGATACCGATGTGTTCGTCGCGTTTGGTACGCTGTATGACGACCACTTTCTGCTGCGTGCAAGCGCCGATGGCTCAAACGCCTTTGTTGCGATGTTGAACGATCCCGATCACGACATCACCGATTTGGATTACGACCCCGCCGTGGAACGGATCAATTATCTGGGCGTCGAAAGGATTTTGATCAACGGCAGCCTTGGCGATGACCATTTTGCTGTCGACGATACGGCGGCGGAAATCACGATCAACGGCGAAGCGGGAGATGACACTTTCCAAATCGGTCAGTTGTTCCGCTCGGAACGGAACGAACAAGATGCAAACGTATCGGTCGGCGACGTCTTTGCCACCATCGAAACAACCCGTGGATTCCTGTCGAACGGCATCAGCAAACCGCTGACGGTCAACGGCGGTTTGGGAAGCGACCGGTTTATCGTCTTCCACAACCGTGCGGTCTTATCGCTGAACGGTGATGAAGGGGACGACAACTTTGAAGTCCGCGCGTTCGCTCTGGCGGGATCTCAAGAACCGCAGCGTGAACGGACCGACATCAGCGGCGGCGCAGGAGCCGACTTGGTTCAGTATGCCGTGAACGCGCCGGTAAACATCAATGGCGGCGATGGCTTTGACACGTTGATCGTAATCGGCACGGAATTCGGGGACGATTTTGTCGTGACCGATGGCGGAGTCTTCGGTGGCGGGTTGACGATTAACTTTACGAATATCGAATCGTTGCGTGTCGACGGCGCCGAAGGGAACGATCGCTTCTTCGTCGAGAGTACCGGCGAAACGTTCCTTACCGAACTGTTCGGCGGACTGGGCGAAGATACGTTCAACATGTCCGGCGATACGCCGCCCGTTGTCAGCAACGACTTGAAGGGACACAGCGGCATCATCGCCAACGACGTCACCTACTCGGACGACGTACGCTATAAGGAGCTCACCATTTATGGCGTTTCGGCGAACGTGGCGGACAATGACGAACCGTTTGTTGTGATTCGTGAGAGCAACGGATCGACGATCATCACGGAAGATTCGACATCCAACTTCCTGGACTACTATGATGTCGTTCTGTCCCGAGCACCGATGCCTGGTTTTGATGTCTTTGTAAAAGCGCTGGCACCTCTGTTAACGCCCGATCAGCGAGAAATGGGGGCTTTGGCGTTCCGGTTGCGCGGACCAGCCGGTTCCGACGAAAAGGCGGACGGATCGGCACTCACGTTGCGATTTACTGCGGAGAATTGGTACATCCCACAGCGTGTTGAGATCCTCGCCGACTCCGAGGTCCAAACCGATACAGGCCAATTGTTCACTCGCCCCGAAATCAAGCAGGCGGTTCCTTACGACGGCAGCTTTACCTACGACGATTCTGCATTCGAAGGTGTTCGTTCGGCAGTTATAAATCACTTGGTAACCTCCGTGGTCGCCACCCTCGAGGGCAAGCCGGTCGGTCTGGTGGGAAGCCCGACGTTCACGATCGATACCGACCGTCGGTTCTTCGAATTCCTGGGCGAAGATGTTACGGTGACCCTCGACGACGGTCGGATTCAGACTCGTCGAATCATCGATGCCACGCTTGTCGACGGCCGCATGAAGCTGACTGTCGACCGCGCTTGGCTCGCTGGCACCGGCGTGCCAAACACCACAAGTAACTTCTCGATCGATTTGGATGGGACGCTGCTGAGCGGAAATCCAGCGATCGACGCCACAAATCCAACCTTCACCATTACGAATCCGATCGCCGGAAATGCTGCACTCAGCAGCCCCGACGATTTGCTTGGACGCCAGGTCACGATCATCGATGGACTGGGGATCGGACAGAGTCGATTTATCACGGGTGTGACCGGTTCCGTCGGTGATGCAAACCTAACGCTGACACTCGATCGTGGGTGGTTGCTGAGCGATATGCCCGATACGGACAGCAGCTACCAAATCCGCATCGACGATGCGATCGTGGGCCGTGTCACAGCAATCGATGAATCTCCGACAGCATTGCCCGCCGACAAGAACTTCCTGCCGACGCTCGATAATCGAACGACGTTTAGCGACATCGACACGAACTTCCGACTGACCAGCAACGGCGTGGAAGGGCTGCGTGGTGCGGTGCTGCAAATCATCGGCGGCCCCGGGGCGGGACAAGAACGATTGATCCTTGGCACCGTTGACGACAACACGTTGATTCTTAACGGCTCTTGGCGGACAAATCCCGTCGCTGGCGAAACCCTTTATCGCATCACGCGTTACGATGGGCTTCCCACTGCCAGTGTTTCGGTCGAGATCAAAGACAACGACAAAGCGGGTTTGATCGTCGATGAAACGCGTGGCTATCAGAACGGTGATGTCGCCGATTCAGACACCGTCACCGCTGTCATCGAAGGTGGCGATGGCGACCACTTGGGTGAACAAGATGTCGTCCGAGTGCGGCTGACGCGAGCTCCCGTTGGCGTCGTGAACGTCAAGCTTGTCTATGAAGGAGCACAGCTAGAGCTGCAAAACCTCGACGGCACACCGATCTCGAACAACGAGCTCACGTTCGGAGCGAATTGGAGCGAGTTCCAAGATGTACGGGTTGTCGCCGAGGCGGATGGCCTGCGCGAAGGATTCCACACCAGCCAAATCGATTTTGTGATCAGCGATCTCGCCGGCGGCGGTATCAGCACCGCCAGTGACGCCGACAGAACGCTGGCAACGACCGATCAGTTCATCATTTCCAGCGACGCGCCGGTCGAATTTGTTGGGCTCATCCAACAGCCGATTGCCATTTCGAATGTAACGTACAACAGCCAAACCCTATCGATTTACGACCCGATCAATGCTCCCAAGGCTGGCTCGTCGGGAGCTCCTGTTTACGAAATCGTCAGCAACAAGATCGTCTTCCGCGCCAACGGCGAATATACGACGGTCGTGGGCAACGGATTGTCGGTCTCATACACCTACACTGATCCTGGCTTTGCCGGTGCGTTCACGCGTCCAATTGTTGCGAAGATCAATGATGTCGACGCACCGACGGTCTTGGTGCGTGAAACGGGTGGTTCCACCGACGTGATCGAAGTTACGAAAGTCGACGGCCCCACCAAGCCAAACGAAATCCCTGAATCCTTTCATACCGGCGATTCTCCGTTTGAAGACCTTTTCGAAGTGGTCTTAACCGCGATGCCAGACAATGGTGTTGGCGGCGGCAGCGTGCAGATTCTTGTAACGCCAGACATCACCAAGACAACGCGAACCGGCGGCATTCGCACCGATGATATTCAAGTCGAACTGTTCGATTATGATTTAGTCCTCGGCCCACGAATGGTCAGCGATGGCAACGGCAACTTCTACGTTACGTTTACTCAATCCAATTGGGATGTTCCGGTACGAATCGGCGTCCGTGCCAAGGACGATGCGGTCGTCGATGGTGGCGATACGAAGGTCTTTGCGGACGGTCCCAATACGCTCAGCCAGATCCTTGGGCCTGTCGTTGTCGATGGCGCCGGCGGCGAGGGATCGCTTGTCGGTATTAGTCCTCCGGTGACTTTGCCCAACGAGACGAACGTCAAAGAGAGCACCGGCAATGTCGATACCGTTGCGGGAACCAGCGTTCAGTTCACGTTAGATGCAGCTCAAAAAACAGAGTTAGGCCTACAGACCGATCTTAGCGACATCGGTGAATTGGTGGGCAAAACGATCGAGATCACCGGCGTCACCACGGGGGATCCTAACGATCCGGTTGTTGGACAGTTCCGCTTGATCTCGGCGGCAACCCGCTTGGACAACGTGGTGACTCTGACGACCAACGAAGCCTTTGATGTTAGCGACGACGATCTGATTCGAAGTTACGCGATCACGTCGGAGAGTCTCAATTTCTTCGTGAACGAAGCCGAGCTTGTCGACTTCATGTTCATCCACGACGAGGACAGCCCTGCAGATAGCGACGGTTTCCTGACCGCCAATCGCTTGTGGGGCCTGAACATGGGGCCGGATGTCACCATCGGAAACCGTCTGCGAGCCGGCGGGATCACGTATGGAAACCTTGAAGTTCTGCAAATCGATCTCGGCAGCGGCAACAATAATTTCCAAGTCCTGGGGACTCACACTCGTCCCGAGGATTTGGAGACACCAGAAGTCGAGTTTTTCCAAACTTGGACTTTTCTGAACACAGGAAACGACATTGTTTGGAACGGTGTTCAGGGAGATACGATCACGGTCGATGTCGATGCAGCCGACCAAATCGTCACCTCTGGCAACGTCTCCTCGTCGACAAACGCTACACAGTCTTCCTTCGCCACGCTGCGAGACGCCAGCGGATCGTTCGGCACGACGGACAGCTTGGTCGGCTACAAATTGCTGATCAATCCGGGAACCGGTACCGAGCAGGTCCGGACGATCCTCGGCAACAACGACGACACGTTGACGCTCGACGGCGTGTGGGAAAAGTTGCCCGATACGTCGGATACCTACGCGATCAAGAAACTCGCTGATGGTTCGTTGGCGATCAACGCACAAGACGGAAACGATATCGCCGACGCAAGCGGTTCGACGTTAGGCGTTGTCGTGTTTGGTGGACTTGGCAACGATACGATTACCGGCGGCAGTGGCGACGACATCCTGTTTGGCGATCAAGGCCGCGTCGACTTCTTCAGCGAAGAGGACCTCAACGGGAATTATTCCATCGTCACGCGTCTGGGGACCGCCCCGGCACCGATCACAGGCACGGTCGACGGTGACTTTAACATCTCGCAAAATTTGCGTGACTCGCAAGCCGACTTCCCCGAGGCCGATGGCTTCGACTCGGGACTTGTCGGTCTTTTTGTCGACATCAACAACGGAACCGGCTTCCTGCAACAGCCGCGGTTGATCACAGCCAATACGGACAAGTCGCTAACCATTTCGCCGAACTTCACCGAGACGCTCGACGCGACAAGCGCTTACCGCATTTCGACCTATCCCGAAGATCAAACCGATGGCGTTCGCCGCGAAGCGAACTTGATTCTGACGGTTAACGACGGCGAAGGGGGCAACGATGCGATCATCGGCGGTCTCGGTGGCGATCAGATCCTGGGCGGTGCCGGCAACGACGATATCGACGGCCAAGACGGCGACGACGTGATCTTGGGCGATAACGGTTCGATCGACCGCACTTCGGTCCCCGCCGTTGGAGCGGCAGGATTCAAGAGCCTGATCGCTCAGGTTCGCACGAAATCGCCGGCAATCGGCGGCAGCGATCGGATTTCAGGCGGCAACGACAACGACATCATTCTTGCCGGCACCGGGACCGACTACGTCAACTTCAGTCGCGATGCCAATCCGCTCACGCCCGAATCTGGGAACGATTTGATCGTCGGCGATAACGGCATGGCCGAATTCGATATCGCCAGCGGAGAATCGATCCTTGTCCGGATTGAAACCAATGCTGCCAACCGCGGTGACCAAGACTTCATCACCGCCGGCGCTGGTGAAAAGATCATCTTCGGTGGCGCAGGTGGCGACGAATTGTTGGCCGGTAGCGACAACGAACCAGACATTGTTGTCGGCGACGAAGGAGTGGCGATCTTCGACGACGTCACCGGCATCGTTTCAATTGTTTCGACCGCAACGCCAGCGATCGGTGGCGACGACATCATTGCGGCGGGTAACGCATTAAACATTCTGTTTGGCGGCAACGGAGCCGACGACATTCGTGGCGGCAGCTTGCGCGACATCATCATCGGCGATAACGGGGTTGCTAACTTCGATGCTGCTGGCATCCTCGTCGACATCACCACCAGCGATTCATCGGAAGGGGCTGGCGACAACATCGACTCGGGCGATGGCGACGACATCGTCTTCGGTGGAGCCGGCAGCGACTTCATCAACATCGATCGAACGACGCTCGCTCTACTGGGGCCTGATACCGGGAACGACCTGATCTTGGGTGATCACGGCAGGGCGACGTTTGTCGTCGCGGGTGTTACCAGTTCGCTAACGCTGTTTGAATCCATCGACCCGACCATCGGTGACGCCGACCATATCTTCAGCGGCGGCGGGGAAGACATCGTGCTGGGCGGCACCGGTGGAGACACGATTTTGGGTGGCGACGATCACGACATCTTGCTCGGCGATCATGGCCGCTTGGACAACACGCTTGTCATCAATCACGATCCGGCATCGTATTGCACAGCGATCGACATCGCGCCGCACTCGGCTAACCAACCGGTGCTGTCGATCTTCACTGGCGATTCGGATGGCGGTGGCAACGACACGATTCATGGCGACGCCGGCGATGACTTTATCTTGGGCCAGCAAGGCGACGACATCCTGTTTGGGGATGATGGCGACGACGATATCACCGGCGGTCACAATGTCCTTGGCGGCAAAGATGGCAATGACACGATCCATGGCGGCAACGATTCCGACGTGGTGCTTGGCGACAACGGCTTGATTCTGCGAACCGAGATCACCGTTTCGCCAACAACGTGGGACAGATATCCCGCGCCGCACGCCGACGCGATTCGCCAAGTGCAACGCTTCGATGATATCGATCTGATTTCTGGCGACGACACGATCTTCGGAGACGCCGGACGTGACATTCTTCACGGCCAGCGTGGCAACGATCAGATCGATGGCGGAGCGGACGACGATGAAATCATCGGCGGTCTGGGAGATGACACGTTGCGTGGCGGAGCGGGGCCCGACATCGTGCTGGGAGATGTTGGATACATCCATCGCACACTCAACGCCGATGGCACCGCACGTCTGAATCTCGATGGCACGCCGCATCGCGAAGTCTATCTGGAAGAGACGGCGACTTTGGTCGGAACGATCGATCTCGATACGACACCGCTCCGCTCGATCGATGCCGATCTGGCGGCGAAGATTTTGCAAGCGGACATGGTCGTGCTGGCCGGCAATTACAATTCCGACGGATCGCGAGCGCTGCAGCCGGACAACGACGCTTGGCGGACCTCGCTGCTGCTGTTGGACTTCGAGCCCGCCGGCCACGACACGATTTTTGGCGACGACGGCGATGATGTCTTGATCGGACAACGTGGCAACGACAACCTCAGCGGCAACGCGGGCAATGATTCGGTCTTTGGTGACGGCCTATCGAACCTGTCGCCGATGCAAACCGATCTGCCCCATGTCTTTAATGGCATCCGTTTATCGGGCCTGACAGCTCCGCAACATACTCTGACGACAGCCGATTCGTGCGGTTGGGCCTTCATGAATCCAGCGACTTTGTATCCCGAAGTGATGGATCTGAATTCGGCCTTCGATATCGATTTCAGCTCGGCCAATACTCTGCCCGACGTAACCGACGCCGTGCTGAATCAAGTCGGTGCGGGGCCATTAACATTGCCCGACGGCACCTCGATCAGCCCCATGTTGGCAATCGTTCCCGCTGTTGTGGGGCACGAGTCGGTGCTTCCGGGGAACGACACGATCGATGGTGGCGATGGCGATGATCTGTTGGTTGGCGACAACGGTAGCGTTTTCTCGCCACTGAAGTCGGGGCTATCGGAGATCGATGCCGCAGCTAGCGACGCTCAAGATGCTTTGGCCGCGGTCAAGCACACACTCAGCACCCTGGCGATCGATTTCGACCACGTTCAACACGCGATCCATCAAGTCGCCGTTACAAAGACGATTGAAATCGGTAGAGACAATATCGTTGGTGGCGATGGAGCGGACCAAATCATCGGTGACGATGGCCAAATCGTCGCTTCGTTTGTCACGGGCTTGCCCGTTGAAGAGTCGGACTTCGTCGATGCCGGTCTCGAAAAGCATCAGTCTCTACGCGATCTGCAGCATGCGGCAATCGACCTAGAGAACGTGCTGTTCGAAGCGCATTATCAAGTCCTCAATCAACTGATCGCAGCGAATATCAGTAGCGGCGCAGATCACGATCATCATGATTTGCTGATCGGAAACGATACCATCGACGGTCAGCAAGGCGATGACCTCGTGATCGGCGACCGGGGGACGATCCTAACGCCCGCGGTCAATGGTCAGCGGCTCGATCAAGTCGAGCTCGATTCACCGATCGATGCCTCGGTGTGGCAAGCGGCTCGCGATGCTCTGACCGCACAACAGGCGTTAGTGCACAGCGGCCTGACATCGCATATCGCGACGGATCACAATCGTGATTCACGGACGATTGCGGAATCGACACTGGCCAACATCATCGCAGATTATCGCTACGAATTGCAAATCGGCGACGATACGATTGCCGGCGATCTGGGCGACGATACCTTGATCGGCGACTTCGGCATCTTGATCAATCCCGTTGTTTTGCAGAACCCTTCGACTCCAGCCGAATCGAGTGAACTGGACAACAACCTGTCCGATCTACTGAATGACGTGCATGACTTCCTGGTCGAACGGCACCACGAATTCGACTTCGACGACCTGCACGCACGCTACACGCATCCAGAATTTGCCCACCGCGGTGGCACTTCGCAGGAAGTGAAGATACTGGCGGGCAACGACGTCATGCATGGCGACGCTGGCGACGACGTGATCTTGGGCGATAGCCTTGCGATTCTCACGATCCATTTATCCGAGACGCCCGACTTGCTCTATGATTATCCCGATCCTGGAGCTGTTGAATTTGACTATCTGTGGCGTGAGAACTTTGAACTCGCAACGCAATACCGTCGTGATGGCGGCATGTCGGAAATCAGCAACGATGTGATTTACGGTGGCTTGGGAGACGATTTGCTTTATGGACAACATCGCGACGACGATCTTTACGGCGAAGAGGGCGACGACTTAGTCTATGGCGGCGACGGTGGCGACGACACGGTCGATGGTGGTTCAGGCGTCAACGACGCGCGAGGACGTGGTGACGATCTACCCAAACAGGCTCCACTGCAACGACTTAAGCAACTGGTCTTTGCGACCGTAGGCAAAGTCTTCAGTCCGCTGCTGAAGAACGTGGCAGCTGACGCCGCGCGACAGGGCAACCCGTTGGCGATCGACAACGACCCTGACATTGTCTTCAACTCCATTCTTGCCGAAGGCGTCTGGTTCGAAGCATCCGGTCTCACCCCCAATAGCTCAATTATGTTCGCGTGGGGCTATGAACCGGGACTCACCTTGCTATCGGAATTCGGAGTCATTCTGAGCATTGCGGATCCTTCGGTCACGATCATTGCAACCAGTGATGCCAACGGCAACGCAACAGGAACCGTACCGATCCCGTTGTCAGCGATTGGGCAGGAGTACTTGTTTCAAGCCTTTGAGGTGGCTGCAACACCCACGGCATCAAATCTCGCCCGCCTGAATTTCGCTGGCGCACCGCTTGTCGTCTCAGAAAACAACGCGGCCCCTGAATTGGTCGACGAACTGCCAAGCTTTGTTGCAACCGTGGGCGAGCGGTTCACTTTTGATATTGCCGACGACCCATTTGTCGATAGCGATTCGGACCATTCATTGATCTACGAGACACGTTTGACCGATGGATCGCCATTGCCAAGCTGGCTATCGTTTAATCCACACGACCTTTCATTCGATGCGGCTCACATCCCCAGCGATGGTTCGTGGTCGATTATCGTGACCGCAATCGATCGAGGAACGCCCGTCAAATATTCGAGTACCACGTTTGCCCTGCGAGCCTACTCCGACAGAAGCATTTGGCAAAACGCGATCAATCAAACCGACGTCAATCAAGACGGCATGGTCACTGCGGTCGATGCCGACTTGATACTCGACGGCCTACGCTCTCGCACATTCCAGTCGCTGCCAGCGCAACGCACCGAATCCGAAGGGCTGCTCGACGTCAACGGCGACCAACGCTTAACGCCAATCGATGCCCTGCGAGTGCTAAACATTCTGAACGCGGAACAACTGCACAACAGCACAAGCGAGACAATCACGCCCCCCGTTGCCGACAGTAGCCAGCGGGATGCGTTTGAAGAGGCTGAATGGATCGATCAAGAATCGTCGGCCAGTTTCTTGCGAGTCGACAAAGCAACTCAGTTCCCAACCCCCACAGCAAACCGATATTCGGGATCGATCCCCGTCGATGCGGTGGATGCTGCATTAACCGACGATGAGCCGACATCGCAGGAAGAGTGGCATGAGTTGATCGACACGGCTCTGGGAGAATTTAACAACTAGGCGACCTTGAACGCTGCAACGCGAGGCACAGGAAATCTAATCACCGCGCAGCAAAGTCCCAGGACCAAGGCAAAAACACTGGTCTACTTTGGGCATTGATTGGTAACCCGATGCGTAAGCGAGTCCCCCGTGAATTCTTCGCCTACGCGTCGGGTTACCTTTGCCTCTGCCATGCCGGTTCGAATCACGGATTTGACCTGGACGTTGAACGCCGAATGTTGACACCGCCCCCAGAACGGGCAAGAATAGCCGCCAGAGAAGCAGCAAACGGCAAGTTGTTGCAAGTCACTCAGGCAGGTGGGGACAAACAGTTTCCTAACGCGCCGCATGGGGCTTAGTATCAGTTCGCAAGCGTCGCATTGATTCTCAGCCACGACCGGTGAAAACAGGTGGGAATCCGATATTCCCGCCCGGACGTGCAGATGAACAAGATAGTTATCCCACAGAAGCTTGACATGGATGAATCGCTTGCCGTTCAACTGTTCGCCAACGCGTTTCGGTGTGAACCGATTGAGACAGAACACAGCTATTCCTTTCCGGTTGGTTCCAGAACTCCGCACAGTGTTTCGATCACCAAATCGGACCTAGGAATCGTGATCCCGTCACTTTCTGAAAAATCTACGTTCGCTGACTTGTGGCTTACCGACGACAAGCACCTTGAAATCCTTGTTCGTGAAGAAGGATACGGCCCTTCCCGGTCGCTTCGTGGTGATCCGCTCGTCGTAAGAGACGATGACAACGGGGTCACATACACAGTGGCAAGTCCGTCAGATGGGTACGTCCTGTTCTTTCTGCATCAAATATCGCAACATTCCGACCCTCGGCTTTTCATGCGTGGCTTCCCTGCGCCAATGCTTGATCGCATGATGCAGGAGAGTGATTCCCAAGTCTCGATCTTCGAAATTCTTACGCGTGCGTACTTGCGAATCAAAACGGTTAACATTCAGTGCGACTCAAAAACAACAGTCAACCGCATGTCGACATTGGCGAATGCCTTCCTGTTTCAGCTTGCCTTTAACACTGATATTGCACTCGTCCCACAGCGAGAAATGGACGGGTACGCGCGGGCAGGTAGAATTTCTCGGATGCGCCGGAATCGTCCCGCCGAAATTGATCCACCTCGGCGTACATACAACCCAGATTTGATTCACCATTATCTTCTGGCGGTATCGACTGACAATCCAGTTGTAGAATATCTATCCCACTACCATACGCTGGAGCATTTCTACGAGGCGGTGTTTCACGACGATCTGATCTTGGCCGTTCAGAATCAAGTAACAACCCCTTCGTTTTCCTACCGCCGAAAGAAAGACATTCGCGACCTGATAAAGACCGTTCGGAAATCACTCAAGGTACAGAATGACACGGTGACCTTCTCAGAGGAACAAGCCTTACGGCTAACACTCAAGAAATTTGTCGAGCTTACGGCACTCGTCAATGATCTAGATGCCTACGACGATTCTTTGGTTCCGTACTACAAGGGCAACAAGGTTCGTTTTTCTAATGGCCCGGAGGTCGAGTTACATGATGCAGATCAGGACAAGGTTTTGAAAGCCCTTGCCCAAAGGATCTATTCAACTCGCAATGCGCTCGTGCACAGCAAGGATGGCGAAAAAGCAAAGTACACGCCGTTTGCGGACGACCACGAGCTGGCAAAAGAACTCCCGTTACTAAGGTTCATCGCAGAACGCACAATCCTCTCCAATTCGACCATGATTGAGTAGTTGGATAGCAAAGGCATCAACGCGGAGCCGCAGACAAAGCGTTTTCAAATAGTGCATCAACCGTGGCGGCACGGTAATGCCAAAAGTTATGCTTGAAGAATCCAATGACCGGCGTATTTCTTAGTCACTCATCACCCGACAAGCCGTTCGCACGCCGAATCGGAAACGACCTTCGTGCATTCGGAACAAAAGTATGGATCGACGAAGCAGAAATTCGTGTAGGCGATTCTCTGATACAAAAGATCTCTGAGGGAATTGACAATGTTGACTTCTTGATCGTCCTGTTAAGCCAAGCTTCCTGCAAATCAGCTTGGGTGGAAAAGGAAGTCAACATAGCCCTGACGCAGGAAATCGTTGGGCGGCGAGTGAAAGTGCTACCGTGTCTTCTTGACGATTGCAATATTCCTACATTTCTCACTGACAAAAGGTACGCTGACTTCCGCGACGCAGCAAACTACCTATCGCAACGGGACGAGCTCGCTTTGGCGATGGGCCTTGCAATCCCACCCGCGCAGCAAGAGTTCTTAAACAAGTTTGTGTATCACGACCTCACAGACCTAAATTCGGGATTTGACACCGCATCAATGAAAAATTTTTCCGCTGGAGACTTTTTAAAGGCCTTGAAACGATTTGAGACGTTTAACGGCAAAGTGTTCGGAATCGAGACGTGGCCGGATGGTAAGTTCGGCGATGTCAAGGTTTACGAGGAATATACAGACGACGCCGCAGACTCCAATTGGTACCTGAAGGCCTTTGAAGATTTCAAGCACGAGGGATTAACGTCGCATTTTACAGCAAGCGGTATGATTCCTGGCGATGTGGTTGACCGGTTCTTGTAGCACCCAAGCCATTACCCATGGATTGAACGCGGATCCGCCGGTCGCGTTTTTTCTAGTGGAGCACCACCTGCGGCGGGCCAGTTCTTCCACCCGTTGTTGTGTCAATGAGGCTTGCCAATTGAAGCTTGATACTTTCACCGGATTGATAATCGCTGCAGTGCCATTGATGGGCGGCTAGTCGGCGGTCGCGGGTGAGGGCAGTCCCACTCGGATCATGGTACCGGCACCCGAAGACGCCCGGTATTGTCACTTATCGTAGCCAAAAGTCATCAAAGCGGATGATGGCAGCATTGTCGTCGCCTACATCGCGGGGAGGAAACACGTCAATGGTGACGCTTGCCCGCCGTGTCGGTGTCCAACGATGGCGGTACAGTTTCACATCGCCTCACGGGCTGAAGACTTTTGACAACACAATGCGGTATCAGCATGCTGCCAACCTAGCTATTGGGAAAGCCGAGGATGGTGCCATCGTTCTGATGGCGATGGCTTTCACGGATGACCTTCGCAACCATATCTACGGTTGGCGATCCGAGGATCACGGCAGAACCTGGAAAAGTACCGACACGTCCGGGATTGGAGACAGCAAAACGGGATCGGTCTTCGGCCATCTATTTCAGGTTCCGGCAGAAGGTCTGGCGGCGTGCGGCCACTACCGAAAGCCACGCGGAGAGGGTCTGTGGATCGCTTATTCCAAAGACAATGGCAAGAACTGGGGGCCGGCGAAGACGATCTCCACAAGGAAATATTTTGAACCAACTTTCATCTTCTCGGGTGGGCGTCTGGTTGGGTTAGTTCGCGAAAACGCTGCCCATGCCTACCATCAATTCGTCAGCGATGACCAAGGCGCGAGTTGGCAATTTCGACCGAGTGTCATCCAAGGGAACGAAAAGGCGGTCCATCCGAGCCCTTTCATCGTTGCCGATCCGACGCAACCTGATCGGCTCTACGCGCTGCAGACCGAAAGAATTAGCGATAATCGGATCAACCTGTGGCAAGCCGAGAGAGATACGCTTCAATGGCAGGAGAACCGTGTCCTGACTACCTCTCCCGATGTTGAAGATTTCGGCTATCCCTGGATGACGCACCTCTCTGGCAACGATTGGTTTATGGTTCACTATGCGGGTGAAAAAGATGGCCCCAACTCGATCTACGGCCGTGTCATCACGATTGCGCCACGGGAAAAGGGAAATGATCTCAACACGCCAATACGGGCCACGCGGGATTGACTCCATTCAACAATCCTAGATGAATCAAAGGTGCCACGACTCTTTGAACGCCCCTGTTTATCACCGTGACCTGACAGTCTTGTCCTGGTTCGCCCTTCATCATTCGCTTCGACTGCTTCTAATGTTCACCAATTGTTGTGCCGATTTCTTTAACGCAGAGGCGCAGAGAGCGCAGAGCCCTGTCGCGTGCGCAACTCTGCGCCTCTGCGTTTCAAAACCGTCGCCCCCTTATGTCGCGTGGTTCGGACGAATCAAAGGCGACAGGATTCTTCCGGAGGCCTAAGGTATCACGGTGTGCAGGGACCATTGACCTTGCGCACGCTCCCTCGACTTCAAGTACTTTCGAAAGTTCACAATGCAAACGAATCCCGTCGGCTGGTTTGAGATCTACGTGCAAGACATTTGCCGTGCTACGAAGTTCTACGAGACAGTGCTTGGCATAAAGCTCAACAAGCTCGAAGCCCCTGTGCCGGCAATGGAAATGATGGCCTTTCCGCTCGACATTGAACGCCCCGGTGCGTCGGGAGCGCTGATGAAGATGGACGGGTTTGAATCGGGATCCGGCGGCACGATCGTCTACTTTGGCTGCGACGATTGCGCTGTCGAAGCTTCACGCGTCGAAGCGGCCGGCGGGAAGATCAAAAGCCCGAAGATGAGCATCGAGGAATTTGGGGCGTTTGCGCTTGCTATCGATACCGAAGGCAATATGTTTGGCCTCCATTCCATGCAATAGCATGCGGCGGACAACCATGCGGTAGATGTATCTGTGGTGTCAGGCCTCTTTTAACGGCCCCATTTCTGGAAAGTCCTGACACCTTAGACCTTCCCGTTACGCTACGAACCGCAAATTACTAGCGACGCTGTTGAATGGAACTTTGGCCGCCAAGCGTCTTCCGCGTCGATGGTGACCAACGTTTGCAAAATATTAACGCAGAGGACGCAGAGCCTTGTCGAGTTCCTGCTCTGCGCTCTCTGCGCCTCTGCGTTTCAAATCCGTCGGCATCCCCTTCGGTCTGGAAGTTCGAGCGGTTGACGTTTGCGAATTGATTGGGGCTAACTTCTCGTCTGTTTCGTCGTCAAATCGCGCGTCTTGCACGCGTCAATAGTTGCTCCGCCCAACTTCGGTCATCTACAATCCCTATGCAGTGTTAGACATGCTGGACAATCTGTTGGCACCGTTTCCAGGTGCCGTGATGTTACCACGGCATGCGCTGGAGCACGTCATCTGACGTATTTGACATGGACAACCAACCCACCGTGCCCAGTGATGGCCAACGTTAACCAGCGCAAGATCTTGACGAAATACCGACGGTTGATCTTCGCCGGATTCGCTATCGTTGCGATCGTGATCGCCTGCTTGATCGGGGGGCCACGTCTTAATCGTCGCATCGTTGGTGAACACCAACGCAACGTGATCCGTGAGTTGGACCGCTGGGCTGACGAATACGCGGTCGTGACGGATAGGGACTCCGCAATTCGTTCCGCCAACATGATCGGTTATATTTCGACCCATTACACTCCTTGCGATGGTTATCGTTCGGATGATGCAACGGAGCAACGATTGCAAGTCGCACGCCAGCGCTCCATGACACAGATCGCCGATGCACTTTCCGAGTACACAGGGATTGCGGTAGCGGATCCGTTGGATTGGCCGGCCGAGATGAGTGACAACGCTGCGGGGCCGCCATAAGTCGATCAACGAAGCGCTGAACGCCGTTGGGACGAGTAAGTGAGCATTGAACCCAAACCGTGCTGCGATAGCCGGGTCACGTCCGTCGTTACCTAGGTTGCCGCTCGCCCCGTGGACGATGAATTCCATGCACCGCGTTTTTCCCGGCGTGGGCCAACTTCCGTTTGTCGCCCTGGCACTTTGGGGCCAGCTGCTCGCTAGTAGAAAGGACTATTTTGAAACGCTCGATTTTGCTGGACTTGGCCCTACTGCTGCTTTCTTGTTGCACACCCGCTTCGGCAAAGGGGCAAGACCGTCCGATAGTCGCGATTCCTGGTCACGCCAGCGGATCGACGACTCCAGCGCACGAAGGCTCCGGACGCGATTCTGATTCCTTCACTCTGGTCGTGCTGCCCGACACGCAGGGCTACGCCGATGTCAGGCATAAGGAGACACAGAAGCACTGGCCCGACATTGGCGATCAACGCTCCTGTTTCTTTCAACAGACGGAGTGGATCAAGCAGAATCAGCAGAAGTTGAACATCGCGATGGTGGTGCATGTGGGAGACATCACGCAGACGGATCACGATGACGAATGGGAGATTGCGGATACGGCCTTCCGAGTGCTCGACGATCATGTTCCCTATGTCGTTTGTTCCGGGAATCACGACATGGGGTATTCGCCGCAACACCGAGGCACCAGTTATTCGCGTGACAGCCGGTTCAACGCCTATTTCGCTCCGTCGCGTTTCACAAACAATCCGTTGTATCGCCCACATTTCGGCGTGGATGCGAAGCAGCACTTTCGGGAAGAGGGGAAGATCGAGAACTATTACCTTTTTCTAAACGCCGGTGGAATGAAGTTTCTGATTGTCATTCTCGAATTCAAACCACGCGACGAGACCCTTGCATGGGCAAACAAGATTGTTTCGCAGCATCCGGATTGCCGCACCATCGTTGTCACCCATGCCTACCTCACGAGCAAAACCGGGCAGCGGTCGAGTGCTGACAATTACAAGGTGCAAGGCAATTCAGGCGAAGTCATCTGGAATAAATTTGTCAGCCAACACAGAAATATCTTTATGGTGCTATCGGGGCATGCCATGGAGAATCGATTGACTAGCAAGGGAAAGCATGGAAACCTTGTCCATCAGGTTCAGGCCGACTACTGGTACTGGGACATTCCCAAGATCAAGGCAGGGAGTGGATTCTTGCGGATCATGACTTTCTATCCCGACAGGAACAAGATTGAAGTCCAGACCTATTCGCCTGTACTGGATGAGTTCCTCGTACGTCCCCGAAGCACATTCTCGTTGGATTACACCATGTCTGATTCCGGAAATTAGAATGTTCGCTTGGCTGCAAGCGGAGGCATGTTTGCGGCGAAGAGAGGCGTGAACCAATGGACTGGCTGACGTCTTTGCGGGACCGGGGGGGCCGAAACTCTTGACGGCCTGTCGATATAAGTGGTCTAGGTTCGTTTTTTTCTTGGTTTCCTCCTTACCTCCGCTGGCGATGACGGCGTAGCGGTAGCTACAAGTCATCGAGAGCAGGTAGGAGGAGAGGCGGACAGGGAAAGGCACGGTGCCGGTGAAGTCGAACGTTATGGAACGCACGCTCGTGCAAGATGGGGAGCCAGACACAGCAAGCGATGAACATTGTGAGCGATGCACAACCATTGCCACTCGCAACGAACCTTCTCTAGGCCGCGCACAAGGAACTCACGAACACCAAAGTGATGCTTGATCAACGCGAAAGGACGTTCGGTTACCGCCGCTCGAAGAGCGTATTTTGTGCGTGAGCAGTCCCTCTGCATCCGACGCGTGTGCGAAGTCTTGGCTTGTTCGTGGACACCGCACTCGATCCGGCGACCATATTGATTGCGACTGTTCTTGAAACACTTCGTCCGAAGTGAACAACCCGAACAGTCTCGCTTGTCGGCTCGGTAAAGGAAACGCTCGGCACCGGTGTGATCTTTGCGCCGGCTCTTGCGCTCAAGTGTCTTGCCCATCGGGCAGTAGTAAACGTCCGCCTCGGCATCGTACAGGAATGCTGTCTTGTCAAGCGTACGCTCGTCCTGCTCACCCTTCTTCGGCTTCTTGCCGCGAACAGGAAGTCGGTCAATCTTTTCGGCTGCGATCGGTTGACTTGGATCTTTGCGGTACGCCGGGTTCTCCGGTCCCGCTGGCGTGTAGAAGTCGACGTGCTTGTCCTTGCAGGCAGCAATGTTCTCACCGGTTGCCATCAATCCGTCGGCCAGCACCTGGACCTCACGCTCGCGGTCGCCTTCCATGAAGTTCTCGCGAACCTGATCGATCGCCCCGTGCATGTGGCTCTGTTCATCAATGCCGCTGATCACATCGGCTGCGGCGATCAGCCCGCTATCGGCATCGACCGTGGCCGTTGGGTTATAGTTCGGTGCGAAGCCGCCTTCCTTGTTTTTGGCGATCCGGCTTTGCGGGTCGGTGATCGGCAAGCGATCGGGAACCTTCTTGCCTTCGCTTTGAATCCGTTCGAGCTCGGCAAGGGCCGAGTCAATCTGCTGGCTCTGGCGAGAGAGTTGCTCTTCTTTGTCGGCTGCCGCCGCAGCGTCGAAGATTTCGTCTTCGCTGTCCTGAGCCTGCTCAACGGCTTGGCGATGTTCTTCAAACTCGGCGGTGAGTTGCTTCTTGGCCTGGCGAAGTTCGTCCGGCGTCCGCGTGCCGATGCGGCGGTTGCTTGCTCGCAGGCGTGTGCCGTCATAGCCGAGTGACCGCAATGTGAGATGCCCCATCTGTTGAGCAATCAGGCCGATTTGAACAAACAGGTCGCCGATAGCCCCGGCGTTGGAGGTGCGAAAGCGGGCGATGGTGCTGTGGTCGATCGAGCGTCCTTCGGCCAGCCAGCGAAAGTCCAAGCGAAATTGCAAGGCTTCCTCCAGTGCCCGGGAGGTTCGCACGCGTTTGAGTAGCCCGTAGAGAATGACTCCGGCGATGACGCGAGGATGAATTGGCGGCTGTCCTTTGGTGAGGTCGTAGCTAGCCTCCCAGTTCGACCAATCGATCTTGCCGAGCATCGCATCGATGGTGCGAACCGGATGCTCGATAGGGACGGCGTCATCAAGTTTTTCAGCGAAAAGAACGAGCTGTTCGCGATTTTCTTTCGGTTGTGCCCAGCCCATCGCTCTTCTCCAAACTGACCGTACGATTGCCCCGTAAAGAGTTTAGCGCTATCCAGTTCCATGTCGACAGCGAATGACTAAATCGACAGGCCGTTGACGACTTCCGCTACGCCAGAGATTCCCTCACTCCCAGCACCTCCACTAAACTAGCGAAACGAAAACACCATCGCAGCTCCTGAAACGAAAACGGAAACGAACACATGTCGTGGTTTCAACAATTGACAGGGATCGACGAATCGACGCCGCAGCAGGTGCGGGCGCAGTTGAGTGTCGATGGCGAACAGCTCGTCTGTCCCGATGGCAGACGAATCGCCTGCGGGCGTTTGCAGACGCCGACGCTCGCTGAATTGCGTGCAACAGCGGATGCGACGAGCCCGGCAACCGGTCGTTTATCGCTGCGAGAGATCGTCGCTGACGTGCGGCAACTGCATGCCGACCCGAGCAACGCCGACGCGCTTTTCCAAGTCGCATCGCAATTTAATCTGCTGGAGATGGCCGCCCCCTCGGTGACTCCCGAACGAGGTGTGGGGATCTACGAACACGACCACACCCAGGGGCCGGCCTGCGCTGTCGCGTGTGGAGCTGGCACGATCTATCGCAACTATTTCGCTGCCGTGGGAGATCGCGTCGGCCAATCGCACGACCATCAGATCGATTGCAGCGCGGACCTCGGCCGGCTGTTGGGGAATCGAGCGAATCAGCTTTGGCGAATGCAAAACGGTTACCTCTTTCCGACCGATTCGGGGCTGCGGCAGATCGACCGGACGCTTGAATCTGCCACCGCCGGCGAACGCGACAGCTATCGCGACACGTTGCGTATCGGGCTGCAATGGAACACGGCGGTGACGCTTGCGGGATCCAGCCACCGCGTCTCGCAAGCCTATTGTTCGGCGCTGCCCGTCGCTTATGGAAGCCAACCCGCGGCGGAATGGACTGCGTTTGCGAAACTGGTTTTGGAAGCTGCCTACGAAGCGACCTTGGCCGCAGCGGTCGTCAACCTCGCCGAAACCGGATCGAACAAGCTCTACCTGACGCTGTTGGGAGGCGGAGTGTTTGGGAACCGGAACGAGTGGATCATTGCAGCCATCGAGCGCGCGGTCGCCAGCTACCGCGAAACCCCGTTGGATATCGCGATCGTCTCCTACGGCGCATCCCATCCCGCCGTCGCCGATCTCGTCAAGAAGTTCACTGCACCGTAGTGGACGAGGTCACAAGCTGTCGATTACCCACAAGTCATTGGTCTGGTCCGAAGGCTTGCCAGCAGAGGGCGAAGTCGAGCATTCGCCGCGTGCCTCGCCAGATCACTTCGGCTCCCGGCGGACCGTCGCCTTCGCGGTGATTGTAGCCGCCAAGGGTCGCAATGAGTCGAGACAGCTCAGGAGCCTGCTTTGGGGGAGCCGTCTTTTCCACCACTTTCCAGACCGACTTCTATTCCGCTTCGCTGAAGACGACATCACAGGGAAGCTCTGGACACTCGCGGCCTAAGAAGGTCACAAACATGATCCGCCATGCGATCACTTTGTAAAACATCAACGCGCGGATCAGTCGGTCTCTCGCTTCGAGTTGAATCTCTTCGACCCGGCAGCCAGTTTTGAAAACTCGAAAGAATACTTCGATTGGCCAACGAGCCACATACAAATCCACAATCCGCAGCGTCTGGGCAATCGTGTCGACCGGCAGAGAACTCAAAAACAGCCAGTCGACTTCGGTTCCGTCGCCTGGGCCATCGATCTCGCTCACCCAAACGACACTGATCTCGACCGGCGGCATCGAAGACTGCTTGTTGTGTGGCGCACGAAGAGTCATCCGCTTCGCTCGAATTTCTAACTTCGCAGTGCGTGCTTCACGGCCGGGGTGTTGTTTGTTTCCTGATCCTTTGGTTCGCTCGGGCGTTTGGGGAAGCTGGACTTCGCGGTAAGCGACCGGCTGGGCGGATGCGATTTCGGCACGCATTTTCTTATAAGCCGCAGGCCCGCCATCGGGGTCTTTCTCCGGCAACGAGCGTTTTCGCTGCGAGCGAATGACGAACTGAGCCGGTGTTTCATGCTGATCGGCTTCGACGAAAATGTCGTAGATGTCTCCTTCGCGATCGGCCAGCGAAACGATCTGAGTTTCAGGACATTTTCCGGCGATCTCGCAGGCCTTGCGGTAACCATCGAGCCATCGTTGCCCTTCGCCGGTGTGTAGGGGTTGGCCTTCTCGCTTCTTGCTGGTGCCGAGCGCTTCTTTGTCGCGATCGTAGAACTTAACACCGACCACCCCGAGACAAAGTTTCTCCGGCGTGAAGGCGATGTGGGAATGATCGTAAAGTCCACGGCGGCCTAAGCGATCGAGATTGCGGACGCCTTCGGGCGGATGCGCGGTGTAGTCCAGTTCGGTGGTATCTTGTGCGATGCAAACGGTGTCTTGGGCTTTGATTCGTTGGAGTGTCTTTTCAGCGTGAGCCCCGAGAATGGCTTCGGGATCGACGTTGGGGTTATCCAATAGACGGTAGGCGGCTTTGGTTTCGTCCCAGCCACTGCAAGCTTCGTTGATACTGGCCGAAGGGTTGGCCGCCAGCGAGGCGAGCAACGCTTCGGCTCGATCGTTGAGACGTTTGTCTCCAAGTTGAATATCTTGAAATTCGTATGCGATACTGGTCGGTTGCATGCTTTCACCTTGAGATTTCATTGTGCAAAATGAAATACTACAAGCGCAAATACCGTGCCAGAACGAGCTGTTTTTGCGGCGACTTGTGGGTAATCAACAGGAGGTCACAAGTCCCCAACAAAACAAAGGAACGATCCGTGAACCTTTCGCAGCCGTTGATTTATTCGGTAGGGACCCAAGTCGTGGCGCAGCGGGATGTGATCGCGGCCAACGATCGGATCGCAAATCCGGCCAGCGCGGCCAGCGTGATCGTTTGCGCTCCGCAGGACCGCAGTCATAGTTATCGCGTCCGTTTTTCCAACGGTTTCGAAACGCAGCTCCGCCACGACCAACTCGTCCGCTTGGCGGAATTTAAAGCCGCTTCGATCCACGGTGGGGCTGTGACGGTGATGAGCGGCGATCTATACGATCCCGTAACTGATACGAGTGATTCATTGGTCCCGACGCTTACGTGTTCCCAATGTTCCGCGGCGGCACTCCCCCTCGCAATCAAGTAAGAAACGCAGAACGCCAGGCCTCAAAGCCATGTCCCAGCAGCGAAAAACATCCAGCAGCTTTACCGGACGATCCGCCAAGCGTTTTCGCAACGCGTCATCGACAATGGCCTGATTACCACTTCGATCGGCCTTAGCCTGGTGAGCCGGGGCACCCGCCACGCCAACCATCTCGAATTCGTCATCGATGACGAAATCTACTCAAATGGTTTTCGTTTGACGCGGCTCGTCTTATTTGTCGAAGGTTTCTTGGGCCAATGCGTCGGTTGTGCGTAGGCTTGCCCATTGCTGGTTTTTCGTGGGCTGAGGCTGCTCGGCCTTAATTTTCTTTTGACGCGGGCCGCCTGGACTTTCCGAGTCGGTTCGATTTTCGCAAGTCGTTTTGAGAGCTTCTTCTCCTGTTGGGGCTGCTGTTAAGAATCGTCTTGTTCCTGCAACGGAGAGGAGCAGGCTTGAACCGCGTAGGACGCAGTGTCGCCGACACATCAACATTCTTTGGCCACACCAGTTGTTGGACGCTAAGAAAAAGTGTGGTCGAATGCTATGGCCTTTTTGTGTTTTAAGAGTTTCAGCAAACGCTTCGCTATTATTTTTTTCTCTGGGCGATTTGCGTTTGGGGAGGCGTGTTTTGCGAAGGTGGGTGTCAGACCGCTTCCAGCGCTTCCGGCCAGGGGTAAAATGCGGATAAACCGCCAGTGAGACTTGAACTGAGTAAGAACATGACTGCAAAGCCCATTTATCTGGACAATAATGCGACAACACGAACTGACCCCGTTGTTGTTGCAAAGATGTTGCCCTACTTGACGGAACACTTCGGGAATGCATCTAGCGTTACGCATGAGTACGGGCTGGTTGCGGGAGCTGCAGTGAGTGAGGCGCGTGAAGCTGTCGCAAATTTGCTTGGTTGTGACGAAAAAGCGATTGTCTTCACGAGTGGAGCGACCGAGGCCAATAACCTTGCTTTGTTTGGCGTAATGCGAGCTGCAGCAAACGGGAAGCATTTGATTGTCAGCGCAGCTGAACATAAGACTATTTTAGATCCTGCCCATAGGCTCGAACGTGAGGGCTACGATATCACCGTTTTGCCGGTGGATGAGTACGGAATGGTTTCCCCGAGTACTGTACGGGCTGCAATTCGCAAAGACACCGCGCTTGTGTCGGTTATGCACGCCAACAACGAAGTTGGGTCAATCAATTCGATTTGCAAAATTGGCGAGACGTGCAGACGGGCGGGTGTGTTATTTCATACGGACGCAACGCAGACCGTTGGAACGGTGAGGTTTGATCTTTCCAGGATGCCCGTTGACCTACTGAGCTTGTCTGCTCACAAAATGTATGGACCAAAAGGAATCGGAGCACTCTATGTTCGCCGAGGAACGCCCCGTATTAGGGTTGAGCCTCTATTCGAAGGCGGAGGGCATGAGAGGCGAATGCGAAGCGGGACGTTGCCAGTGCATCAAATTGTCGGGCTTGGGGAAGCGTGCCGGCTTTGTAAAGCAAACCGCGAAGTTGAATCAAAGCGTCTGGCAGAGATTCGCGATCAACTTCGCCACGGTCTTGCGGCATCGGTCGTCGACATTCAATTCAACGGGCATCAAACGGAACGCATGCCAGGTAGTCTCCATGTCTCGATACCTGGGGTGAACAGTAATGCGCTGATGCTAAATCTGCGAAACGACCTGGCGGTGAGTTCAGGATCGGCTTGCACGACGCTTGCGCCGGAGCCGAGCCACGTACTTATCGCGATGGGAATTGAACCCAGCCTGATTCCATCAAGCCTGCGTTTCGGCATCGGGCGATTCAACACGATGGAAGAAATCGAACGAGTTATCACACTCGTTTCGGTTGCTGCGAAAAAACTTCGCAAACTTAGCGTTCGTTGAACGAACTTGGAAGCCGAAGATCGCTGTGCAGTTGACTTCCAGTTCAGGTTGGTTTAACTTCCGGTGCTTGGGGTTTAACTTCCGCGGAGGTGAGGCATGGGATCTGAAGACAATGTGTTGACGTTTTCCGCGATTCGTGGTGTTCAAGCTGGTCGCGAGTATTACGGCGCGATGTGTCCGCTACGTGTGGTCGCAAAATTTTTCGTGTTTGATGAAGAAGAAGTCGGAGCTGAGCTGCGCGCGCAGAGATCAATTAATCGTTCTCGTGTGCCGGAATTAACGAGATATATCGTCGAAAATCCTAAAGACTACATCTTCTCGTCCATTACCGCATCCATTGATGGCAATGTTGAATTCAAGCCATTTGAGGCGAATGGGGCTGGTAAAAACCTTGGGAAATTGAGCGTTCCAATGACGTCACGCTTTCTGGTGAATGACGGGCAGCATCGAAGGGCGGCTATTGAGGAAGCTGTTAAGGAACGTCCTGAGTTAGGGGATGAAACAATTTCCGTCGTGTTCTTCCACGATGCAGGGCTAAGACGCAGTCAGCAGATGTTTTCAGATTTGAATCGGCATGCAATACGGCCGACTAAGTCTTTGGGCATATTGTACGATCATCGCGACCCACTGTCTCAACTTGCCCGTCACGTTGTCGACGAGGTAAGTTTCTTTGCGGTTCTTACAGAAACAGAAAAGACGACAATTTCTAACCGAACTAACAAGCTTCACACTCTAAGCAGTATTTACCAAGCAACGCGAACGCTGTTAGGAAAATCCAAGCGTTCAAAGGTTGCTGCTCACGAAAAAGACCTGGCAGTTAGCTTTTGGGAAGAAACGGGTAAGCTGATTCCGGATTGGGGGCTTGCCGTCGATAAAAAGGTCGCGTGCGCCGAACTTCGTCGCGATTTTATTCATGCGCACGGGATTGCATTGCAAGCGCTTGGCGGTATGGGAGCGTCGTTGCTCGCAGATGACCCCAGCGGTTGGAAGCGGCGATTGAAGCCGATCGCGAAAATCGATTGGTCGCGTAAGAACGGCGAAGTTTGGGAAGGTAGGGCACTGGTTCGCGGTAAGATAAGCAAGGCGCTGACGAATGTAGTGCTAACCACTAATTATTTGAAGCAGCAGCTCGGACTTTCTCTATCCGCAGCCGAACAGCAACAAGAAGCGAAGCTCCAGCAATACAAACCTTCCGAACGATAAGTCGCTAACAAATTTGGCCGAGACTCGCTACAAGCTTGGCCTCCAATCCATTATGGCAAAGATCAAGATCCCCGCAGTCGCAAATGAGCGAAACTCGATTTTCGATTTAAAACCGATTGACGCATTCATCGCAGAAGTGCAAGACGTTTACTTGGCTGACAACGCCCCTTGGGTACTGGGCTACAGCGGTGGCAAGGACTCGACGGCGACACTGCAGTTGGTTTGGATGGCGATTAAGGCCCTCCCACTCGAGAAACGTCAAAAGACTGTTTACGTCATTTCATCGGACACATTCGTCGAAACACCGGTCATCGTTGGGCACATCGACACTAACCTCGATGCAATTAATTCAGCCGCCAAAGCCGAAGGCTTGCCTTTCGAGGCGCACAAAGTTGTTCCTGAAGTCTCCGATACCTTCTGGGTTTGCCTGCTAGGAAAAGGTTACCCCGCACCGACGACACGTTTCAGGTGGTGTACCGCACGAATGAAGATCAGCCCGGCCGATAAGTTTATTCTTGGCCGCGTTGCTGAATTCGGCGAAGTTGTGATGGTTTTGGGGGCACGTCGTGGCGAGAGTGCAACGCGTGACCAGGTGATGAAGAACCGCGAGATTCATGGTTCCCGTCTGCGGAAGCACTCCACGCTTTTAAACGCATTCGTTTACGCACCGATTGAAGAGTTTTCAACCAACGACGTTTGGACGTATATCCTCCAAGGTGACAATGGACGATCACCATGGGGGGCTGACAACAGCGAGCTCGTCGGAATGTACAAGAGTGCGGCTGGCGGTGAGTGTCCACTCGTCGTAGACAACAGCACGCCGTCATGCGGCAACAGCCGCTTTGGATGCTGGGTTTGCACTGTCGTCGAGAAAGACCACTCGATGGAGTCGCTCGTAGACAACGGCGAAGAGTGGATGGAACCGCTGCTGGACTTCCGCAACAAGTTGGCAACGCATCGCCTTCCCGAGGTAAAAAGGAAAATTCGATCAATCAAACGACGCGACGGGCGAGTATGGCGTAAGAAGAACGAAGATGGATCGGAGGGAACGCCAATTCCTGGTCCATATCTATTCGAGTTCCGTTGCGAGATGCTCCGCGAGCTATTGGAGATCGAACAACGTATCCGTCGCGAAGGGCCAGACCCCAATGCACGATTGATCCGCGAGGATGAACTTGGTGAGATTCGCAAAATCTGGCGAACCGAGGAACAAGATTGGCGAGACTCGGTTCCGAAGATATATCGCGAAGTCACCGGCGAGGAACTTCCTGGCGTTATTGATGATGTCACAAGCCTGACCAGCGCCGACGCATCTTTGCTGCAGGAGGTTTGTTCAAGGCATGACGTACCGACTCGGTTGGTTGGCAAGTTGCTAGATCTTGAACGTGACATGCAAGGGATGAGTCGCCGTGCTGGCATCTTTAAGCAGATCGACAGAGTGTTTCGCGAAGACTGGAAAGAAGAGATACGGGCGCGAGCGGAGGTGGATGCATTGATTGCAGCATCTGAGGCCGATGACGAGGACAACGAGTGAGAATTCATACCCTACGACTGAATAACTTTGGCCTCTTTCGAGGTGTGACCGAATTTGATTTGCTACCCAAGGTCAAATACAACAAAGAGCGTCCTGTTATACTGGTCGGTGGCAAGAACGGCGCCGGCAAAACAACGATCCTCGAAGCCGTGCGGCTCTGCCTATACGGGCCATTGCTGCTAGGCTCCCGCGTATCGGCACGCGAATACGAAGAGTACCTTAGATCTCGCGTTCACCGCAACGACGACGCTCTGGTGATGAATACAACCGCTTCGGTTGCGTTAGAGTTTGAACATTCCGAGCTCGGCAAAAGCCATCGCTACACGGTCGAACGAAGTTGGGACATCGGTACCAAGAAGATTAAGACGCATCTGCTGGTTCAACGCGATGGGGACCCGATTGACGATCTCGATCACGCACACGCCGACGATTTTTTGCGTGATCTGATTCCGCCCGGTGTGTCTCAGCTCTACTTCTTCGATGGTGAAAAAATCCAAGAACTTGCCGAATCCGATGACGACGACGCTGCGCTGTCCGACGCTATTCGTAGTTTGCTTGGTCTTGATTTGGTGGAACGTTTGAGTGGCGACTTGCAAATTTATGCTAACCGACTACAGAAGCTCGACAATATCGACACGCTGCAAAAAGAGCTCGACAACGTCGAGAAGGAGATTCAAGACAAACAAGACCGTCACTTGAAATCCCGAATTGCCCTCGATGAAGCTCAGTCGCGTGTTGACGACATTGCCAAGCAAATCGCAGCCACTGAAGCCCGCATCGCGAAAGAAGGCGGTGCGTTCGCCGATGTTCGTGGGAAGCTTGAGTCAGATCGGAAGCGATTGCGGACCGCGATCGAAGATGCCGAAAATCAACTGCGACAGCTAGCGGAAGGCTTGCTACCATTTTCGCTCGCTAAATCTCTTTGCCGAGACCTCACGAACCAACTCAAGAACGAAGACCGCGTCCAAGGCTGGCGCTCGCATCGAACACTTCTGCAAGAACGCATAGAGCGACTTCACATAGCGACCCGAAAAGAACTTGCTGGAATCGACGGCCTGACCGATGAAACGCGTGGCGTGCTTGCCGACCGAATCACACAGATGGTTGGCAAGTTGGGCGAACCACCCGAAGGCTTGCCTGATGTGAAGTTGGTCCATCGTTTGTCCAGCGATCTTAAAGAGTCATTGTTTGAAGGCATAAGAGGTGCAACGGAGTACGTACCTGATAGGGCAAAGAAGGTGATCGGCCAACTCGAAACCGACACTCGCGATTTGCAAAAAACTGAGGCGGCCTTAAAGAAGGCTCCGAAGGAGGACCAATTGCGGCCACTTGTTGAGCGGGTAAACGACTTGAACCGCGAGATTGGCGGCGCGGATGCTGATCTAAAAAGAGCATTAGCTGAGTACAGCAGTGCCGAATTTTCCCTGAAGGAAGAACGTAGTCGCAAGGCGAAACTGACAGACAAAAAGAGCGAAGCCGAGAAACAAGGCGAACGCGAACAAATGGTGGAAAGCGTGAACGCGGCACTTGAGGAATACGTCAGGGAGCTCACCGCCGACAAGTCCCGCGAGCTCGCGCAGTGTGTCCGCCGCCGCTTTCAACAACTTTGGCGAAAGGGCGATATCGTTCGTCGCATCGAAATCGACCCGATCTCATTCATTGTCAAGCTCTACGATCGTCACGATCGCGTAGTCCCCAAGACCCAGCTATCGGCCGGCGAAAAACAGATGTATGCCATTTCTATGCTTTGGGGACTGGCCGAAGTGTCACGACGCCCCTTGCCGATGGTGATCGATACGCCCCTGGGCCGGCTCGATGGCGAGCACCGCTCGCACTTAGTCGAGCACTATTTTCCCGAGGCGAGCCACCAAGTCATCATCCTCAGCACCGACACGGAAATCGACGAAACATACTTCAACGACCTCAAGCCTCACCTCAGCCACGTTTACCACCTCAGCTACGAGCAGTCCCAAGGGCGAACCGTCGTGAGCGAAGGTTACTTCTGGAACCATCGCAACCAGGAACTGACGAATGCATCTTAACAAAATCAAACTGACCAAAGATGCGTCCGATCGTTTGAAGCAACTTAAGGCAAGAACTGGGCTGACGCCAAACATCCTAAGCCGCATCGGTTTTTGTATGTCGCTAAGCGATCCAGCCATTCCCGATCCAGGCGAGTACCCAGAAGAGGATCGCGAGTTCAATCGCTACACCTTGCTTGGTGAGTGGGACGCGTTGTACGTCGCAATGCTTCGGCAAAGGATGCTCAACGACGAACTGCCCGATGACGCCGTTGAAGTTGACTACTTTCGCGCTCACTTGAATCGGGGTGTGATTGCATTGAGCCGGCAAGTAAAGTCAATTGCTGACCTGGCTTCTCTGGCCATCACTTAGGTCGCCGCGTGCCGCTGAACTAGGTGGCACATGGACATTCGGTCGCGTAAACTGTTGCCTGTCTTAATCTTCAAATCCCAGGACCTTGATCTTGCCCAGCGATGGAACCATGATTCGATTGCTCTGCGCTTGCGGCAAAAAGCTGCGTGTACCGAGAGAAGCGTCGGCTCGATCCAGCAAAGGTAGGTGCCCGGCGTGCAAGGCTCCCTTCCGCTTTGTGAACGACAAATGGGTCTGCGTGACATCAGAACCGAAAGATCCGAAGCCCTCGCCGCAGGACGCAGTCGTCAGCCGTGTCGTTATGACACAAAAACGAGAAGACGACCGACGGGAAGCTCCAACAGCTAACCAAGCCGTTGCCGAACCTGAACTACGCCCGGCCGTTCCTCCTTCAACGGTGAGTGATGAGCAACGAACGCTTGGGGCATCTAGCTCCACCGGTAGTGGGGACAGCGAGATTGCATCAGCCCATGGCTCGAGTGAAGTAGGTTCAAACCTAGAAGCTGACACCGATGCGATTTCGCCCGCAGGCTTCGACAATGCGTCACGCTCGACCGTAGCGGTCGCACCGGCATCTGAACCAGTCACCGTCAATGGCCTGCACTTAAGGCAGTTCGATGACTTGCGGTCCAATTGCGTTGGCATGAAACGGCTTGGCGTAGATACGCCGGCGGTCGCAGCCACTGATCCGTTAGTCAACGAGAGCTTATCCGCGTACGTTTTAGCCAGACCAGCTTCTATCCCGCCACAAAAAGCTGTGAGCAGCGAGGATCATTCGCACCAGCTTCACCGCGACATACGTGAAGCAATTTGCGAGTCGCTGCGACTGGGTGAGCGTTACACTGCAAAGCAGGCCGCTGCGATATCTCTCGCTTGCCACCCTTGGCCCGATCAATGTCTGAGGCGGCAGACGCGACTTGCGATCGCCTCTGAACTGCTGCCCGGATTCAACGCGAACCACCCAAGCTTCATCGAAATAGCGGCGGACCGCCTATTGCGTTTCGCCGAAGCGGTCAGGTTCGAGGGAGAGGACTCGCTTGCGATTGATTTTAGCAATGCTGCGCGAGCGTTGATTGAATATCAAACCGGCGGCGAATCATTTGTAAATCCATTGAAACAAAACATTAGCGTCCGCAGCGTCGTTGCCTCACCTACGGGGGCGATAGTACCGCAGTCCGGGGCACCAGACGTGAGTTCTGACCATCCAGAGTTTGATTTCGGCGAAGTCACTGATGGGGCTTACTGGAAGAAACTGGTTCACGCCCTGCTTAGCGGCGCCTATCAAAGCAAATCACGGGATGTCGGCGTTATTTGCGGTGCCTCTGCGATCGGGATAGAGCTAGATGCGCTCGCGGTGCATCTGGGCGTCAGTTTGCCAGACGCGTCATTTGACACATTCCTGAACAGCCTCAGCACGCGAGACTTTGACATCCTAAAATCACGGAGTTACGTACTCGGTTCCGTTGAGATACTTGAATCGATCGCAGGCAGATGGGGAGTAACTCGGGAACGAGTTCGTCAGATTGAAACGAAGGTGACAAATTCGGTGGAGATGCAGTTTTCCAATGTCTTCAAAGGCGTGGGCGAACAGGCGCTTCAGCCACTTCGAACGCGAGTTGTTCGGACGACTGAATTGCACTCCGCCGCAACCGCAATTGCTGAGAAGAGTGAACACGCGGAAATGTTGGCGGCATTCATGCTCAAGTTGTTTGGTCCGTGGAAACAGAGCGGAAATTGGAGTATTCATGAATGGATAGCCGATGATGTTTCGTCGCTTGATCAATCACTCGCCTTGGAATCAGATCAATATGGATTTATTGATGATTGCCATGTCGAGTCGACCTGCTCGGAGTTGTTTTGCAATGATGCTGATCGTGATGAGTATCTATTGGAAGTCCTCGGCTTAGGGCGTTCTTTCGGCAATTGGACCATCAAGTCCACCATGAAATGCCTGGCGGCCTCCGCGATCAAGAAGATCGGGCGACCGGCGACCAAAGAAGAGCTTTCTGATCTGATTGGCCTCGATGGGCAGAGGATTACAAATATCCTGGGGAACATTGAAGGTGTTGCACGTGCGGATCGTTATCGTTGGGGGTTCATTGAATGGATCGACGACGTTTACGACGGAATCGTCGGCGAAATTGAACAGCGGATCGATGCGTACAACGGGTCGGTCCCAGTCCATGTGTTACTGACGGAGATTCCGTCGCAATTCGACGTCGCCGAAGGTTCAGTGCGGTCCTATCTAGCATCTTCGGCTTTTGTCGTTGAAAACGATATGGTGCGGCGGGCGGAAGGAGATGAATACTCCCCGCGGCATCCAGAGACGTGCAAGGACGCGATTCGGGTCGGCGACTATTGGGGATACCGTTCGTTGGTTTACGAACGGCACTTCAACGGATATTCGCTTGGGGTCAACTTTGACGTGGCTTATGCAAATGGTATTCGT
This sequence comes from Rosistilla ulvae, assembly GCF_007741475.1. Classification (NCBI taxonomy): domain Bacteria; kingdom Pseudomonadati; phylum Planctomycetota; class Planctomycetia; order Pirellulales; family Pirellulaceae; genus Rosistilla; species Rosistilla ulvae. The sequence goes on along the minus strand of NZ_CP036261.1, from coordinate 3,882,116 downwards.
CCTGGTGATGATTTGGTTGTACCGATTGAGGGAGCCGACGATGAGGCCAGCTTGATTTGGCGCCCCCATAGCCTGAACCGATTAGTTGATGTCGGTCGCGTGTCCGAATATTTGAAAGCGGAAGACTACCGGGCAGGTGATCGGATCTTGATCGTTCCAAGCAGCGCGGCAATAAAGCTGATCCGGGAAGACCGTGAACCGGAACTTTCGTTTGGCGACGACAGTGACATTGACACAGCCGAATCCAATGGTTCTGTTGACAAGGTATCTGATCCGCTCTTGGATCTACTTGGTGGCTTCTGATGAGCGATTCGTTGCCATCTTGGGAGCCCAACTGGCGGCGGCGATACAACTCCCCGCCTGACAACCTGATCCAAGACTTCTACCGTCCCGCCCTTCATCGAAGCGTTCGCTACGACCGCGCTGTTGGATTCTTTTCATCGTCGCTCTTGGCCGCAATCGCACCAGCTTTGGACAAGTTCGTTGGCAACGGAGGGCGAATGAGACTGATCACTTCACCTGCAAATTTAAGCGACGATGACCTTGAAGCGATGGGAAAGGGGCGAGAGCTTCAAAAACGGCTCGAGTATGATCTTCACTCTGAAATTCGTCGGTCGATTCCAAGCTCGATACAATTGAATCGCTTGAAGCTGCTGACTTGGATGATCGCCGCTCGAAGACTCGAAGTGCGAATTGCACTTCGTGAACACCCCGATTGCTATTCCTTGTTCCATGAAAAGATTGGGGTATTCACGGACGCAGATGGCAATTGGATGTCCTTTTCCGGCAGCCCAAACGAAACCGTTGGTGGCGTGCTTCGGCACTCAGAATCTTTTCCGTTGCATCGAAGCTGGAGCAGCGAAGATCAGAGAGCCTTTGCTGAAGAAGAACGATGCCGCATTGATGCCGTCTGGCATGAGCAAGTCGAGGGCGTAGTTACATGGTCAGTCACCGAATGGCTAGAAGCACCGATGCGAGATGCCTTCGGGGTCCGCGAACCGCAACCCGAATCTGTCGTCGCCAAATCCACTCGCCGGATCACCCTTCCACCGATCGAGGAGGCGAATGCGTTAATGAATTCATCTTTTGAAAAGGTCTCCTTGGTCCCGTCGCTGCCAGAGGATCTTCGGCTTCACGACTATCAACGAATCGCTGTGAATGATTGGCTGGCTGCCGGCGGGCGCGGCACGTTCGCGATGGCGACGGGAACGGGCAAGACGATTACTGCTCTCGCAGCAGCGACCCAGGCGGCTCTCCACGCCGCCCGAAGCAATCGACCGCTTCTGGTCCTTGTCGTTGTACCGTTGATCGACTTGGTTCATCAGTGGAAAGGTAACGCGGAGTGGTTTGGCTTTCGTCCGGTCATTTGTCACGGTGCTCTGAGAAAGGCTGAGCAAAACAAGTTGAAAGCTGCGTTTTCAGCGGCAAGATCGGTGTTCGACAAACGGGCTGAGATGGTGATCACGACTGCGGGAAGCCTGACCCCTGTTGGTTCAAAAGATGTGACTGAACACTTCTTGCAACGACAGCTGCAAAGGCACAACGGACCGATTTTGGTTATCGGTGACGAGATGCATTCGCTTGGCACACCCGAAAGAATCGCCGCACTGCCCAAGTCGCCTGACTATACGCTTGGCTTGTCGGCGACGCCCAAACGCCATGGTGATGAGGAGGGAACCGATACGCTTTTGGGCTACTTTGGTATCCCGGTAATCACCATCAACATTAAAGATGCGATCTACAAGTACGAAACGCTCGTTCCCTACGACTATTTCCCTTGCCGAATTGACCTGACAAGCGATGAAGCGGATGAGTACAGAAAACTTTCCGCCAAGATTGCGGCAGCCTACGCTCGTGGCGACGACCAAGTTGCCGAGAACTTTATTCGGCTTCGCAATCGTCTAAAGCAGCACGCTGTGAACAAAATCGTTCGGCTTCGCGAACTGATGCAGTCTGGACTTAGCAAAAAGACGCATCAAATCATTTACGTCGCCGAGGGAAGTCGTCCCGAAAGTGACATCAAACAGCTCGATCAAGTGGAACAGATTCTTCGAGGTGACTTTGACATGCGAGTGGCTCGCTACTACGGCGAAACCAGTACTGAACAAAGGGATGCCTTGCAAAGTTCCCTGGCGAAAGGGGATGTCCACGCTCTGTTGGCGATGAAGTGCCTGGATGAAGGTGTTGATATACCCTCCGTCAAAATCGGGATCATTACGGCATCAACGCAGAACCCTCGGCAATTTGTCCAGCGGCGAGGAAGGCTGCTTCGCCGCGACCCGAAGAATCCGAAATCACACGCGACGATCTACGACTTTATCGTCCTTCCACCGGAGAGTGACGGTCCAATTTCTGATTCCGAGAAAACCATGATTGGATCAGAGCTGGCCCGTTCGGCTGAGCTAGCCGACGCAGCTCGGAATCATGAGGTGCTGTTCGACATTCGGGACTGGGCCTATCATTACCAACTTGACCCAGAGAAGTATGTCTGGATGCAACTACAGGGCGAAGACGAAATGCAGGAATGGACATCATGAGCGCTTTTCAGGACCGAATGAAAAAACTCGCCGGCGATCTGTCGCCGGAGGCGAAGCAGATTGTGAAAAAGGTATTGGCGGCGGAGCACCAGAAGCGCTTCTCAGACCGGTCGAAGCTGCCCGACGAGTTCGCGACGTCGGCGTTGCAACTCGCGAAGCAACAGGAGGCAGCGTCGTGAAATTCGTCTCGTTGAAGATGCGAAACTGGCGTTCATTCCATGGCGAACACGAAATCGTGTTTTCCGTTGACCCAGAGCGACCAGTAACCTTGCTCCTTGGGCCGAATGGAGCGGGGAAGACCGCTTTGTTAAATGCGTTCACTTGGGCAATCTATGGTGAATTCACTGAGGGCTTTGACCATACCGATCGCCTGGTCAATCTGGGCGCGTCAGAAATTGACCCATCCGCTGAAACATTTGTCGAGGTTCGATTGCAACACGAATCCGACGAGTACTCGGTTCGCCGATCAACCAACGCCAGTCGTCAAGTCACATCTGACTATGATTTGGTTGTGACGCGAAACGGTGAACGTGCGGTCGAGGCGGACATTCACCGCATTTTGCCTGAACCTCTCAAAGATCTATTCTTTTTCCCCGCAGAAACGTTTAGCACTGCAAACGTGCTTAAGGGCGATCGCGGTGGTGAGGGCGCTGCGTTTGATGTTGGACGAGCGATCAGGTCCCTGCTGTCTGGCGACATTTATGAGCACGCGAGCGATGACATTCGTGATGCCAAGAAAAGCAGCACATTGAAGGTTCCAAGCGGTGGCCAGGGCCAAGAGGCGGTCAACTTGGCTCGCCACAAGTACGAACAAGCCGAGGCGAACCTCGACGCTGTCACGGAACGCAAAGACATCCTTCCGCAACTCTTGTTAAAAGCGAAGACGCTGGCCGCCAAGGCGAAGTCAGAAGCTGATCGCTATGATCCGAATGAGATCAAGAAGTGGTCGGATAAGAACACCCGACTGACAAAATTGGTCACTGACGCCGAGCAAATAGTGGTTCGCGCTGATGCCCTCTACGTGGATCTCTCCCGAGGCTCTCATTCGCATATGGCTCAGTTCGTTTGCGAGTCAGCGATTCGTCGGCTCGATTTGGCAGAGACGGCCGGCTTGATGCCTCCACGGATTCACGAGTCCGTACTGGAAAAATCTCTTGAAACGGGGTGTTGCGCTCTTTGCCGCACGCCGCTTGACGACCAGACAAAAGACCGGGTTCAAAAGCTCCGTGACCGAGTCGGTGACGCTCAAATTGCGGTGCGAGGACTTGAAGCACGAACGACTTTGAAACAGTTCTTGGAAAGAAGAGGCACCGAGGCAGATCGTCTTCGTGAAGAAGTTGAAAAGTTGGCCGTCGAATTGAAGCTCGATCCACCTCCCAAAGAAGCCAGTATTAAGATACTCGCTTCCGTCGTTAGATCTTGCATTACGGTAAGTAGCAGTCTTCACCGCCAAGCGAAACAAGACCTAGACGACTTCGTAACTGAATCGAAATTTGAACGTCCTGAGATTGGTGAAAGCCCAATCGAGCTATATATAAACGCCCAAGATCGTGTGAACGCGATCAGCGACGAATTGACCGGAATCCATGTCAAATTCGACGAGTTGAAAAAGATACATGACGACGCGTTGAAGAACCTTGAAGAGAAGTCCGGTCAATCCGTTGAGCATATGCAGAAAACGAAAGCTCTCAAAATTCTGACGGACGCCAAAGGCTATTTCGACGCCGCCCGCCAAGGTCTCAATGAATTTGGGCGAGAGGACTTCGAGCGAGCGATCAATGAAACCTACAACGATCTGATCGCGAAACCTTACGTTGTCAAAGTCGATTCTGGGTTTGGCATTCGGGTCAAACTCACAGAGGGCGGTGCGACGGTGCCGCTGTCCCAGTCCGAGAAGGTTCTGTTGCTGATCGCGTTTCTCGGTGCAATCGCTCGCTTGGCACCTCACTATGAGGAGATCGCGAGGGAAGGGCAACAATTGGCGATGACCGGCAACGTTGAGACGTCAAAACGCACCGGATTTCCAGTCGTTTTAGATGCCCCGACCAGCCCGCTAGACGAAGAATACGAGGTTGATGTTGTGCAGGCATTGCCGAAGCTCCTGCCGCAGATCATCGTCCCCGTATCCGCCAAATCGGTGGCGGTGTGGGAAGCCATTGCGGACAAAGTGGGCAAAGCCTACGTGATGGAGTTGACATCCAATCAGACCAGCAACCGGACCGTAACTTGGGGCGGGAAGGACCACACGTACAGCATCAATCATCCCGAAGTTTCCTCCGCCCGCACCCGTATCGCCTTACTTGGTTAGGATCAACTTATCATGGCGAATGCCACTATTTATGCCGAGCATCGCGATATTCTCGATGCGCTCATTGCCTCCGGGAAGGTTTCGTCCCTGGCTGGTTCGACCAAGACTGGTCCATTCAAGGATCAAAGAGACGCCTATGTTTTTGCTGCATCGATAGCGATGGCGCTCAACTCACCGACACCAGCCGAGTCGATGCCAAAGGCTAAGAAGGACAACACGTCGATTCGTGACTCTGTGTTCATTGGTGCCGCTGGCGCAAAAGAATTGGCAACAGCTGTGGCACTGATTGCCGAAACCGATCACGACACGGTTCCGCAATCGCTGTCGTGCCAACTGGATTTGATTTCTGAAGAGCGAATGGCGGAGCGATTGGAGCTGCTAGATCGCTTTGCTCACGCCGGTTTCAAATGGCTCGACGACCGACGTTCTGACGAAAGTGGAATTCGGGATTTGATGTTGACCGCCATGGGCGAGATAGACTGCGTCAAAATGGATGAGTCGGCCACCGAAGACGTCCGCGACCCGCTGCTGGATATGCTCGACATGCAGTTGTAGGTTTTTGCCTGGTTGTGCATATAGGAGTCATCGGCATTTGGCGACAGAATATAATTCGTTGCTCGATCAGTTCCGAGCCTTGAAGGTCTGGCAACGGGGCGATGAACGTGCTCCGCACAAGCCGCTTCTAGTTTTGCTTGTCCTGGGCAAGTACGCATTGGGGGCCGAGCGACTCATCCCGTACTCGGAAATCGACCGACCGCTTAGAGAGTTGCTTGAAGCCTTTGGTCCGCCGCGAAAATCGTATCACAGCGAGTACCCGTTCTGGCGTCTCCAGAACGACGGGATTTGGGAACTTGTAAACACTGAAAACGTTGAAAGCCGGAAAAGCAACAGGGACGCTAAGAAGAGCGAACTGCTCAAACACGATGTAACCGGTGGGCTCACCGCTGACCTGTACGATGCAATCCAGCTTGATCGATCGTTGATCAAGCGAGTTTCCTCAGACCTGTTAGACCGGTGTTTTCCTGAATCGTTCCATCAAGAAATTCTTAACTCCGTCGGCTTAGAAGACGCAGTCGAGCTTATCCAGCGACGGAAACGTGATCCAAAATTTCGGGACCAAGTTCTAACTGCCTACGAGTATCGTTGCGCAATCTGCGGGTTGAATTTGCGAATGGGCGGCCGGGCGCTTGGCCTAGAAGCCGCCCATATCAAATGGTACCAGGCCCGCGGTCCAGACACGGTTCAAAATGGGCTGGCATTGTGTTCCTTGCATCACAAGCTTTTCGACCGGGGGGCAATCGGTCTCTCCGACGATCGAACGTTGTTAGTTTCGGAGTGGGTGCATGGGACGCAAGGTCTTACGAACTGGCTATTGAACCATCACGGTATTGAAATCCGTCCTCCACAAAGTAAGATTCATTCACCGTCGCCAGACTTCATCGGCTGGCACCGAAAGGAAGTATTTCGGTCTCCCGCGCGCCGACTTTCAATATTTCTTTGAACCTCGGTTCAAAGACTTGACCAATGTATGTTGGGTGGGTACCCTTTTGGGGTGGCTGCATGTGGTGGCCCGACCCTCCCGGAAGAGAGGGTTTGTTCCCGGATGGGAACTAGGTTTAAGTTAGTCGGTAGACTGGCTGGAAGTTTCTGCAACGACATCGCTGTGTCGCGGGATGCTACCCGGCTGGTCTCCAGGATTTGGAGACATTCTTTTGAAAAGTTCTGTTATCGTACGTTTCGACGACTTTAAGGCTTCACAACACAAGCTCAATCGTATTCGCGGAGATGTTCGTGCACCTTCTTTCATTGACTTAATCACGGGGGCAGACCTCGAGGCGAACCCGCGTGTCGCCAAGAAAGGGGCCGTGACGAAAGAAATTGAAGACTGCCTTACCGATTGCCCGGAGCTGTTCCACTATAAGAGCAAAGGTTTGTTAGTTGCTTGCCGTGAGGTGGAGTTGCTCGAGCGAAATCGAGTTAGGCTTCGATTTGAAGATCCCGAACTCGAAGGAATACTTGATGGCGGCCACAATACTTTGGCGATTGCTCGTTATATCCTTCGGCAAGCACTCGGTGAGGAAGCCGATCTCGTTCTTCGAAAAGTTAAAACGTGGAAGGAGTTGCAACCTGTATGGGCGAATTACCTTGACCAGATAGAAGCCATTCGCGACGAAATTGATTTTCTTATTCCGATGGAAGTTATTTATCCTATTGATGAATCAGATGGATGCGACGAATTCACAAACGCGATTCTTGATATTAACCGTGCTCGAAACAATAACGCTCAGTTGACGGAATCGACCAAGGCCAATAAGTCGGGGTATTACGAAGAGATCAAGAAAAATCTTGACATAAATTTGGCCAGAGACGTCGAGTGGAAGTCCAACGATGGTGGGAGGATCAAGTCACGAGACTTGGTGGCATTGAGCCTTATCCCCCTGTCTGTATTGCCAGAAGATGTTTTTTCAAGTGATGCTTCGCTTAAAAAAAAGATTGACAATCTCTCTACGATGATTTTTTCTTCAAAAGGCAATTGTGTAAGTCTTTACAACGAGATGCTTCAGCATGAAGGTATAAGCCAAAAAATTGAGAATAAGGGTGAGATTATCGAAGTGGTGCATGAGGGGGTTCAGAGCGCACTAGTAATGATGAAGGACATGCCGAAGCTCTACGATTTGATTTATGAAAAAATGCCAATCTCTGCGAACAACAACGGGAAAAAATTTGGGAAGATCACAGGCGTTCGTTTTTTTGAAGCTGATAACGTTCGGTCTGATAATCCCAAGCATTTGAAGCGGCCACCAAAAACAAAGTTCTATTCCCGCGAAGTTAAGTTTGACTACGGTGAGGGATTTATCATGCCGTTGGTTTTTGCTCTTCGTGAGTTGATGGAATGTAAACAAGGGGTTGTCAGCTGGAAGGTAAATCCCTACCGGTTTATAGAAGACCACCTGGATACGATCGTCGATTCGTATTACGGTATGATGCAAGGGCAGAATTTCGATCCAGCAAAGGTCGGCAAGCAACAGAGTTCCTACAAGATCGCTCAGGATTCCTTCAAGGTTCAGGTCATGCTTCATGCAAACAAGTAGTTGGGGATGTTTGCGGCCCGAGTCGTAAGTGGCTCGGGCTTTTTATGGTTGGTGGGAACCTTGTTTCTGATAGGTGGAGAAGGTATTTGGAGGTCAAGCGTCACAAGGCTGCCATTCGCCGGCATGAGCATTCGCTTCCCGTGAAATGTTTGGTCCGTGACCAATTGGTTAACAAGCATCGGGCGATGTTCGATTTCGGTTGTGGCCACGGTGATGACTTGGCCGCTCTAAAGGCTGAGGGAATCGAGTGCGGTGGGTTCGATCCTGCGTTTCGCCCCGATGCGCCTAAGTTGTCTGCGCCGGTCGTAAACCTCGGGTTCGTGCTGAATGTTATCGAAGACGTCCAGGAGCGAGCGGACACCTTGAAAGAGGCCTGGCAGCTAGCGGAACAAGTGCTCTGCGTCGCGGCACGTATTCTTGTCAGCGACCAGAGTGGCGGTGACGTCGAATATGGCGATGGCGTTCTGACCCGAATCGGTACGTTCCAAAAGTATTTCACGCAAGCCGAACTGCGGCAGTACGTGGAGGCGACGTTAGGACAGGAGTGTTTTCCGGCAGCTCCGGGCGTGTTTTACGTTTTCCGCGACGAAGAGCTGAAGTCGAACTATTTGGCTTCTAAGTATCACCGCAGAATTGCCGCGCCACGAAAGCGGATTGCGGAGGTTCGGTACGAGGCACACCGTGAGGTTCTCGATGCGTTGATCGAAGCGATCACGGAACTGGGGCGGCTGCCAGAACCCGATGAGTTTGCATTGTCGGAACAGGTTGTCGATACGTTTGGGTCGCTCAAACGGGCGTTTGGGCTCATCCGACGCGTTACTTCGGAGGATGATTGGGAGCGGGTTCGCAAGCAACGCAGCGAGGATTTACTGGTCTATTTGGCGCTTGCGAATTTCGGGGTGCGACCCAAGTTTTCCGAGCTGTCAATCAAGTTCCAGCGGGACGTCAAAGCGTTTTTCGCCAACTATAAGAACGCATGCAACGAGGCCGACCGGCTGATGTTCCGTGCCGGCGATCCAGACGAAATCGATGCCGCATGCAAGCGATCTTCGATTGGACGGCTGTGCCCCAGTTCGCTCTGGATACACGAGAGTGTCCGAGATCAACTTGAACCCTTGCTTCGGATCTACGAGGGGTGTGCTCGCGCCTATCTCGGCAGCATCGAGGACGCCAACCTCATCAAGCTTCACCGCTTTTCGGGCAAGGTCTCCTACCTCGCTTGTCCTGACTTTGATTCGGTGCCGCATCCGATCACAACCGAAACGACAAAGGTCTGGCTACGGACGCTGCGAGTCGGCTACTACGAAACAAAGAGTCGAATAGACCCGCCACTACTGGACCGCAAAAATCGGATGCTCGATACCGAGGATGATCGGCGGTCTAAGTTTGAACGGCTGACAAATCAGGAGGTAAAGCATGGTTTGCTTCGCGATGAGGACGACTTTCTTACTCAATCGGTTTGGCAGGAAAACTTGCAGGCGTTGGGGTTCGAACATCGGGGCCATCGATTGATCAAGTCGTCGCAAAACCAGTCGAAGCCGAAGGTGTCGCTGCCAAAACGATGCCCGAGGTACGGGGTGGGCAAACGGATTGGTGGAGCGGTTTACGTCCATCGGCAATACGAACACGTGCTTGGCAAAGTGGTGGTGGAGGCCAAGGGCAAACTACCCGCTGAGTTTGAATACACTGTAGTCAAACACAACGAAATGAACGGCAACGTTAGTTTCATTCATTGCCCCGACTTCGACACTGCCCACGAACCGTCTACGGGGGGCTATGCTGTGGTTCATCTCGACGGGGGGATCAAATTGCATCCAGCGTTTGCTGATCCGTACATCTACCATCACAAATGGCTGTTTGTTGCCGACGACTATCAAGGCTTCGACATCGCAGAGAGTCAGCAACGCTCGCTTGAATGGATGATGCTCGATCATGTCGACAAGTCGCGGATCGGAAGGTTGAGCTATTGGAACACGGAGGTCGAGCCTCGGCTGACCCAATCACCCGACCAAGGCTGGCTTCGCAGCGCCGAAGTGCGAAAGCGACTGAAACTGACAACATGTGCGTTGGCGCATCTGCGTGACTCGGGAAAAATTCGCTTCAAAAAGAAAGGCAATGCCTACCTTTATCGAGTCGATGATCGTTCGGACGAGTAGGCATTGCGTTTCAAGGACGCCACGGAAGGTGCCACGCTTTTCGGATAGGGGCTGAACAAGGGGCGGCTGTCTTGCGGGGACGCAGCTGTTTGGCGTTGGGAAGAGCGGCGTGAATCGCTGCAGCTTAGGTCGCTTCTCGTGGAAAGCGAAGCTCGGCCGTTGTGTCGGCCTCCGGCCTGGGGGCGGTTGGCATGTTGGTGACCGGTGGTTTATGCCACCGGCAGCCCGTGTGCCGGCCTCTGGCCTCCGCGCGGTTGGGTGTCGTTGGGGGGCGGTCTTGCTTGTCGAGATGACGCGTGCTGGAATTTGGACTTTGGGAATGGTTTGGCTGTGGGATGCCAGTGGCTTATGACACCGGCATTGGGGGGCGTCCTTTGGGCTTGCGGGGCGAGTATCCGTTGGTCGGTGGCTTTAGGCCGGAGGCCGGTAAAGGACCTGCCGGTGGTGTAAACCACCGGAACGAATCCTCGTGCGAAACCACGAGGCCGAAGGCCGGCACAGGTTTTTGTGTCGGCCTCCGGCCTTTAAGAAGGCAGGTTGTTTTGCGGTGACCGGTGGCTTATGCCACCGGCAGGTCGTGTGTCGGCCTTCGGCCTTTTTTACGGCGCGTTGGAAGGCGGTTCTGCCTATAGAAATGAGGCGTGCCGGGCGTCGGCCTCAGCGCTGTGGGGCGGTGAGGCGGAGGGGCAGCATTGGAGCCGCGGGGGCTGTTTAGAAGCAGGTGTCGACGAGGCCGCCGTCGCAGCGGAGGGCGGCGCCGGTGGTCGCTGAGGCGCGTTGGCTGACGACGTAGCTGACAAGCGATGCCACCTCTTCGACGCTCGCAAAGCGTTGGATCAACGATCCGCCGCGGGAGTCGCGAAAGAAGTCACGCTTGACCTGTTCGATGTCCTGGTCGCCCGCCAAGCTCTCGACAAACTGTTCCACCCCTTCGCTCCACGTCGGCCCGGGGAGGACGCAGTTGACGGTCACGCCGGTGTCTTTGAGCGTCTTGGCCAAACCGCGAGAGATCGACAGTTGAGCGGTTTTGGTCATTCCGTAATGGACCATTTCGGTCGGGATGTTGATCGCCGATTCGCTGGAGATGAAAACGATCCGTCCCCAACCCCGCTGCTGCATCGATCCCATCACCGCGCGGCTCATCCGCACGCCACTCATCACGTTGACTTCGTAGAACCGCTGCCAATCCTCGTCGCTGATCTCCGCAAACGGCTTCGGTTCAAAGATCCCCGCGTTGTTGATCAGGATATCGATCGGCGCGATCGCTTCGGCTGCGGCGACCAGTGCCGCGCACCCGTCAGCTGTCGAGACGTCCGCCGCGACGCCATGCAGCGAATCGCCGCCGCCGAGTTCCTTGATCGCGCGGTCGAGCGAAGTTTGGCTGCGGCCGTTGATCACCACCGTCGCCCCCTCGTCCAACAGCGACTTGGCGATCGCTTGGCCAATCCCCGAGGTCGATCCGGTGATCACGGCGAGCTTGTTCTTGAGTCCCAAATCCATCGCGGAGGTTCCTGTGCAAGAAGGTGAATCAATACTGGCCTGCGTCGATCCGCCGTCGCAGCCAATGTTTCCACATTCAATAGATCGGATTCCCCCGCCGCCGTCGAGTGTATGCCCGTGGGCCCGCAGCACTGCATCGTGTCTGTCAGCCGCCACGCGTTAGCGTCTGGTTCTATTGCGTCGACGCGGGACGATGGAACCGGACGCTAACGCGTGGCGGCTGATCGGGCGGTTGATAGCGCGTGTGCTGCCAATCAGTCGGCTAGCGGTTGGACTTCGGCTTTACGGATCGCGACGGTGCTGCCTGGGTCGTGCTGTTGGAAGGCGAAGTGGCCGGGGCCGTAGGTCTTTTCAAAGTCGAGGTATTCGTACAGCTCGTTCCCGTCGACGGTGATCTTGATGCGAGTCATCTCGCGGCCGCGCCAGACGTCGTCGCGAACTTCGATCTCATAGGTGAACCAGGTTCCCGGTTTAACCAGTTGTGGATAGACGTGGCAGAAACCGTAGAGCGATCCGGTGCGGATCGGGTCGGTGTGGGTGCTGTCGATTTGAGCTTCGTAGCCGTCGGAGAATCCGGGCTTCCGAGTGGTGCGGAAGTAGAGGCCCGAGTTGCCGCCGTCGTTGATCTTCACCTCGGCGCGATAGTGGAAGTTTTTGTAAGGGCCGGTTGTGTTGACCAGCATCGAAGGCGTTCCCGATCCCCAAATCGCTCCCTCTTTGACTTCCCATTTGCTGCCGTCCGAACCGACCTTCTCCCAGCCCTCCATCGACTTGCCATCGAACAGCGAGATCCAAGCCGCCTGGTCGCCGCTCGATTTGTTCTCTTCGGCTGTCACAGCGACGCTGCTGCAGAGCGCGGCAAAAATCGCAAAAGCGGCAACGGCGGTGTTTCGTGTGAGGCGGTTCATTTGCATCGTGTAGTCTCTCGATGTGGAGGTTGAGTTAGTGTCTTTCATTAGGGGGATGAAGAGCCTAATCGGATCGACGATCGACTGCAAATTTTCGGCTGACAATTTTTGCATGGGAGCGATTGAGGATTGGGATGGTAGGGGCGCGTCTTTGCGGCAGCGGTGGTTTGGGAGGCCGGAATGGTGCTCGTCTTCACCCTCCCAAAAACGCAGTTTGTAGGGGAGGGTCGAACCAGCGCAGCGAGGTTCGGGGAGGTGTGTCGCGCGGCAATTCGACGTCGTTCGATCCCATGGGATGGCCCTCCCCGAAAAACTAGCTAAACGCTCGTTTTTCGACCCTCCCAGCTCCGCCGGGCGGGTGAAGTGATTGGTTGCCGCCGAGGATTCCTGGGACTTGCGTCCCCTGGCTGTTGCATGGCGTGGCTTCGCCACTGCAACGCACCTCAGTCGTGAAGCGAGGAGAGGTGTTAGCCTGGTGACGCAAGTCCCAGGTCTAAGAATAAACGCGTCACCACGAGTCGCGAAGCGACGACATGGGGGCGGTCCTCTTTGCCTCACCGGTGGTTTGCACCACCGGCATTGGATGTGCCGCACTGCGGGCTTAGGAGACAGTAGGTGAGAGGTAATGCATTGGGAGTTTTCTAGGCCGGAGGCCGACACATTCCCTGCCGGTGGTGTAAACCACCGGATCGAAGCACCAGCAAAAAACACCAGGCTGGAGGCCGGCAGATGTTTGTGTCGGCCTCCGGCCTTTGTGCAGCGCGGCTCTGCGGTACCGGTGGTTTACACCACCGGCATTAGATTTGGCGCCCTCCGGGCTCCGGAGGTAACAGCGAGGAGGTAATCGGGGGGGGGCAGGCCAGAGGCCGTCGCATTCTCTGCCGGTGGTGCAAACCCTGGCAGTTATACGTAAGTCATTGTGAGTTGTCGCGACCGAACGCTTGCCAGTCTAGTGAGAAGTCTTTCGTTCGTCGCAGGCCGTTCCACATCGCATTCATCCGAGTCCGGGCCGCAGGCTCGGCCATTTGCATAGCCCAGGCCATCGGCCTGGGTTCTAGTGGCGATGATTGACGTGGTTGGGCTGTAGGCCCGGTCGATTGTCACCACCTACCCCGGGGCGTTGCCCCTTCGCCCGTTGTGAAATGAAACAGGGCGCCGTCGGCTGATACCCAGCCCTGCAGGCTGGGCTATGCAAATTGCTGGACCTTCGGCCCGCGCCAGGCCTGTGAGGAATGTTCCTGTCCCTTTCGCCGTTGTCGGCGACTTGCGTATAAGTGACAGGGTGCAAACCGTCGGTTTGCAGTGAACCACGTTTGGGCAGCAATGACCGTTGGGGGTGTGAAGAGCGGGTTAAGGAAGCGTTAATTTTTAAACGCTCCAGACGCAGGCGGCCAAGGAGATCGGGAGAGAAGCGGGAAACCGCTCCAGTGGTGTATCTTGACAGGCGACTTGCCTATTAATATCGTCGATCGTAGATCAGCGATTTGGTCGTTGGTTTGGTTTGCGGTTGTCCCATTGCGCGGGTTTCGGAGTGAGCCCGACGCGTTCGCTCCGCTGGGGATGGCTAATGCATCGGTCCCCGGTCGCCCGATTGGGATGGCACGTTCGCGTTTACATCGCTCATTGGAAGCGCTATGTGGGTAGAGCGGCGATGCGGACATCGCTGGGGATTCCGATGCGAGTCGGTAAAGGTGATTGTTGTGGGGCCGTCGCGTGGGAAGGCAAATGGCTGTTGTCCGTAAAAACGTGGTGCGCATTTTTGCGAGCGGTTCCAAGATGCAAATCGTCGCCGGTCGGCGCTAACCGTTTTAGATTGATTCAAAAATTGGCAAGAGGGATCCGATCGATGAATGTCCGAATCAAGTTGATGTTGGTAATCGCCGCGATGGCTGTTTTTGTCGGCTGCAACAAGCCGGCTTCCGACAACCCGGTGGATGAAACGTTGGGGATCCGTGGCGCGGGGGCGACCTTTCCAGCGCCGCTCTACAAAAAATGGATCCAAGAGTATCAGGCGGCGTTCCCCGATCGGCATGTCGCTTACGCTGCGACGGGGAGCGGCGATGGCGTCGATCAATTTATCGCTGGGACCGTCGACTTTGGCGGTAGCGATGCGGGGTTGTTGCCCGACGAAGAGGCGAAGGTCTCGCCAGGGGCGGTGCGGATTCCGGTCACCGGCGGCGTTTTGGTCCTCGCTTACAACCTTCCCGATTTGACCGAACCGCTGAAGCTGAGCCGCGACGTCTATGTCGACATCTTCCTTGGGGAGATCAAGCGTTGGAACGACAGCCGGATCGTCGACGACAACCCCAACTTGCAGCTGCCCGCCTTGGACATCGTCGTCGTTGCACGTCAGGACGGCAGCGGGACGACGTATGCGTTTACTAACCACTTGAGCACGATCAGCGAACAATGGAAAACGGAGGGACCGGGGACGGGGAAGTTGATCGATTGGCCCGGTTCGACGATGTTGGCCAACGGCAACGGCGGCGTCGCCGGCCAGATCCAACGCTCCCATGGATCGATCGGATATGTCCAGTACGGGATCGCCGAACACGCCAAGCTGCAGATGGCGTCGCTGGAAAACCGAGCCGGAAAGTTTGTAGCTCCCACCGGCCAAAGCGGGATGCAAACGCTCGAGAACGCCGAGCTGCCGGAGAATTTGCAGGCCTTCTTTCCCGATCCAAAGGGAGACGATTCGTATCCGATCGTGACGTTGACTTGGTTGTTGCTATACGAGAACTACGCCAGTTCCGAGAAGGGGGAAGCTGTCGAGCATTTTGTCGCCTGGTGCCTCGAAGAGGGACAAGGCTTCAGCGACTCGCTCGGCTACATCAAGCTCTCGCCGCGCGTGCTAGAGGCGGCGACCAAAGCGCTCAACCGCGTGTCGAGCGAGTGACAAACCGCCGCTGGCGGATATCATGCAAACCACGCTTCACCGCTCCCCCAAACGCAGTTTGAAAGGGAGGGTCGAACCAGCGCAGCGAGGTTCGGGGCTGGCTGTCACGCGGCCAATCTGCGTCGTTCGATCCCATCGGAAAGCCCTCCCCGAAAAACTAGCTCGGCGCTCGTTTTTCGACCCTCCCGGCTGCCGCCGGGCGGGTGAAGTTATTTTGCCGCCGAGGATTCCTGGGACTTGCGTCCCATGCTGTTGCATGGCGTGGCTTCGCCACTGCAAATCAGGTCAGTCGCGAAGCGACGAGATGTGTTAGCCTGGGACGCAAGTCCCAGGTCTGCGACAAACGATCCGCCACGAGTCGCGAAGCGACGACATGGGGGCGGTCCTCTCTGCGGCACCGGTGGCTTACACCACCGGCATTAGATGTGCCGCCCTCCGGGCTTAGGAGATAGTAGGTGAGAGGTAATGTATAGGGAGTTTTCTAGGCCGGAGGCCGACACATTCCCTGCCGGTGGTGTAAACCACCGGATCGAAGGACCAGCAAAATGCACTAGGCCGGAGGCCGACAGATGTTTTGTGTCGGCCTCTGGCCTTTGATGCAGCGCGGCTCAGCGGTACCGGTGGTTTACACCACCGGCGTTAGATGTGCCGCCCTGCGGGCTCAGGAGATAGCTGGTCGGGTAGAAGCACCGGTGGTTTACACCACCGGCATTAGATGTGCCGCCCTCCGGGCTCGGGGGCCGGAGGGCTCACATTGCGACGGGGCGACGATGGTGGCGACTCTCTCTATCTCTTTACAGTTGTTCGGCGGCGGGGAAGTCGAGTTCCGTGCCGTTGACGTGGTTGAAGAGGTTCGAGAAGGTCGCCAAGCCGATGTAGCCGACCGCTTCGGCAATTTGGCCATCGCTGTAGCCGGCTGATTTGACACCTTGCAACTCCTCGTCGCTGACAAATCCCCTGCTGGCGATCACGCGGCGGACGAAGGTAAGTAACGCTTCGTGCTTGGGGTCGCTTGATTGGAACTGCCGCGCGGCGCGGATCGCGTCGTCGGCTAAACCAACCCGCTTGGCCAACATCGCATGCGCCGAGACGCAGTAATGGCATCCGTTCTGTTCGCTGACCGCCAGGTAGATGATCTCGCGATCCTCCGGCGAGAGATCGCCTTCGGCCAGCGCAGCGGACATCGACAGATAAGCTTTTAAGGCGGCGGGGCTGTTTCCCATGCCTTGAAAAATGTTGACGACCTTTCCCATCTGGGATGTCAAATCGTCGTAGATTGCCTTCAACGGTGGCTGAGCTTCGTTGGGGCCAATTGTTTTTAGACGTGGCATCGTAGATCTTTCCTTTGCTTGAAAAACAGGGGTGAGCGAACTGGGGGTGGCTGCCGGTCGATTTGCGGTTTGTCTTGCGGCAAACCTGCCTGAGCGCAATCGCGAGCCATCTGCTGGAGAACCGGAGGCCACCGCGTGGTGAATGGCATCGTTGGTGGAAAACCAGGATCGGAGCTAAATCGCCTTTGAGGAAAACTGCAGCGTCGCCCTTGTGTTCAAGAGATAGACGCGTAACCGTCGCCATCCTTACAGGGAAAAGTTTACCGCCAAATCGACAGGGGATGTTCTTGCCGTGACGGTTGAATATGTTCGGTGCCAGCCCGTAGAGCGAAATTCCGCACGAAGAACTATGTGAATGTGAGCTGCTGCACAGACCGGAATCGTTGGGAAATGGACGATTGGTCAGAGCGGACGTCATGAAGACGCTCGCCCGGAACCATTCGCGGCGGATCCCCGCCCCTTGCCGCCGGTTCCGCTCCCGCCCCCACACATCACTCCAGAAGGAAATGGTGTTATGAATCATCAAGAGCCTCCCACCCCGTTCGGAAGGGCGGATGACTGGACGCGCTGCGCCCCCGGCACTCTCAGCCAATTCGTGCGACGCCAACGCCGCGAGCGACGACGGAAAACGGTCCGACGCGTCGTCTTGCCAACGCTGCTGGTCGGCTGTCTCGGGCTCGGCGTCTGGGCTCAAACAGACCCTAACGCTCCGACGCCCTGCCCTTTTGGGGTGATGGATTGCGGCGAGATTCAGGCGCAATTGCCGCAATACGTCCGCGGCGATCTGGAGCCGGAAACCCAGGACGCATTCCAGCGACACATCGAGCAGTGTCCTGCCTGTTCGGCAAAGATGCGGGAGTTGGAGAATCCGCAGTCGCCGGTCGCGGCGGCAGGAACTTCAACGAAACCTAACGTCGTCGCTCAACACCCTGGCAGCCGCTGGCCGCTTTCGTAGAAAGGGTTAAAGGAAACGAGGCAGTTGCAGCTGCGACGAATCCAGACGTTAACCAGCGTTCCGTTGGTTTGGGGCACCCGCTGGGCGATGGTCTGCAGCGGGCTGTGCTGGAGAAAGCTATAGAACGCTCCGACCATCAAGCGATGATCGGAGCGATTGGCTGGCGTAGCGAGCCCTGAATCCTCTCAGATTTAAGAACTGTCGTGGGGCTGCAAAAAGAAGCCCCAACGCGCTGCCCAAGCTATTTTTCTTCCGACGTCGAGTCGTCAGCCTTTGAGTCGTCAGCCTTTGAGTCGTCAGCCTTTGAGTCGTCAGCCTTTGAGTCGTCAGCCTTTGAGTCGTCAGCCTTTGAGTCGTCAGCCTTTGAGTCGTCAGCCTTTGAGTCGTCAGCTTTCTTGTCGTCAGCTTTCTTGTCGTCAGCTTTCTTGTCGTCAGCTTTCTTGTCGTCAGCTTTCTTGTCGTCAGCTTTCTTGTCGTCAGCTTTCTTGTTGTCAGCTTTCTTGTCGTCAGCTTTCTTGTCGTCAGCTTTCTTGTCGTCGGCTTTCTTGTCGTCGGCTTTCTTGTCGTCGGCTTTCTTGTCGTCGGCTTTCTTGTCGTCGGCTTTCTTGTCGTCGGCTTTCTTGTCGTCGGCTTTCTTGTCAGCCGACTCCTTCTCCGCCGGAGTCTCTTTCATCTCAGGCTTTTCAGCTGGCGGATCTTTGGGTTCTTCCGCTGCTGGTTTCTCCTTGTCTGCCTCGGCTTGTGTCGCTTTGGCTTTCGCTTCGGCTTGTTTTTCTTTCCAAGCGGCGAAGCGACGGGAGTATTCGTCGGCGTCTTCGTTGTCTTCGTTTTGCATTTCGACAAAGACAGTCAACGGGAAGTCCTCCGGCAGATCCTCTTCGTCGAGCATCCGAGCGTACCGCCGAATCGAACTCATCAGATCCATAGCGCTTTCGTCGCTCACCAGAAGAGGATGGTCTTCGTAGACGCTAGACCAAGCGTCCCAGGCGAGATCGAATTTCTCGATCGCTTTGTCGAGTTCGGCTTCGTCGAGCAATTCGTTTGCCTCCATGACAAAACGCCGCGCATCGATCGTGCGATCGTCCTGTTCAGCGATGCAACGTCCTTCCCAGTAGGGATAGTTCGTTTGCCGTCGATAGGCATCGACCTTTTTGGCATAACGGTCGGCAGTCGCGTATTCTTCAGCCAATCGAAGCCCGGTCAGCTGTTTGCTCTTTTCCAGCTCCAACGCGACTTCTTTCATCGACGCCGCCAGTTTGGCGGTATTCTCAAAGACCATCCGGAATTGTTCGGGAGTCTTTTCTTCATCGGGGGTGTTAAAGGCATCTTGAACCTCTTGGCTCAATTTCCCAAAACGCTGTTTGCGAATCTCCTCGCGGCGGTTGCCGGTCAGTTCATCGAATTGGCGTTCGATATCAGCCACTCGCAACCGGGACGTTTCGACCGATCCGAGTTTGATCGTGAAGCCTTCGGTGGTTTCGATATCGCGTTGGCCAAACGAATCCCAGTCCTTGTTGGCAGCCTGCCACGCGAACTTGGCTGATTCATCCAAGGTTCCTTCGTCTTCGATCGCATCGGCGAAACGGATCCGCCACTTCGGCCCGATGTCGTAGAACGTCAACGGACTCTTGTTGATCAACGGGACGCCGCTGTCGACCAGGTCGTACCCGCGGTACAACCACAGCCGGCCGACGAGCCAGTTGTCCGGTTTGCCATCGGGCCCGCGAGCATCGGGACCATTGATTCCGATTCCATCATTGAGGATCTTCTCGTGGAAGGCTTCATCGTTGCGGAACAGTTCGCGGAACTGGGTCTTCTCGTCGGACATGCCGATCTTCTGACCGTAGAACCAACCGGTGAACCAAACCAGCCGCGGTTCGCGGCGATTCAACTTGACACCCCGCGTCAAGAAATCGGTTCCCTGTTTGACCCATTTGTAACGTTGGCGGTAATCGTCGAATTCGACCGACACGTTGTACGAAAGGTTATGCGCCTGATACTCCCACACCTTTTCAAAGTGTGGTTGCAGCAGCGCGATCTGGTTCAGCGTGGCACTCAAACGGTCCCATTCCTGGTAGCGTTGGTAATCGTGCGACTTCTGCCACAACACGGTCGCGGCAACCCCGCGCATTCCGAGTGTCGCCAGTTTCATCGATTCACTGGCCGGATCGATCTCACCCAAGTCGGCAACGGACAAATTTAATTCGTCCTGCAACCGAGCGAGACTGCCACCACCACCGCCGGTCGTGCTGCCAGTGGCAGGTTGACCCAACAGGTACAGGGGCAGCAGCATCACCACGATGATGCCTAGGTAGATCATTTTCCGACGCCAAGCAGCATTGCGGTTCACGCTGCGATCTCCCGTGTTTTAAGGAAGAAGTATGCAATAATGCAGGTCATAATTAGATAACACAAGGTCGTTGCGACATGCCTGGCCAACAGGCCGCCGAGCACATCAAATCCACTCGCCACAAATTCCGCGGTCTGCATCATTTTGGGCAAGTTGGGGAGTGCCGTGGCGATCAAGTCCAAGCAGTACATGATCACTCCGTCGACACCTTGAATGATCATCTTGGGGGCGGATTCGACGTCCAATTCGGTCGTGAATGCATCTTGTCGCAACAATCGGACGACCGATTCGATCGGACCGCCACCCATGTTCCGTCCCACCACTTGATTATAGCGAGCTTCGTAGATACTTTCCGCTGAGAAGCCGAGAACGACGCAGATGAACGTGGCCAGCATCGCCACCGAACCGTTCAGGAAGGTACTGAACATCACGCCAAAGCTGATGATCAAAACCATCTGCAACCAGATGCTGATAAAGCCTTTGGCGAGGTTCCAAGCGAACGAATTTTCCGCCGGCTTGAGGTACAGATCGCTTTGCGTCATGCCCAAGTACTGGCCTGGATCGATACAGCGGACGACGATCTTGACCTGCCCGTTTTCATCGACCAGATCTTCGTACAGATTCAGGGTACCGGTCTCGGTGACGTTGGTCCCTTCCATTTCCAGCGGGATGAATTGATCGTCGACCTGGAACTCTTTAACTTCAAACCGGAACGGATTGCTCTCGATCGGTTTGGTCGGATGTTGAACTGTCAGCGTTCCTTGAACGCCCGTGATAATATCCCCCTTCAGCGACCGGAAGGCTCGCAGCGTGAACTCGATCGGAATTCCTTCGGGATACTCCGCCGGGGTGACGTTGGAGAACGTGTATTCGGCGCGACTCAACGACGCCCCTTCGACATAACCGTGTTCGATGCGGCGAGCTTGCGTGCCGCCGGTGTTGACCAAGCGAGACAGGCCCGCCGATCCGTAACCACCCTTGCGGTCTTCATATCCAACGTTGATCCCTTTGTCAGCGTGCCGTCCCGAACGGTCGAAGAACTGCATTTCACCATAGACAGGGACACGAGCGCGAAGCATGCCTTGAGCGCTGCCGACCTGAATCGTATCGCCATCGCGGAAGACCGCGTGTTGGTGACCTCGCTGCGTATCGGTCGCACCATAACCATCCGAATCGAGGGTGAAGGAGTGCCGGTGCCCTCGCAGGTCGGTTGTTTGCCCGACGACGGTGTCATCGGAAAGGACCGTTGTCGTCTCGATTTCATGGGTGTGATCGAGGTCGCCGGTGACAAAGAAGTAACTGGCGATCGCCATCGGCACGATCATCAGCGTACCGACGCCGACGAATCCGAAGACGCGCCCCAGGATGATCTCCGTGGTGCGAACCGGTTTGGTGACGATCGTGTAGATCGTTTTATTTTTGATGTCGTTCGGCAAGCTGGCGGTACTGATGAACAGCGCCAACATCAGCAACAGATAATTGGTCGACGTCAGTACAAAACTGATGTACAGCCGCGCCGGATCGTCGCTTTTGGGATCCAGATACCAACCGGCAAACATCAACAGGACGATAAACAATCCGACGACAAACAAGACCTTGCGTCGAATCGCTTCTTTGAAGGCGAGACGGGCGAGTGCATAGATCCGCCGCGGCGAGGTGCCAGGGGCATCTTCGCGAACGAATTCGCGAACGATCCGCGCGACGCTGTAAAAACCTTCGCTTGGTCCATAGCGGGCAGCGGCGATCAAATAACCGACCACCAACCCGGCGATGATCGCCAGCACGATCAGCGCGATCCCTTGCAACAGAGCGCTTTCCAGGAAAGCCCCCGGCCGCAACAACCACTCGGTAAATGACCAGAAGTCTTCCGGCTGAAGCGTCATTATTTGTCTCCCTCCTGCAAATCACGCTCCGAGACGCGTCGCATTCCAGGACGCTCGTCGCTTTCGCGAACGATCTGCAAGAACAGCTCTTCCATCGTGGCGGTCGGATTATCCATGTAATCGGTGGTGCCGCCGTTGCGATCGATCACCGCTTGGATCTCTTGCTTGGCTGCATCGGAGAGCCCGCGGGCATGGATCTCGGTGACGTCTTTAACCTTCAGCAGTTCATCGACGCGGCCCAATTCCTTGAGTTCACCCTGGTGCAGGATCGCCACGCGGTCGCAAACGTCTTGCACGTCGGCCAATTGATGGCTGCACAACAGGATCGTTTTGCCCTCGTCGCGAAGCCGCAGGATCAGGTCCTTCATCTCGCGAGTACCGATCGGATCCAAACCGGTGGTTGGTTCGTCCAACAGGATCAGGTCGGGATCGTTGACCAATGCTTGAGCCAGGCCAACGCGGCGGGTCATACCTTTGGAGTATTCGCGCAGTTGGCGATGGCGAGCTTTATCGAGGCCGACCATCTTGATCAATTCGTCGACTCGGGCCGCTCGCTGGGAGGCGGACAGATCGAACAAACGACCGTAGAAGTCGAGCGTCTCTTCGGCGTTGAGGAACTTGTAAAGATAGGACTCTTCGGGTAGATATCCGATCCGTTCGTTCTTTTTTGTTTCGGTGGCGTCTTGATCGAAGACCAGCACGCGGCCGCTGGTCGGGAACAGCAGTCCCAAGATCAGCTTGATCGTCGTCGACTTGCCGCTACCGTTGGGGCCCAGCAGACCAAAGATCTCGCCTTGCTTGACCTCAATGTCCAATGGCTTGAGCGCTTGGACCTTTTTGCGTCCCCAGAAGTCACGATAGACTTTGCTGAGGCTTCGTGTTTCAATAACAACGCTGGAGGAATCCGATTTTGCATTCGAATCCTCAGTGCCATCGGCGACGGCTGTCGAGTCGATATCCACTTGAGTCTTTCAGATTCTGTATGGGAAAACGAAGTAAAACAGAGCTAAAATGCGTGTTCACGGACCGCATGGACGAGCCGAGAACGGGTTCAATACGTGAAAACAGGACTGGCGGTTCATTCATCGCTAACGAACTTCCAGGATTAGGAACCTTCGCAAGTGACGCAGCACGATACAAACATGCCCGACGACCAACAAGCACTCTCTCAGCCCGGACGGTCGTACGCCCAGTCGTTGGACTATTTATATGGTCGGATCAATTACGAACGGCTCAGCAAACCCTCCCCGCAGCACCCGATGAAGCTGGCGCGGATGCAGGCGTTGTTGGCCGAAATGGGCGATCCGCAAGCGAGTCTGAAGATCGTGCATATCGGGGGTACCAAGGGGAAGGGGAGCACCGCGTCGATGGTCGCCGCGATCGCCACCCAGGCCGGGCTGCGATGTGGCCTCTACACGTCGCCCCATCTGGAGTCGTTGGAGGAGCGATTTCGCGTCGATGGGGAACCGGCGACACAACAGCAGATGGTTTCGTTGATCGATTGCGTCCGTACGGCCGCCGATGCGATCCGGCATCGGGGCGAAGGGGATGCCACATTTTTTGAACTGACCACGGCGGTCGCGATCGAACACTTTCGCCGCTCGGGTTGTGAAGTCGCCGTGTTGGAGGTTGGATTGGGGGGGCGTCTGGACAGCACAAACGTCTGTTCTCCGGAGGTCACTGCGATCACCAGCATCGGATTGGATCATCAAAATCTGTTGGGCGATACGGTCCAACAGATCGCCACGGAAAAAGCGGGGATCATCAAACCGGGCGTCCCCGTGGTCAGCGGTGTGTTGAACCCCGACGCCGCCGAGGTGATACGTCGGATCGCCGCTCAACGGCAGGCTCCCTTGCTGCAGCTCGATCGCGATTTCAGCGTCCGTCGCGATCCGCCATCGGCCAGCGCGGCGTTGGCCTGTTTCGATTTCCAACCGAGTCCAACCGCTCCGCTGCCCCTTCGCCAGCACGCCGCTTGCCCGCTGGCGATGGCTGGTTTGCATCAGGCCCACAATGCGGCCGTGGCGTTAGCGATCGCCGATTGTTGGAATCTGAACGCTCCCGAGTCGCTACAGTTTCCCGAGTCCGCATGTCGCCAAGCGTTGGCCACCGTCAGTGTTCCGGGCAGAATTGAATTCTTCCCCGGCAAGCCGATTGTCATTCTGGATACCGCGCACAACCGCGATTCGGTAGAAGCGCTGGCTGCTGTCTTGGCCGAGCGGTTTGAGTCGCAAAATGTCGTCGCGGTGTTTGGCACCAGCCACGACAAAGACGTTCGCGAGATGTTGCCTATCTTGGCGCGAAACGTCAAACAGATCGTGCTGACTCGGTATCGAACCAACCCACGCTGGTATCCGCCTCAAGATTTGGCGGCGATCGCTTCGGAAGTGGTTGGCCAGAGTTGGGAAGTGGTCGAGAATTCGCACGATGCTTTGCAAGTTGCCCGCCATCGCGCTGGTGATGCGGGCGTCGTCGTGATCTGCGGCTCCTTTTTCCTGGCCGCCGAGTTGCGCCGATCGCTTGTCGACAACGACTGATCCGGCAATCCAACGCAAACGTCTTTTAACCACCAAGCCCTTCGTGCAAAGATAATAAAGATGCCTTTTAAGTTTCAAACCGGGATCGTGCTTGGCGGTGTGACCGTTGCGCTCGCCCTGACGAATCCAACGAAAGAAGATCACGTGCGGAAGCTGGCCGCCGAAACGCTCGCGCCCTATTCCGCGGAAGGAAGCGATAGCTCGCTGGTACGAATCGGTACTGCGTTTGCCGAATCGTTCAGCGATTCGGTCGTCGATTATCACAACTACCTGTTGTTTTCGACGACCACGCGAGCCGGCAGCGACGAACGGTTGACGCTCGGCTTCTTCCGTTTTGTTCACGTTGAAAAGCGTAGCGATTAAGAGGCGACGGTTCGTCGGCGGAACGAGACGTGGAAGGCCGCTGCGCTTGATTCCCGGGAACCGCTGCTGAGCCGGTGGGGAATGCAGTCTGCGATGGGAGATCACATCGTTTGGTTCACGCCCCAGCGGCACCAATGCCTTCTGTCGGTCGATGGCGAGCGAGGGGATCGTGTGGCCGGCTGCGAGCTCAACCCGCTTCGAGCGCCGAGGGGCCCACGTTACGCAACCGCAGTCGTTCCAGTTGGCGCGATGTGGCTCGTAGGACCTTGATTTCCAGCGGCCCCAATTCGATCGCTTCATCTTGTCGAGGCATGTAGCCGGCGTGGTGCAGCACGTAACCGGCGATCGTTTCGTAATCGTCCGATTCGGCTAATTGCCAACCCAGTCGTTCGTTGACCTCGTCGACCATCATCCGGCCCGACATATCGGCCGTCTGTTCGTCGACGATATGGAAATCGGTCTGCTCTTCATCGTCCGATTCGTCGACGATCTCACCGACGATTTCTTCCAAGGAGTCCTCGATCGTGACGACGCCGGAAAACTGATGTCGTTCGTCCAGCACGATCGCCATGTGGCTGCGGCTGTGCAGGAATTCTTGCAACAGTTCGTCGACCCGTTTGGAGGCGGGAACGGTCCACGTTCGCCGCAGCAGTTTTTCCAAGGGGACGTTGGGATCTTTCAGAATGCTCAATTCCGACAACAGGTCTTTGACGTACAACACGCCGACGACGTTGTCCAGGTTCTCGCGATAGACCGGCAGACGGGTCCGTCCGGATTCGACGACGACCTTCAAAATCTCCGGCCATGGCGTATCGATTTCGATCGCATCGACATCGCTGCGCGGGGTCATGATGTGCGACACGCTGTCGTCGTGCATGTCCATCACCCCTTGGATCATCTCGCGAACTCCCGGCCCAAAGTGGCCATCGCGAGTGCCCGCGGTGATGATCGTGCGGATCTCGTCTTCGAGCAGTTCTTCCTCTTCGGATTCATCCTCCTCCTGCCCCGACAACCGCCTGGCGAACCATTCGATCACCGCGCCGGGGATCGAAAGCGGTTGCATCACGTACGCCAAACCGTTCCAGAAAGGCCAGGTTTGGTAAAGGACTGGCGCCGATGCAAAACGGGTCACCGCCGCGGGCAACCACAGATGCGTGAACATCACCAGCACACTGGCAACAACGATCCAAGAGACCAACTTGCCGCCATCGATTCCATCTGCGGAACCGCTGGGCGCGATCACGGCGATCGTTCCACAGGAGAGGAACAGCACGTTGCCGATGATCCGTAGATAGAGAGCGCCACGGGTGGCGTCTTCTTGTCGATCTAGCACGTCGCCGAAACGATTGCGACGGCCCTGCAGTCGGCAATACGCTTCCAGCGATCGGCCGATAAAGCGATTTAGTAATTCGGCGCCTAGACCGCCGGTTGTCCCCATTACAAATCCGATGACCGCGATTGCCACGATCAACTGAAGTTCTAACATTTCTCGCTCGGGTTAGAGTTCGCCGGAAGACCGTGTCGCTGAGCTCCTTCGATGCCCAGTCGAGACAGGATCTCACGCTCTTCGTCACGCATCGCCTGACGACCTTCGTCGGTACTGTCTTCCATCCCCATCAGATGCAGCATCCCATGCACTGCGTAAAGCAACAGTTCCGATTCGGGTTGCCAATCGAATTCCACCGCTTCGCGACTGGCGTAATCGGCGCATAAAATCAACTCGCCACTGATCGCGTCGTCCGATTCCTCGTAGACAAAACTCAAGCAATCGGTCGTGTAATCGTGCTGCAAAAACTTCTGGTTCAATCGCTGCATGTTTTCGTCATCGACGACACCAATGCTGATCTCGCCGCGGACGATTCCATAGGTGTCGGCAACCAAGCGGACAGCGTTTTCCAACGCGGCGCTGTCGATGAACGACGCCGTGTGTTGGATGTTGATTTCGATCTTCAAGTCATCGTCTTGGTCGTTCACTGTTGGCGGCTCCCGCGATCCAGGACATCGTCGACTTCCATGTTCTTCAAGCTCTCTGCGTATTCGGGAATAGGTGTTTGATTCAACGTTTGAACTGTCGCTGCAGTTCCGCACTCGTTCGGCCGCGAGATCACGCCGTCTGTTGGCCTGGGTATTTGACGCGAGCATGATAGATCGCCGTCAGCGATTTGACCAAGCTCTGTTTGACGCGATCGAGTTGTTTCAGCGTCAGCCCCGATTCGTCGAATTGGCCATCGGTCAGTCGCTTCATGGCGATCTGTTCGACCAAGCTCTTGATGCGGGCAGGCGTCGGATCGACAAGCGTC
The DNA here is from genome assembly GCF_007741475.1 of Rosistilla ulvae. Lineage (NCBI taxonomy): Bacteria > Pseudomonadati > Planctomycetota > Planctomycetia > Pirellulales > Pirellulaceae > Rosistilla > Rosistilla ulvae. Next base: position 3,855,000 of record NZ_CP036261.1, on the reverse strand, counting down.
CGGCTGGCGCTCTCCACACCGTCGGACAACATCAAGACCGCCGCTTCCAACGATCGCGGTTTTGGCCCCGGGTAACGGAAGTCCTTGTCGGAAACCTCTTCCTTGTTCGGACTCTCCTCGCTTCGTTCCTTCGCTTCGCGGTAGAAGTACTCGACAAGCGTCGTCCCGTGATGCTGCAGGATGAAATCGATCATCGGTTCGGGCAGATGATGCGAACGGGCCAGGTCGGCACCGTCTTTCACATGCGCGATGATGACCAACGTGCTCATCGCCGGTTGCAGCGAATCGTGTTGGTTGGGGCCGCCCCCTTGATTCTCGATGAAATAATCGGGCTTGAAAATCTTACCGATGTCGTGGAAATAGGCTCCCACGCGAACCAGCAGTCCGTTGCCACCGATCGCGTCGGCAGCCGCTTCGGCGATCGAGGCGACATTGATCGAGTGGTTGTAGGTACCCGGAGCCCGCTGTGCCAGTTGACGCAGCAGCGGATGGCTGGCGTCGCCCAATTCCAGCAGGCTCAAATCGGTCTGGACGCGGAAAATCTTTTCGACAAACGGAAGCAAACCGGTCATCAACATGCTGGCGACCAGCACCAACGTTCCCGACCAAACCGAGCCCTTGGACAATTCGACCATCAACGCCCCTAGCCCCAGCGATTGATAGATCCCTTCGGTCACGTTGGTTGGTTCGCCCGAACCCAATGATTGACCGGCGACGACGCCAACGCCGATCACGGTGGCCGCAGTGACCAACGCCGCGCCGGCGCCAATCGTGATCAATCGCGTTCGCGTGCGGATTCGTCCCAACAAGAGGATGCAGCTGAGCGTGGCGGCCGACAGGACGACCAGATCGGGCAGGTCTTGCCCGATCAGCAGCGTAACCGCCAGTGCGACGGCGGCCATCACCAGCAGCGCCAATTCGCGACCGTAAGCGACCGTGGCCGTGATCGCTCCGATCACCAATGGGATCACTTCGGCCTGCCATTTATCAGCCGATGCATACCAACAGGCGGCGATCACCATAACGACCAAAGAGAGCAGCCGGGTCAGTTTGCCGACATCGGTGATCAACACCGGGTCGTGGACAAAATAGATGTACGATCCGCACAGCAGATAGAGCGCACCGAGCATGCCGGCATAAGCGATTAAACGCATCACGCCATCGGTGAGCGATCGCGAGCCTTGCAATGCATTCCATTCGGATTGCAGAAGATCCAGTTGTTGTTTACCCAGCGGTTTGCCCGCCGGGGCGATCGACGTGCGGCCAGGGTAATAGGTCGTCAAAACATCCGGGACCGCATCGGCCGCCATTTTGCGTGCTTCTTCGCTGCGTGCTTCGTCGTAATCCAAGGTGACGGGCAAGCGATCGGCCAGCCAGTCGCCAACGATCTTGGCCGCTCGCGGCGATTTTTCGAACTCGAACTGCAGCTTGAACTCTTCGATAATTCGCTGCTTCAAATCGAGCGATGCCTGCGCGATCCGGACCCTATCGACCGGGACCAATTGAATGTCCGAAGCTTGGTTCTCGGGATAAACGCGAATCGAACTGGCGTCTCCCTCCTCGTGCTCCAGGCTCCGCAACAGGCCGGTTTCATAAAACGGGAACATCGCCAAGCGAATCGCTTTATCTAACTTCTGAAGTTCTTTGTCTTCGGCAAACGTCGCTTTAATCGCAGCAAATGTCGCCGGGGCGGTTTCATCGGGACCTGCGGTCTCGTCCCCTTTGAAGAATTGCGCCCAGGCTTCGCGGGCCGAATCGCTCAATTGATCGAACGACGGCGCTTCGAGGACCAGAAATAATTGGTCCTTCAGCTTTTCGCGCAGCTGCGTCAACGGCAGGCTGCGGTTGCTGTAAAACGCGATCACGCTGCGACGCTTGAGATCCTTGGCCGATTGCGTTTTTGCCAGATCGGGAACGTCAAATTGGACTCGCGCGTACATGTCGCGTGGCGGGATGTACCCGGTGCGATAGGCAAACGGAACTCGCCAGCATTGGCAAACGGTCAAGATGATCAAAGCGGCGATCAGCGCAAGGGCAAATCGCACCCAAACATGGCTTTGACGCACCAGGGCGATGAATCGTTGGAACTTGCCCGGAGGCAATTGCAACGAGGCGACGCGCTCGCTGCGCGTTCGATTTTGTGTTGCGGAACTCATCGTATTAGCCGACAGGACGCGTGGACCGACCGAATCGACGGTCCACGGGGTTCGTGTTCCAGACGGTTCGGCAGAAATCGAGTCTCAGGTTTCGGCTATCCCTTGTCTTCCTCGTAGGCGTTGACAATTTCCTGCACCAAGCGGTGCCGCACAATATCGCTAACTTCCAACTTTGCTAATCCAATTCCCTTGACGTTGCGGAGTCGGCGGATCGCATCGATTAGACCGCTTTGAACGCCACGCGGCAGGTCGATCTGCGTGGAATCGCCCGAAACGACCATCTTGCTGCGTTCGCCCAACCGGGTCAGGAACATCTTCATCTGCGGGACGGTCGTGTTCTGCGCTTCATCCAGAATGATAAAGGCATCGTTTAACGTCCGACCCCGCATATAAGCCAATGGAATGACTTCGATCACGTCCTGCTCCATCAGCGTTCGGGAGTGGTCGTAATCGACCATCTCGCCCAACGCGTCCAACAGAGGACGTAGGTACGGGTTAAGCTTAGCTCGCAAATCGCCCGGCAGAAAGCCGAGGCTCTCTCCCGCTTCGACCGCTGGCCGGACCAAGACGATCTTTCGCACCTCTTCGGCCTTGAGCGCTTCGACGGCCATTGCCACGGCAAGATAGGTTTTCCCCGTTCCGGCCGGTCCAATGCAGAAGCTGAGATCGTGTTTACGGATCGCCGCGACGTACCGGCCTTGCCCTTCGGTGCGCGGCTTGATGCGTCGACCGGCGTGGCGGATCTGGATTTCACTGCCGCTACGCAATTTGCCCGGTCGGGTCGATCCACCGTCGACATCGGCCAAAACGGCGTCGAGATCGTCTTGGCTCAAAACGCCATTGCGGACCAATAGATCGCGCAGGTGTTCGAGCACCAACGTCGCCCGCCGGACATCGTCCTGCGGACCGGTGACGCGAATCTGCCCATCGCGATGCGTGATCGAAACGTCAAACCGTTCTCGCAGGATACGCACGTTCTGATCGCGCGGACCAAACAACGAAAGGATTTGATTCGGTTGTGAAATCGATAGTGTCGCTTCAGTCATTCATCACCTACTGCCCCCACCCTCACGATCCGAAGCGGTCGCGATTCGTGTGTTGGGGCGTGTCGCTTGAGCAGGTCAAGTATAGATTACTTTTGCCATAAACCAACCGTCCATGGCAGTGCTCTCGCGTTGGAAAAGTTAAAGAGGAAATAGCGTGCCAAATCGCATAATTCTGCGTGACGAGGCCTTCGTTTAATGCCGGCTTGGTGCCGCAATTGCCCGTTTTTACGTAGTTTTCCGCATCGTTGCAGCTTTCGAGAGATTGTGGGAACTGACTCGGCATGCGGGGCATCGCGGCCGTGAGAGAACGGGGTTGGATGGCCCCCCCTGCTTGCATCGACACTTCGTCGGGAATCGGATGCCGTCGCGGCAGTCGATTGCTGGCCCAAGACTTGCTTGCCGCAAATTCAGATCGCGCACATGCGTTTGCACCCGGGAATGAAGAGAACGTAATGGCTTTTAGGTTCAGGGCAAATCGGGGGGCAATTCGATCGATCCGCTGGGATCCCCTTGCGTTTGGTTTCGCTAGAAGCCGCGAGCGATCGCTGCGGCGGCAGTTTCGCCGGACCGCAAAAAACGCTTGCCCCTGTTTTTCGCTTCGCCTGTGCTCCCAAACGAGAAAGCGTAGTGGTTATGCTAGGGGCCGGAAACCCCTTAGTAACGTCGTTGAAGCAGCCCCTAGACCTGCCATACTCCCCCTCGGATCGGTCCCGTCAATCTATGAATATCAACCGCAATTCCATCCCGTTTTTCGTCCAGCCGCTTTTGGCTGCAATCTTGGCAGTCGCTGCCGCCGCCCAGTCGATCGTCCCCGACGGGTGGGATCCTGCCTTAGCGGGCGATGTCGTGATGGAACGCTTGGTAAAAGTTACCGCTCCGCAGGTTCGCGGATCGCACGACGCGGAAATGGTCTTGGTTGGGGATCGAGCCTATATCGTTGCGGAATGCAACGACGACCGCTCGGGGGAGAGTGCGGCTTGGCCGCAGATCTACAGCGCGATGTCGATCGTCGATCTGAAAACCATGGCGGTCGAAATGGTCGTTCCGTTTGCTCGTGGTGAGCAGGTCTTTGCGAACGAGACGTTGCCGGTGGGAGCTTGTTTTGTGCCGCGGATCGTTCAGCGGGATGCCCAGACGCTGCGCTGCTTTTTCGCAAGCGAATCGCCTGGCAAACGACAGTCGCAAACTTGGTACCGCGATTTCGACATCGCGTCGCAAAAATTTGCCGACACGATCCATCGCGTGAAGTTAAAAACGGCCGCGGGGCTCTTCGATATGCAGCCCCAGCATCTGCATGCTTCGGCGGTTGCCAACGGCTTCGAGAAAAGGGCCAAAGATGCGGGACTGTATCTGTTCGATGCGTTCAAGAAATTTGATGGGAAGACCTACGTTGCGATCAACAATTACATGGCCGGTCAGTTGGCGTTAACGACGGTAAACGACGATTTCGATACGTTCGAAATCGTTGGGCACTACCACGAACCCCAGTCGATGCAGTTGAGCGAATCGGCGGTCAATCGGCTTCCCGATGGCAGCTGGATGGCGATCTGTCGGCACGATGGTGGCAATCGCAATTACAAATTCACGACCAGCGTCGATGGCCAGACGTGGACGGTGGCGAAGGAACTGCCGCACGTTTCCAATGGGACCAATTCCAAGCCGACCTTCGATAAATTTGGCGACACCTATTATCTGGGATGGCAGGAAGCGACGCGGATCGGCGGGGCGAATCGCAGCGTTTTTAACATCGACGTTTCGCGGGATGGTAAGACGTGGCGGCGCAAGTACCGCTTTGAGACTCCCAAGTCATTCCAGTACCCCGCGTTTCACGAGCACGATGGAACGATCTGGTTGTGCGTGACACAGGGGGATTCGTCCGCCAGTCGCAAGGAACGGATCATGTTTGGTGCGTTGGAAAAGACGGGGCAGTTCGCTTCGCAAGCGGGCCTGTCGCGGAAGCCGATCGCGATCCCAGCGGAACAGCCGGCCGTGATGAAGGTTGGCGTGAAGCTGTTTACCGATCGGGACTACACATTGATCGAAGCTCCCGAGTTTCTGCTCGGTCGCGACTTCCTGCGGACCAGCATCGAAGGGTATGAAGTCCAATGCAAGGCACCGGGGGAACTGTTCGTGATGACGCTCAGCAAACCGCATGGGGCAAATCGCAGCGACGATTTGAAACGCCAAGGTTTTGAGAAGCTGCCGACGCCGGAGTTTCAGCTGTTTTCGGGCGATCTGAATCGCGTCTTCGCGTGGCGAAAGGAAGTGAATCCAGGAGATCGTGTGAAGCTGAAGAAGCTTGCGTTGATGGTTGTCGGCGAAAAGACCAAGGTCGAACGCGTCAAACCGAAAACGGAAGGGGCTGCCGAGGCGGCGGCTCGGATCAAACGGATGGAAGCGGTCGCCGATCTGGCGCTTGTTCCCCCGACGCTCAACACCTCACCGCTTCCCGAATACGGATACGACCGGCTCGATTATGGGATGACGATTGGAATCGAGCGGACGCCCGGGGGCCGATTGTGGGCATGTTGGGTTGCCGGTGGCGACAGTCCCGAAGCCTATTTCGTTTTGGCATCCAGCGACGACGACGGACAGACATGGTCCGATCCACGGTTTGTCCTCGATTCGCACGATCCCAAACTGCCGATGGATCGCAGTATTCTGGTCGGCAATCTATGGACCGATCCGCTGGGGCGATTGTGGATGATCTTCGATCAATCGATGCATATGTACGACGGCCGGGCGGGTGTCTGGGCGATCGTTTGCGATAACCCCGACGGCGACCAGCCCCAGTGGTCCCAACCGCGACGAATCTGGCACGGCGTCACGTTGAACAAACCGACCGTCTTGTCCGATGGTTCGTGGATGCTGCCAATTTCGTTGGACCAACGCCCCGGGTTTGGGCCCTTCAAAGGATGCTTCGCCGAACTCGAACCGCTCCGCGGCGCGAACGTCTTCGTCTCCCAAGACCAAGGGGCCAGTTGGCAGCGGCGTGGGGCAGCCCGTTTCCCGAACCCCGATTGGCACGAACATATGATTGTCGAGCGGAAAGATGGTTCGCTGTGGATGTTGGCGCGGACAGCCAAGGGAATCATGCAGACGACCTCGACCGATGGCGGACGCACTTGGGCGACGCCATCCAAGCCGCCGGGGATCGCTCAACCCAACGCCCGCTTCCATGTTCGCCGCTTGGCGTCGGGGAAGATCCTGTTGGTAAAACATGGCGACCGGATCGACACGCACAACGGTCGCGTGCAATTGAGCGCCTGGCTTTCCGACGACGAGGGCCTTTCGTGGCAGGGAGGGCTTGTGTTGGATGAGCGAAAAGGAATCTCGTATCCCGATGGTTTTCAAGCTCCCGACGGTACGATCTACATTTCGTACGACCGCAACCGTGCGACCGATGGCGAGATCCTGATGGCTCGATTCACCGAAGCGGATATCTTGGCGAAGAAGTTTGTCGGTCCCAAGTCGCAACCGAAGATGTTGATCAGCCGACCGCTGGGACTGCAGAAAAAGAAGTAGGTGCGGTGCAGCGGCCTGGCGTTGTTTCGCTGGTTCCCACGGCGATTGCCCACGATTGCCGCGCGACCTGAGTCACGCGATCGTGGATCGGTAGGCCGCTTTGCCGACGCTGCGGCCATCTCTCTTATTCGGTCAACAACACGGGGAGATTGTTGGCGATCTCTTCAAAGACATCCTTGAGCGCTGTGCCGTCTTCGGCGTGGTAATGCGATCCACCGCCGATCGCCGCGACTTTCTGCATCCGTGTTTTATCGGCCCCCGAACCAAACGTGACGGTATGAATCGTCAAGTTGTAAGTCGCCACCAGCGAGGTCGCCACGGTGACCGGGTCGATTCCATAGTTGTGCATGCCATCGGTCATCACGACCATCGTCTTGGCCGCATAGGGACGCGCCGATGAATGGGTCAACGTCTGGATCCCCTTTTCCATCCCCTTGCCAATCGCTGTGCTGCCGCTGGGGTACAGATCATCCAACGTATCGCGGACCTCGTCGTAATCACCGTCCAGATAGAGATCCAACGTGGCGTTGCTCGAATAACTGGAGACCGATACATGTTCTTCGGGATGGGTTTCGTCCAAGACGTTTAAGAATCCATCGACTGCAGCGACCAGCGAATTCCATGGTGTCTGAGGATAGGGCCCAAGTTCGTAGTATTCTTCCCAAGCCCATTTCTCGTATTCATCCGAAGAGACACCATAGGAGTAATAGTAGTTTCCGCGGCTTTTATAGAGATAGCCGGCGGTGACGGCCGCCGACATCGTCGACGAGTTGTAGGGTGATTTTCCCGATGGCCAGGTGATCGTCAGGTAGTCCATCGAACCGGATCGATCGAGGACCAAGGAGATGTCCCGGTCGACCTGCATCGCAACCGATGTCTGGGTTGGGTTGAAAGTGTCGGTTGTCAAAAACTTGGGGAACAATGTCTGGATCGATCCACCTAGCGATCCCGAATCGCGGCGCCCCACGACGCGCACTGCGTTGGCACGGGCGCTGCCGCTGGAGACCGATGAGGTCGAGACTTTCTGGAATTCGAAACGGGAGTAGTTCCCGTCGTTGCTGGTCATCCCGAATTCGATTTCGTTGTCTCCATCGCCGGTTCGTAATTGCAATGATTCGCCCGCGACTTGGTTTTTCGCCGCAGTCGCTTTGGCGGCGGCCTTGGCGTCGTCGACGTTTTGCAATTCACTGAACGTTCGCCCCGCCGACCGCGTCGCCGCGTCGGTTGCGATAAACAGTTCGGTTCGGGTCAGTTGCATGTAGGATGCATTGATCGCCAACGCCGCCAGGATGAACAATACCGGAAGCATGATCGCGACTAAGACGACGATAGAACCTTTGCGACGATTCGCAGAAGTTCGTAGGGGCCGATCGATGCGCATGATGGGTGCCTTTTAGAAACGACAGATGAGTAGGAAGGGGATGGTGAGGCGGGGATAGCGGAAAAGTTAGAGCGAAGGTTTGTCGAGGTTGTAGGTTTCAATTTTCTTCTTGAGGACGTCCTGGACCGATCCCTCGGGGATATCGGAAAACTGTTTTAATTCCTCTTCCATCTGCTCCGTCTTCTTGTGCCAGGCCGAGCGGGCGGCTCCCGGTGTGGAGGCCTCTTGATGCTGTGCTTTTTTGCGTTCCAGTTTTTCGATCAGTTCGCGGTCGATCTCGTTGGCGCTCGCGAGCAACGCATCGCGTTCCCGGTCGCTTTTCTTTTTGCTAGGAGAATAGGTAACCGTGGAGGTCGCTGCCGGCGAAAGCGCCGGGTCGGTGTCCGACGTCAATTGCGTGAACTTCTGAGCCACGAATACGGAGTAGCTGACGATGCAGACCACCAAAACAACGCCCAAAATGCGGCGGTTGCGTTTCGCTGCGGCTTGGTTTGGTGGGGATTTCGTCTTCGGTTGTTTCATCATCTCGGTTCGCTTGGCTGAGGGCGGCGCTCTTTGCCGCATCTCGTGTTCGGGGGATTTCAAAGCTTCGCCATTCGAACCATAGCTTTATTTTTGGCTAGAGGCTTTGCGAAATCGTGACGAAGTCGTCCGTCCCAAGGCATGATGAGGGGCTGAAGTTCCGGTTGCGACAGGCACAACGTCGCGCACCCATCGATCAAATGGGGGACCGCGGCGCGCAGCGCCACAAGCCGTTGGACGACCGGCGATCAGAATGGAGCAAGTGGCTCGTTTGCCAGTCTCGTTTGCCGCGGCGAACCGGCCGGAAATTAAGAGGAGGGCTTCGGGCGGGTTTTCGATTTTTCCAAGATCTCCGCGGCGATCTCGTCGAAGGGCCGTTGTTCGTTCAGCTCGATGAACTCGACCTCCGACATCGACCGCAGCCAGGTTTCCTGTCGGCGGGCCAATTGCCGCGTGTGCGCTTTGACTTGTTCGATCGTTTCGCGAAGATCGGTTTTCCCATCCAATAGATCGAAGACCTCTTTGTAGCCAACGGCTTGCATCGCGGTGCGGCTGATCGACGGGAAATCGCGACGGATCGCCGTGACTTCGTCGACCAGACCGTCGGCAAACATTTGGTCGACACGGGTATCGATCCGTTGATGCAACACATTGCGTGGCCAATGCAACGCGTAGACGTTGGCTTGGTCGGCCGAATGCGCCGCTTCGAATTGCACTTGCCGATGGCTGATCGGTTGCCCGGTCAATTTGGCGACTTCCAACGCGCGGATCATCCGCCGGGTATCGTTGGGATGCAATTGATGCGCCGACAGCGGATCGACCTGTTCCAAGCGTTTCCGTAGCGCGTCGACACCATGTTCGTGCAATTCGGCTTCGATCGATTTGCGGAACTCCCAGTCGGCGGGCGGGCCGGCATCAAAACCGCGCAGGCAGGCTTTGAGATAAAGCGGGGTCCCGCCGACAAACAATGGCAGCTTGCCGCGCGCGGCGATTTTGTCGACCGCGGCGTGAGCTGCCTCGAGGTACTGAGCTGCGCTAAACTCGGCATCTGGATCGACTTGGTCCAACAGATGGTGGGGTGTCTGCTGTTGTTGAGCGGCCGATGGTTTGGCGGTCCCCAAATCCATCCGACGGTAGACGGTCATCGAATCGAGCGAGAGGATCTCGAGGTCCATTTGCTGGGCCAGCGAGTCCGCCACTGTCGATTTTCCAGATGCGGTTGGCCCGGTCAGAAACCAGGCGCGTTGGGTCAGTGCGGGGAAGGTGGTCGGTACGCCCATCGGTGGGGTGGTTCGGTTCCATTAAGATTGTGACAAAATATCGCGTCAGCGAATGCGGCCTTGATCGTAAACCGTGCAGCGGCGAGCGACCAGACGGTTCAAAGATCAAAGCCTGCATTTGCGGGGCGGTTCGCGGATCGGAAAACCGCCGGGGGGCTGGTTGGCAGCGTCATGCCCCCTGCCAAAAAACGCCCGAATGGTCGATATTGCTACCTTCGTATCGATTGCTCGCTTATCACCGTGGGCATTCCCCGATCGCCTCCCTCGATACCCGCTGGCAAACCTAAAGATGAGCGAAGCACTGACGATTTTGAGCCGTTTGATGGAAACGATCCAGGATCGGGCCCAAAAACGGCCCGAGGGTTCATATACGACCAAGTTAATCGAGGGTGGAGCAGCGCGGATCGGCAAGAAAGTGATCGAAGAGGCGGCGGAAGTCGTTGAAGCGGCAGCCGAAAGCGGCGAAGAAGGCAAACAGCATTTCACCTACGAAGTCGGCGACTTGCTTTATCATGTGATGGTCATGATGGCCTGGCGGGGCGTGACGTTGGACGATGTCGCGGCCGAATTGGGCCGTCGCGAGGGGATCGGCGGGCTAGTCGAAAAGGCTCAGCGAACGCAGACCAACGACGAGACAACGTAATTAACGGCTCTTGCCGGAAACCGATTAACGGTTCCGCGGAACTCTTGAATTAGAGTGGGACCGACGAACCACTAACTTTATCGCTGCTGTTCGTTTCCCGTTGGCCAACAACGCGGGACCGAATGGACAAAGCGAACCCCCATTTTTTAAGCGACTAGCGACGAGAACGATCCATGGGCACTAACAACAATCTGCGAATCGGGATCCCCAGCAAAGGGCGACTGAGCGATCTGGCGGGCGATCTTTTGAAACAAGCGGGGCTGCGTTTCCGCCGCCAAAACCGCAGCCTGTTCGCGCGGGTCAGCGATCTGCCGGTCGACCTGATCTTTCTGCGAACCGACGATATCCCAACGTTGTGCGCCGAAGGGGCGATCGACATGGGAATCACCGGCAGCGATTTGGTCGACGAAGCGGGGGCGGATGTCTCGGTGCGGATGCCGTTGGGCGTCGGTCGCTGCCGATTGGCGATCTGTGTCCCCGAGGACTCGCCCGCCGAAAGCGGCAAAGATCTCGCCGGGGCGCGCATCGCAACCAGTTTCCCGACGATCTCCGCCAACCACTTGGCAAAGGTTGGCGTCACGCCACATTTGGTCAATCTGTCGGGATCGGTCGAGGTGATGATCTCGCTGGGGATTGCCGATGCGATCGTCGACTTGGTCGAAACCGGCAGCACCCTGGCGGCCAACAAGCTGCGGATTCTCGAAGAGATCGACACCTACGAAACCGTCTTGATTCAGAACGGCAAGTGCCGCGACAGCGTGACGGCGGAACGGATTGTTCGTCGATTGGAAGGGGTTGTCATCGCACGCGATTTCTCGTTGCTGGAATACAATATTCCTCGCTCGGCGCTCGCAGCGGCGGAGAAAATTGCCCCCGGTTTCAATTCGCCGACGATCAACCCCTTGGAAGATCAAGAGTGGTGCGCCGTTCGGGTGATGGTCAAACGCAGCGAAGTGATCGATGCGATGGAACAGCTCGAATCGTTGGGCGCATCGGCGATCATGGAAACCGAAATCACCAATTGCCGGCTGTAACCGATTCGGTGTACACCGTGGCTCACGAACCATAAACCAGCCCGTTTGCAACGGGTTGGAAATCTCGCGCGCTCCCGTTGGCAACCCCTTGCCATCCGGGGGGGCAACAAGCGATCGCAAGCATTGAAGTTTGCGATTTTGCTTGCCTACCCAATGAATATGTTTTAGGAGAATTTCATTTTGGCTAGCCCTTCACGAAGCGGCGTTTTCGATGCGGCGTCGGACTCTCGTTTGGAACAATTTTGCGAAAGTATCAGCTTCGACCGCCGGTTGTACGAAGTCGACATCGAAGGTTCTTCGGCGCACGCAGAGATGCTTGCCATCCAAGGTTTGATCTCGGGCAAAGAATGCGATCAGATCCTCGAAGCTTTGGCGGCGATCCGTGGCGAACTGGATGACAACACGCTGCCGATGCGAACGGAATTGGAAGACGTTCACATGCACGTCGAACAAGCGTTGATCGACCGCTTGGGCGATGTTGGTCGCAAGCTGCACACGGCGCGCAGCCGCAACGATCAAGTTTCGACCGACTTCCGGTTGTGGATTCGCGGCCAATTGGATTTGGTCGACGAATTGCTGGCCGATTTGCAACGCGCCTTCTTGGGACGCTGCGAAGCCGATTTTGATGTGATCATGCCGGCGTACACGCACCTGCAACGAGCCCAGCCGGTTTTGGCGAGCCATTACTGGTTGGCGTACATCGAAAAACTGGCACGCGATCGGCAACGAATCGCCGATTGTCGCAGCCGCGTGAACATCTGCAGCCTGGGAGTCGCAGCCGTCGCCGGGACGTCGATGGATATCGATCGCAAGTTGACAGCCGAAAAATTGGGCTTCGACGATGTCACCCGCAACAGCTTGGACACCTCCAGCGATCGCGACTTTGTCGTCGAAGCGGCGTTTGTGCTGACGATGGTCGCGCAACACTTGAGCGGTTGGTCGGAGGAATGGATCTTGTGGAGCACCGAGGAGTTTGGGTTCCTGAAGATTCCGCACGCCTTCTGCACCGGCAGCAGCATCATGCCGCAGAAGGTCAATCCCGATGTGCTGGAATTAACCCGTGGCAAGACCGCGCGCGTCGTCGGCAATCTGCAGACGCTGTTGGTTTTGATCAAAGGCTTGCCGTTGGCGTACAACCGCGACCTGCAAGAGGACAAACCGCCGTTGTTCGATTCGTTCGACACCGTGATCGCGTGTCTGCAGTTGGCGATTCCGATCGTCTCGGGCAGCACGTTGCAGCGCGATCGGATCGCATCGCGACTTGAGCATGGGTATTTGGACGCCACGACGCTGATGGAATACCTGATGAAGAAGGGCTTGCCACAGCGGACCGCTCATCACTTGGTCGGTTCGTTGGTGGGCGAGGCGATGAAACGCAAGATCCCGCTCTCCGAAATGCCGTTGGATGTGATGCAAGAAGCAGGCGTCTCGGTCGACAATTCCATCTTCGATGTGCTTGGAACCGCCAATGCGGTGCGAGCCTATGTTAGCTTTGGATCGTCGGCGCCCGAACAAGTCCGCCAGCAGATGGCGTACTGGGGCGCGCTGCTTTCCTAGCGGCGGTTGGATCCGATCGGGCAGCCCCTAAACTGGCTTGCCGTGTTCTCTCACTCGTACTCCATTTGGGAGTGCGAGTCGTCCGGTGGCAACGAACGGGCCGATTATTTCGCCACGTTGGGTGGGGGCAAAAAAGAGAGCAAGAATCTGCGAAAAAAGAGACTAGAATACAGGCATATCTTTCCACCCAAGGTCTGCCTTGTCATGAAGCCTCATTGTCTTATCGTCGCGATCGCCTGGATAGCCGCTGCTCCGCTGGCGGTTCGCGCCCAAGATCCCTTCGCTGCGCCAGCGGGCGGAGCCGATCCGTTTGGCGGTGCCGCGGCGATGCCCGCCGGGAACGCTCCGTTTGGTGAGCCCGCAGCGCCAGCGGCCGGTCAGGCTGCGACCGAGGTCGAAGCGTTGCCCGATCCGTTGGTCCTCGAACTGCAGCGTTATTCACGCGGGAACAATGAGAAATTGGCGTTGGCGATTCGTAGCGCCGTCCAAATCGCCGACTGGGATCAGGTCGCTGCGTTTCTAGACCTGTTGTCCGCCAAGAAGCTTTCGGATGCGGAATCGGCAACGATCGCGAGCACGATTCGATCGAACTATCTGCTGAGAATTCAACAGTATCCGGAGTTGAGCGATGCCCAACGCGACGCGATTGGCAAAGTGATCGCCGGGGCGCAGAAATATGCCGAAGATCGGCAGCGGATTCGCCGCGAGATTGCTCGCTTGGACAGCGCCAGCGAAGGGGAGCGTTTGGACGCGATCGCCAATCTGCGTAACGGCGGTTTGGCGTCGGTGGCGGAACTTGCCGCAGCCTATGTCGCCGATAAACCTGTCGCTTCGCGGACGCAATTGCTCGACATGTTGCGCCGCTTTGAAGACCAGGGGGGCGTCGCGATGCGTCAATTTGCTTTGCACGGGAAACCGTCGACGCGAGCTCGCGCGGTGCAGGCTTTGCTTGATTTGGATCTCGCCGGATCGATGCCCGATTTTGTGGCGGCCTATCATGCGACCGAGGCCAGCGGGGAAGAGCGCGATGTAGCCCGCAAGGCCTTCGCCGCCGCTGGACTGCGCGGCATACCGAGCGTGGAGGAAGCGGAGATCTATCTTGGCAGCCGAGTCGATCGGGCAGCGGATTGGGCCAGTCGAGCAGCAAACGACGGCGCGGTGCAACGCGTTTGGAAATTGGAGGACGACCAACAGACGTTGCAATGGTTGGAAGTTCCACGACGCTTGGCGTTGGCCAGCGCAGCGGCTGACGCAGCGACGCGATACCGCCGCGTGCAGGGATCGGCGGCGGAAACTCGCATCACGGGAGAGATTGCCGATCTGACGTATCGCATCATGCAAAACGCCGACTTTGGTTCGGCGGACGACTTTGCCGCTCGGTATGGCGAATCGGGGCCGGACGAAGCGCAAATGACTCTGTTGCAACGTGCTCTTGCAGCGGCAATCGAGCGTCGCAATGAGTACGCGTCGATCGCAGCGATCCGGTTGCTGAAGCAGACTGCAGCGAAGGGCTTGCTGCTCTCAAACGGGGCGACGCCGACTGGGTTGGTCGAAGCGGCGATGCATTCGACGCCGCGAGTTCGCTACGAAGCGGCGATTGCGGCTTCGGAGATCGATTATCGCCAAGGCTATTCGGGCAGCAGCGAACTGTTGCATCGCTGGTTGGAGATGTCGGCGTTGCAGCGACGTCCGACCGCGCTGATCTTGGAGGCGCGGCGACATTTAACCCGCGATAAACTCAGCTGGCTCGAATCGCTTGGCTACGACGTGGAGATTGTTTCATCGGTCGCAAGTTTGTTGCGACGGATCGATGCTGGCGGTGACATTCAGTTGGTGGTCTGCAGCAGCCAGCCGTACGATCGGCCTATCATCGAGACGGTCGATCTGATCCGAAGGCGTCCGTTGGGAGGTGAGGTGCCGATCTTGATCTACTGCCAACTGGGCAAAACGCTCTGGGACGAGGACCTTCGCGAACCAATTTTGGATCGTTCGAAAAAAATTATTGTCGATGTTGCCGGCTCTGAATCGGCGCTCGCTGCGGCGGAGGAACCGAACGAAACGGGGCTCCCTCGCGTCCGTCGAACCGAGATTCGTCTGGACACATCGCGTGGGGAACGGTTTCGCCAAATACGAGCTAAGCATGCGGTTCGGGAGGAGCGAAACCGAGTTGCCCAAAATCTGGGCACTCGCTGGCCCGCTCCAGTAGCAGTAGTGGAGGATATTACCTCGCCGCAGGGATTAGCTCTGATGATTCGCGACTTGACACAAAGTTTACCAATGCCCGCGTTGACCGCAGAGGAACGGCGGCGGTACACCGACGCGGCGATGGTGTCGCTGGCCAAAGTCGCCAGCCCCGACGAACCCCATAATCCGTACGATTTTCGCTCGCATGAGCAAGAACTTACCAGCGCAATCCAGGCAGGGGGCTTCAGTACGGCGGGATTGTCGTTATTGTCAACGCTGGGAACGCCGAGTTCGCAGCTGACGCTGGCGAATCTGGTCGATTCAGTGGCCCTACCTTTGAAGATCCGCCAATCGGCTGCTGAGGCATTCAGGTTGTCGGTCGAAAGGTTTGGCACTCGCATCGATCGGCAATCGGTCGCCCGCCAGTACGAACGCTACAACGCAGCGGCCGACGATTCGGACCGCGCTGCATTAGGAGTCATTTTGGATGCGATGGAACAGCGAGCCAATGCAACATCTCGCTGAGCTTCGCTGTTAACCGATTTCCACTCTAGGCCCACCTGCTGCCCAGGTTGGCACAAAGAATGTCATCTTTTGGAATCTCACTCAGCGGGGAAGATGGATCGCCGCTGCCCGAGCTGATCGGTACATCGCCTGCGATGCAGGAGGTGTATCGGATCACGCGCCGTGTTGCGCAAAGCAAGGCTTCGGTTTTGTTGCTGGGCGAGACTGGGACCGGCAAGGAATTGATCGCTACGGCGATCCATCGCTTGAGCCGACGAGCCAACGGCCCATTTGTCCGCGTCAACTGTGGGGCGCTCAGCGAAAGCCTGTTGGAGAGCGAGCTGTTCGGACACGTTCGCGGATCGTTTACCGGTGCGGTCAACAATCGGACCGGGCGTTTCGAAGCGGCTCACAGCGGCACGATCTTCCTGGACGAGATCAACAGCACGACGCTCGAACTGCAAGTCAAGCTGTTGCGGGTGCTGCAGGAACGCGAATTCGAACGCGTCGGTGATACGCAAACGATCTCGGTCGATACACGCGTGATCGCGGCCAGTAACCGCGAATTGGCCAACGAAGTCAGCGAAGAGCGTTTTCGCGAGGATCTCTACTGGCGGCTGAATGTCGTACCTATCGAGATCCCGCCGCTCCGCGATCGACGCGAAGACATCCCCGCGCTGGTCGCTCACTTCCTGAACATCTACAGCGAAGCAAACGATCGTTATGTGACACACATTCAGCCCGAATCGATCGAAGCGATGCAGAGCTACCATTGGCCCGGAAACGTTCGCGAGTTGCAGAACTACGTCGAGCGCGCCGTCGTGATGGCCGAAGGGGATGAATTGACGGTGGAACTGTTGCCTGCGGAGATTACCGGGCTACGCAACGGCGGACCGCGACGGACATCGTTTGGGCCGGCCGATCTCGATTCGATGACCGTTGATGTCGTCGAACAGGGGCTCAGCGAATTGGCCGACGACAAGACGAACCTGCATTCGAAGATCGTCGATCGCGTCGAACGCGAACTGATCAACCAAGTGCTACAGGCCTGCGGCGGCGTCCAAAAACAAGCGGCTGCCCAATTGGGAATCAATCGCAATACGCTGCACAAGAAGATCAAAGACTATCAACTGACCAAAGACGACGATAGCGATAACAACAGCTGATCGCTGTCGTCTGTCGGATAGTTCGTTGCCGTTGGCATCGGTTCACCGCGGCGCGATCTGCCCCGCGATGCGGCACCTGTTGCATGCCTGGGGTGGTTCAGACAACAACCGCTTGGTCGACATCGTGTTGCTGCGAACTGGACTTGGCATTTCGGTCGCGGATCGACAACCGCATCGTCACGGCCCACCGTCCGTCGTTTTCGCAGTTGATGATCCAGTGAGGCATCACGCAGACGCTTTGATGCACCAACTCAAAGCCCCCTTCGCTTTGGCTGACCGATTCGACGGGGAAGGCCCACAATCCACTGGGGCGATCGATCGAAAGTCCGACATCGACTCCCAGCCATTCGTCGGTCAACTGGATTCCGGAGGCGGAATGCAGGTCGAGTCGCTTTCCCAATTGTCCCAGGCGTTCACCTTGCAGATCGCTGAAATAGCGGTCGTCGGCTCCCGATGGCAGGCCGGCGAAATTGAGTTCGATGGCAAAGTGCAAGGGACGGTCTAGTGGCAGGTCTTCCAACAGGTAAGCGATCTCCAATTCATCGCTTCCGCCGGCCAGCGTGACAGCTTTAGTGATCGACAGCGGAATTCCCCAGGCGTTGCCGTCGCGACGCATTTGAACCTGGATTCGATTGGCCGCGCGGCGGAGTTTCGCTTCGTATGGCAGGTCGACGAAGTCGCCACGTTCGATCGCATCCCCTTTGCTGACCGCGTCGATCGTTGCGTCTTCGTCTAGAAAGTGATCCATCAGCGACTTCCGCGGATAGCGGTCGTACTGCAGCATCTGGTCCAAACCCTCCTGCTTGAAGATCACCCGATCATGGATGCTGGCGACCGCGTCGCCATCGACGCTGGGACCGGCCAGGACCTTGCGGTGATACGATTCGGGCTGACGTTGCATCGTTGCCAACAGATTGTGGGCTGTCGATCGCATGTCCAATTCGTACATCCGCCCGCCGCGGGCTGGCGCCATCCAAGCGACCATCTTGTCGCTGGACAGCCGCACCTCTTGGTCGCCATCAAAATCGTAATCTTCGACGGTTGCTTCGACCCACGCCGCAGATCCGTAACGCTGCTGATTCAAGATGTTGTCGGCGGTGAGCAAATGGTGGTAGACCGCGTTGCGGAGATGCGGGAGGTAGATCCCGCCAAACGCACCATGCCAGTACGAGCAATTGCATTGGCCACGGTAGAGATGGTCTTGAGCCGATCGCCACGCGTCGACGTCGATTTCTCCCTCCGTGTCGGCCAATCGTCGGCTGACCGAAAGCATTCGTGAATACATCTCGTTCGCTTCGGGATACTTCACCTTGAAGTTCCGCCAGAAACCGCCGCGAACAAAGGGTTGAATCGCTTGCCAACGCTCGTGATCGTTCTGCAATGCATGTGTTGCGTCTTCGAATTGCACCTGTTGCGCCACGGGCAGCGACCATTCGGTCATCTCGCGGTAACTGCAATCGGGCAGGTAGATCTTGCCTTTCGACGGCGTGCTATCGATAGCTTGCGCCAGCGTATTGGTCGCCAACCAATCGCGATTGTCGGTCAACGCTTCGAAGAAACGCTGCAGCCAGCCGTCGCCGTAGACGTGCTGTTGCGTGTCGGGCCATGTGCCAAATTTTTCGCCGTCGTCGCCGAAGACGAAGACGCTGCCGGGCTGATGTTGCGAGACGCCGCGGATGTAATCGATCGTCTGGTCGACGGGGGCAAACGGGATCAGATAGCGAAGTTGTTCGCTGCCGGGGAAGACCCGCAACAAACGGCCATCCTCTTCGGTGACAAAATATCCGGTCAATTGTTCCTTGGGGAGTCCGGCGGCGTGGAAGTGGAAATCATCCAGCACGGTGTAGCCGATTCCCGCATCGGCGAGGTCGCTGGCAAAGTGCGATTCCCAAACGCGCTCGGGAGTCCACATGCCGGCAACTTTTGTCCCCAGGTGCTCGTGGATCCATTGCGAGTAGGCGCGGATCTGTCCAATCCGGTCTCGACTGGGCAGCATCGAGAGGATCGGTTCGTATAACGGTCCGCCGATGATTTCGACACGCCCCTGTTGGACGAGTGTCCGCACGCGGTCGAGATACTCCGGATGTCGTTCGGCCAACCACAGCATCAACGGACCGCTGGTGTGCAGCGAGATCCTCAGTTGGTCGAACGGTTCGAAGACCTCGAGGAACGGGAGATAGCTGTCTTGGTAGGCTTGCTCGAAAACACCGTCGAAGTTTCCGATCGGTTGATGGTTGTGAAGGACCAAGCAGAGTTGAGCGGTGGGCGTCATTGGATTCTTACTAACGTTAGAAGTTGAGTGTCGCAGACGTTCCAAGGAATTCGTTATGACAGCTATGCCAAGTTTGTCGAGCGCCTTATCTCTTCGCTTATCGGCAAAGACGACCCGATCCGACAATCTTTCTACTGGCGATTGGACTGTAACCACGAGCGATCGGTGGAATTCACGCCGTGCTGCCTATTCGCCTCTGTTCACTTTTGCCAAAACATAAGAACTAGGCCTGGTGGCGGAATGCGGCCTCTCGCCGAATGCTGGGCAAAACTTTATATTGTCGGTCGAGAAAATGGCAATGCATGCGTCGCGACGGTGTGGGGTTGGGTTGAATTTTACAGTGCTGATCACTGGCGTTTGTGGTTTTGTGGGGGCGTCGGTCGCCCGAACGCTACTGGATATCGAGCCTTCGCTCCAAATCAAGGGGATCGATAACCTTGCGCGAACAGGCAGCGCGCTGAATTGGCAGCCTTTGCAATCGCGTGGCGTCCGGCTATTTCATGGAGACCTACGCGTCGCGAGCGATCTTGCCGCGGTCGGGCCTTGCGACTGGGTGATCGATGCGGCAGCGTTACCTTCGGTCGTTGCCGGTGTCGATGGCCGCAACAGTGGTCGCCAAGTCGTCGAAACCAACCTGATGGGCACGCTAAATTTGCTGGAGCATTGTGCGAGCCATCGCAGCGGGCTGATCCTGCTGAGCACGAGCCGAGTCTATTCGATCGCGGAACTGAAACGCTTGCCATTGGAAATCGACGATAACGCGTTTCACCTGGAACCGAACGTCTCCATCGCTGGGGCGTCCACTGAGGGGATTTCGGAAGCGTTTTCGACGCAGGCACCCATCTCTTTGTACGGCGCCACAAAGCTAGCCTCCGAAACGATGGCTTTGGAATACGGATTGGCCTATCGATTCCCCGTTTGGATCAACCGCTGCGGCGTGCTTGCCGGCGCCGGTCAATTCGGACGAATCGATCAAGGGATTTTTGCATTTTGGATCAACTCGCACCTCCGGCGCAAACCGCTGAAGTACATCGGCTTTGGCGGCCAGGGAACGCAGGTCCGCGACTGCCTTCATCCCCAAGACCTCGCTCGATTGCTTTATCTGCAAATGACCGAAGGTGTGAGGCCGGATCGCTCTCCCGTGATGAATGTCGGTGGCGGAATCGAATCCGCGATCTCGCTTCGCCAGCTAACGCAGTGGTGCGATGATCGATTTGGCCCTCACACGATCGAGGCATCCGACGAGACTCGCCCCTTTGATCTCCCCTGGATCGTGTTGGATTCGAGTCGCGCTAAGGACCAATGGGATTGGCAGCCTCAAGTCTCCGTTTCGCAAATCCTTGATGAAATCGCCGCGCATGCGACCGCCAACTCAAACTGGTTGGAGAGTTCGACTTGAATTCGCTTCGCAACACGTTCGACAAGATCTCCGTCGGATCGGCGAACCAATCGGCTTGCGCGCGACGCCTCTGGTTGATCCCGGTATTATTATTTGTCGCACTCCGCCTGCCTGCGTTGATCCATATGCCCGGTGGACACGATGAACATTGGTTTGCCGCTCCCGGGTATACGGTTTGGCAGGAAGGGATTCCGCGGCTCCCCTATCTTCCAACACGGAACCGCGACACGTTTTTTGAGAATGCCGATCGCTGCCTGTTCACGCTGCCACCGGCATTGTTTTATGTGCAGGCTCCGTTCTTCGCAATCTTTCCCGCGGGGTATCCCACCGCGAGAATTCCGTTGTTTCTCGCCGCTTTGGCAACGATTGCCTTGACGTTTGGTTTGTGCAAGCGATTGGGCACCTCGGATGCCGCTGCATTGTTGGCAGCAACGTTGATGGCGATCGGTCGACCGTTGATGTTTACCGGCTTGGTGGTCCGCCCCGATTTGCTGTGCGCCGTTTGTGGCTGGCTGTGCATCCTGATGTTGATTCGATTCTTCGCCGACGGACGGTTATCGAAACTCTCGATCAGCGGACTGTTCTGCGGCTTGGGCGCGCTGTTTCATCCGTTTGCGTTGGTCTTTGCCATCCAAGCGGGAGTCGCGATTGTGGCGGTGCGAGCGTCGATTTTGGAAAAGGCGAAGCGGGCGATTGTGTTCGGGCTATCGACCTGCGGTGTCCTGATGTTGTGGGCACCGTTGATCGCGATGTACCCCTACGAATTCAAGAGTCAGTTTTTTTCGAATGTCGTCGATCGCGCGGGGCCGGGGCTCGGCAGCCGAATGTTGTTCCCATGGGATTCGCTGCGACATCACGCCGTGTTGCTGTTTGAGTTCGCTGGTTTGTGGCAATGCTTGCTCTTGGCAACAGCGCTGATCGCCGGTTCCGTCGTGATCCTCTACACAAAACCACGTCGCTTTGCCATCGGGTATCTCGCCTTGTGTTGGTCGAGTGTTTATTTGACCGCTGTTGTTGCGGGGATCCATCCGACCAAAGGCTATTGGGTCTATCCCGCTTTTTGGATCATGGGAGCCTTGGCGATTGCTGTCGATTGGTTGGCGGGCAGATCGCCAGTTGGCAGCGATCCCCAGCAGGCAAGCGATCGCGAGGTCGCTGGATGCTCTCGGCGCAAGATCGTCTACTTGGGCAGTGCGCTGTTGATGCTGGGGCTCTCGCTTCCCGGCGCCGGCTTGAGGTCGTCGTATCTCTATTTACGATATTGGGGCGACCCGAAGTATCACGCGCAGACATTTATTGCCCAGGTCTTAGACGATCTGCCAATGGAGGGCGTATATATGGCGGATTTGTCATATGTCTTCGATGTGTATTTGAGTGGCCGTGAAACGCTGCTCTGCCAAGATCGGGAGCTGTTTTGGGGAGACCGAACAATCGACTATTCCGCGATCTTACTCGCATGGGAAGGACTCGATGAGAACTGGAGCGAACAATATGGCGCGGTGCTCGACAAATCGTATGGCACACGTGAAATCCCTCAAAGCTGCTTCTTAGAAGTTTACCGTCCTCGAGTGTTGCTAAATGATTGAGCCACGTCCGCAATTAACGCTTGTGCTGCCAGCGCACAACGAAGCGGCCAATATCGGGCCATGCATCGACGATTTGATGGAATGCCTTGTCGACCGGAACCAGATTCGAACCGAGCTGATCGTCGTCAACGACAACAGCCATGACGCGACGGAGGCGGAAGTGTTGCAACGGGCGGCGCGATGGCCGGGCGTGCGGTTGATTCGCCGCACACCTCCGGCAGGCTTTGGCCGCGCGGTGCGGACCGGATTGAACTATGCCCAGGGCGATGTGGTCATCATCTACATGGCAGACCGATCCGATCATCCCGGAGACGCATTGATGTACTACCAGACCATCCAGTCGGGATACGATTGCGCCTTCGGATCGCGTTTTATTGCCGGTGCCCGCGTCAACCGCTATCCACGCGTGAAACTTGTTGTCAACCGAATCGTAAACAATACGATCCGGTGGATGTTCTGGACCGATTTGAACGACCTGACCAACGCATTCAAAGCCTACCGACGCGACGTCATTGCGACCTGCGGTCCTTACAAATCGTGCCACTTCAATATCACGTTGGAGATGTCGTTGAGTGCGTTGATCGGCGGCTACCGCATCGCCGAAGTGCCGATTCGCTGGGAGGGACGCACGTGGGGCGCGACCAATTTGCGGATGCGACAGATGGGCCGGCGCTACCTTTGCACCCTGTTGATGCTGTTTTTTCAGCGTGTTCTGATGTCCGACGACGTTCGATCCGAACGGACTGGCGAAATCGCTAGCGGAGAAGAAGTCTTCCCCGTCAGCGCCACGCGCTACTGATCGATTGCTGGCGGCGTTTGCACGATCGACGCACATCAATGTTCTACAGCGTCGCGGCTCGACCCGACGCGGTCGTTTGACCAAGAGTGAGGCTGTGGTATTCGACGGCTTAAAATGTCAGAATGCTTACATGAATGAATCCAACTTGATTGAAACAACCGACGAAACGTTTGAACTGGATGTCTTGGAGCGGAGTCGGTCCGTCCCGGTGGTGGTCGATTTCTGGGCCGATTGGTGTCAGCCATGCCGAGCGCTTGCGCCGCTGTTAGAACAGATGGCTGAAGAGTTTGCCGGCCGCGTGATGGTTGCCAAAGCAAATACGGATCAATGCCAGCAGGCGGCCACGGAGTTTGGTGTCTCTGGAATCCCCGCGCTCTTCGGTGTCATCGACGGTGCGATCATCGATGGGTTGCAAGGGGCGGTCAGCGAGACTGTGTTGCGAATGTTCTTTCGCCGGATCGTTGCCGCCGACGAGTTCCAAGCTGCCAAGCGGATGGAGGATTCCGATCCCGCAGCCGCACTGAAGATCTACCAACAAATGCTCGACGACGATCCCGAGGACCTGCCGGCGAAGATCGGCGTTGGTCGCGCATCCCTTGCGTCGGGAGATGTCGCGGCGGCGACGAAAATATTGGAAGAACTGGAGTCACGCGGATTTCTCGACCCCGATGCCGAACAACTGAAGTCGCGGCTGACGTTGGCCGCTGAGGTTCCTGCGGGCGATCTTCAGGAACTGCAGCAACAATTGGTTGCCGACCCTGGCAATGTGTCTTTGAAGATCGAAGTCGCCCGCAAGCAGGCGGCGGCGGGCAATTTTCAAACCGCGTTGGATCTGGCTTTGGAAGTCGTCGAAAGCACCAAGGGGGACGAACGCGATCACGCTCGGCTGCTGATGATCGACATCTTCCGCTCGCTCCCCGACGATTCGCCGCTGACGGGCGAATACCGCCGAAAGCTTGCGTCCGCACTTTATTAGTCGATCGATCGCCCCGAATTCGCAGTGTGCGACACGGTGCGAGCGACTTGCAGCGGCGGATTCAAACGCGAGGAACTTGCCTGGTTGGATTGGCTTTTTGCTCCGCTGCGGGCTAAAATCTTGCGAAACGAAAATCAACCCTTCCCCACCGACCCTTCGGAGTCTTTCAAAATGCGACGTTTTGCTTTCCTCGGAATTTTTACCCTCAGTCAATTGTTGGTTAGTGCGAACAGCTACGCCGAGACTGTCGAAGCGTTTGGCGGCGCGATCAAAATGGAAACCCCTGCAGCTTGGAAGGCGGTTCAACCTCGTTCGCGAATCGTAGAGAGGGAATACTCGATCAGCAAAGAAGGTGTCGAGGCGCCGGCGCGGTTGACAATGATGGCTGCTGGTGGCGATATCACGGCCAATATCGATCGTTGGATCGGGCAGTTCACCGCTCCGGGGGGTGGATCGGCCAAGGCGACTTCCAAGATCGAAAAGCTGGACGTTGAAGGGAACGAAGTTCATTTGGTGGAACTGCAAGGCACGTTCAAAGAATCGATGGGGGGCGGCCCGTTTGCTCCTGGAAAGACAGTCAAACGCGAAGACTACGGAATGCTGGGGGCGATTGTCGTCAACGATGGTCGCAAGTATTTCATTAAACTGACAGGTCCAAAAGCGATCGTCGACGAAAACAAGGATGCCTTCAAGGCGATGCTCAAGGGCATTAAGTAGATATCGCGGGCTGGGTGGCAGACTTTGTTTGCTCGTACCCAACGCCGCTTGGGAACAAGAATCGCAATCGGGGGTCGGCAAAGCGACGATAGATTGCACGACCTCGATAAAACATCGCTCGGCGGGGGCATTTCGCCGAGCGATTTTCATAGGTACGCTGGAGCGGGGTTTAGCGATTGCGACGATTGGGTAGTTCTCGCTCCCTTGAAACCTTCCGATCCGCTGCCGCTTGGCTCGGCGAAATGGTGCAGCCCAAAGTATGCTTCACCAACTTGAAAATATCCTCGCGACCTGCGTCTCACGTCCGATATCGGCGAACCTATGAATATCCATTCCTTTCTTGAACATCACGGTATCAGCCGCAATCCCTTCGCTGAAGAGGATGCACAAACCGATCCGGTTTTCAAAGAGTTTTGCATTTCCAGCGCCTATCATCCTGTCTGGGATAAGGTCTATGGAGATCCATCGGAACCAAGCACGGCGATCGTGTTTGGAGCCAAGGGGGCTGGCAAGACCGCGATCGGATTGCAGATCGATAGGCATCTGGATCGCTACAATCGCCAGCACTTGAACAACCGCACATTTGTCATCCGCTACGACGACTTCAATCCCTTCTTGGACCATTTCCAGGAACGGTTGCCCCGGCGTTTGGCCAAGAAGCCTGAAAAGACCCTCGACGCCTGGCGGTTGTGGGATCATATCGATGCGATCTTGTGCCTTGGCGTCACGCGATTAGTCGACCGCGTGTTGGATCAGAACAACGCCAACGATTCGGTGGCAACCGAAGTCCGCGACGAAGACCTCCGAAAATTGGAACGCCATCAAGCCCGCGACCTGCTGCTGCTGGCCCTTGCCTACGATCAATCGACTGGCGAATCCTTCCCCGAGCGTTGGAATGGGCTGCGGAAGAAGTTGGGTTACCGCAATTGGGCTGTCCGCTGGGATTTCTGGCTGGCGATTGCCGCGTTGGTTGTCGCCGTGGTTCTGAGTGGTTGGTTGGCATATACCGACCGGCTCAGCCCAGCATTTTCGGCTGCGTTGTTTCTGTTGATCAGTTTCGCCGGTGCCGCGCACTACAAGTTGCGTTGGCTGCGGTGCTGGTGGATGGCCCGTGGGATTCGGAAACACATGCGTGTTGGTAAACGCGATACCCATGCACTGCACAAGACATTGCTGTCGATTCCTTTCAGCGAACTTGCCAGTCAACCGCTGCCGCGATTCGATCGCACCGATGACCGTTATGAATTGCTCAGTAAATTCCAGTCGCTGTTGGCTCGACTCGGATTCTCCGGCGTGATCGTGCTGATCGATCGTGTCGACGAACCGCATCTGATGGGCGGCAAGCCGGAATTGATGCGTCGCTTCGTCTGGCCGCTGTTGGACAACAAGCTGCTGAAGCATTCGGGCGTTGGGCTGAAGCTGCTGTTGCCGCAGGAATTACATCGCGACGTCGAACGCGAAACACGAGAGTTCCACGAACGGGCACGGCTGGATAAACAGAACCTGATCCCCAGCTTCCATTGGACCGGCGAAGCGCTCTACGACCTCGCACAGTCGCGCTTGATGGCGTGTGCGGCGGAGGGGCAATCGCCTGAACCACGCAATCTGTTCGACGACAATATCTCGTACGAACGGCTGTTAGCCGCGATGCAATCGTTGCGCGTCCCACGGCATCTGTTCCGCTTCCTCTATCGCGTGTTGGTTGAACACTGCAACAAATACACCGATTCGGATCCACACTACAAAATCGACGCCAACACCTTCGAAACGACGCTCGCGGTCTACATGAAAGACCTCGAGAGCACCGGCGGTTAAGAAGGAACGGCGATAACGGAATCCGCCCGTTGCGGAACTCGTCAAGAGTTTCGAATTCCGTGGATCTAACGTCTCCACGCCCCGGCTACCATCTGCAATCCCTGCGGGATTTGGTGCGCATCTATTCTATCCGCGAAGCCGCTCCAAAAGGTAGCCGGTGGTTTGAGCGCAGCGAATACCACCGGTAACCGATTCGCGATATCGAACGCCGCCCCCGACGGGGACGCATATCGAACTGCGCTCCCTGCGGGAGCGATTGCGCGCGTACGTCGTGTTCCGGAGGTTCGCCGCTGCGCGTCGACCTCCGGCTACCATCTTCGATCCCTTCGAGATCTGGCGTGCGCGTAGGAACCTAAATTCCGGAGGTGCGCCGCTGCGCGGCGACCTCCGGCAACCATCTTCGATCCCTGCGGGATGCGGCGCTATTTGCCGTAGATAACGCCTTGGAACAGGTGGAACGTTCCTTTGCCATCGAGGCCGATGCGGACGTATTTTGCTCGCGTGCCGGCGGGCAGATCGATCGAATACGTTCCGGCTGGTTTCTCCGCGGCCCAGACCTTTTGATAGTCCTTGCCGTCGGTGGAGGTCCAAACGGTCAAGCCTTCGGCTCGCTTGTGGAACTCACTCTCCAAGCGGTTCTTCAATTCGATGTGCCGAACCTCCGATTCCTCGGCCAACCGAATCGTCAGCGCTGGATTATCGGCATCGTGCTGCGAATGAAAACTGAAATCCCAGCTCGCTCGCTTCAAAGGATTGAGGAATAGGTGGACATCGTTGTTCCAATCGCGATTGCCAAACGCGTCGCCCAATTTAACTTCGGCATCGCGCGAGATCTCTTTAAACTCACCGTGAGTTCGCATCGGCGGCGGGTTCTTTTCGGTGCTGCGAATCCACCCATCGTCGCTCTTGGAAAATGCAACCGCTTTCTGATTTTGCAAGTAAGCGATCAGGTCGAGGAATTCGACAGGAGCGATCGTTTTCACTAAGCCCTCCGGCATCGAACTCGCCTTCATCGGCTTGCGGATGTCGATGTCATCCTTCAACACGTCGATCTGCTTGCCATTGGCGATTCCCAACGACAACGTCTCGTCGTCCTCGCTCAGGATGAAGCCGTTGTGCGTTGCACCGTCGATCGTCAGGACCATCACCGTTTCGTATCCCTTGGAGATCTCCTCGTTGGGCATGATGATCGAGCTGATGATCTGTTCTAGGTTGAACCGACGGCCGATGTCACTCAGATCGGGACCAAATTTCTTGCCGACATCGCCAACCATGTGACATGCCGAACAGACGCGTTTGAAGACCTCGACGCCACGGCCGGCATGGCCGCCTTTCAGCTTCGCCAGTTGGCGGATCGCGTTCTTGCGGTCCTTTTCCGAAGCGTCGACATCGTCGGCGACTTCCAACGGCAGAACCGCGGCGCCACCGGGACCGTTGAGTTTACGGAAGCGATCGAAATGCTTGGCAGCGGCTTCGGAGCTGTTTGCCAAAAAGCCTTCGTTCCCTTCACCCGACTTCCATGCAGGTTCCAACGCATGCAGCGTATGTTCCAGCGTGTAATCGAGCCAATAGTCCATCGGTTGGTCGACAGCCTTCAGTGCCAATTCGGTCGCTTCGACGCTGCCCAGGAAGCTCAACCCGCGGACGGCTTCCAAGCGAACACGCGGGTTCGGATCGGTAACGCCCTTGGCTAGATAGTCCTTCGCGTTCGGAATCCGCTCCATCTCGTTGGTGATCGTGTGGATCGCCGCGGCGCGAGCGCGATATTCATCGGTTGCTAGGATCTTGTCCAACAGATCGGTATCGACGTCGCGGAAGCTCTCTTGGATCCACATCGCTTCGCACAACTGTTTGGGATCGTCCACGCCATCGATCCACTTGTCGATCGCCGCGTAGACCTCTTCCTTCTCGTGATCGCGAATTTCGCGACGGACCCGATAGCGAGTTCGCAATTCATACGTCTTCAGTTGTTCCAGCAATTCGTCGATCGATTTGCCAGCTTGCGTGATCGGTTCCAACAGCGGTTTGTTCTCATAAACCAAACGGAAGATGCGGCCGTGTTGGTGATCGCGATTCGGGTCGCGCTGCGAATATTGCATGTGACCGATCAGTGCGTTGCACCAGTCGCCAAACCACAGCGCACCGTCGGGGCCAATCTTCGGATCGACAGGTCGGAAGACCATGTCGGTCGACGACAGAAGGTCTTCGACGCGTTCTCCTTCGAAACCGGCTCCGACCGCTTCGTCGCGAACGTTAAAGCGAGGCATGCCGTGCATGTTGATCACACAGGCATAGATGAACTGGCCTTGAACGTCGTCGGGGAATTGACGCGACCACAGGAATTCGTTGCCGACCGCGGGACGCATCCCTTGGTTGTCGAAGACCGGATTCATCGTCCGGCGCGTGTTGACTTCCAATCCGGAAAGTGGACTCACCCAGTGCTGTTTGGCGTTGGTACCGTCGCCGACGATCCCGTTGCCCCATTCGTCAAAGACGAGACACCATGGGTTGCCGTAACCAGGCGTGCGGTAGTGGCTGAACTTCAGCGAGTGCAGGTCGAAGATGTAGCCACCGCTGGTTCCCTTGTTGCGGAACGGACCCCATGGGGTTTCGAGCGTCGTCGACAGCGCGACGCCTTCGAGCATGTGCAACAAACCGCCGTGAGAGAACTCCCACGCGCCCATTGTATGGTGCGTGTCGTCGGTCGCGATGCCATCGATGATCGGCGTGACTTCGTCGGCACGGTCATCGCCATCGGTATCCTTCAGGAACAAAATCCGCGGTTCGTCGACGACCAACACGCCACCGTTCCAGAATTCGAAGCCGGTTGGGCAGATCAGTTTGTCGTAGAACGGCGTGCACTTATCCGCTTTGCCATCGCCATCGGTATCCTCGAAGATCAGCAAGCGATCGCTGGGCTTCGCCGAACCGGGCTGCCACTGGGGATAGTTGGCCATGCAGGAGACCCACAGTCGTCCGCGGCTATCGAAGGCGATCTGATTCGGGTTGGCCAGTTCGGGGAACTCGCGTTCGGAGGCGAACAGTTCGACCTTAAACCCTTCGGGAACCGTCATCATCTCGATCGATTCTTCGGGCGATGGGTATTTGATTTCCTCGGGTTCACGCATTTTGCGGAAGTTTTCGTCCCGAGTGCCGAACATCGTTTCGGGCGTATAGACTTCGCCGGTTTTCGAATCATCGGGCTGATCGGCAACCGGTCGCCCGGCGGCCAGGTCCCAGACGTATTGGTCGCGGACTGCAACGATGTTGCGGATCTTGCGATATTCGGTCGGGAAGGTTTCGGTATCCCAGGTGCGGCGTCCACCATAGACATACCAGCCGTTGAGCATCCGATAGTCTTGCAAGTGGTACCACGATTTGTCGTTCACCCATTTGCGAACCTCTTGGAACTTGCTGGCGTCGACGCCCAGCGGGTGCTCGCCGTCGAACAGGCTCGCGTCGAGCAATTCGCCCATCAAGCGATCGCCCTGTTCGTTCAGGTGCACGCCGTTGATCGTGAATTGATTGCCCGCAGTCTTGGCAAATTCTTCGCTCGTTTTGGTGTGCAGATCGACGAAGCGGTGTCCGTCGGCGGCAGCCATTTTGGCGATCGCAGCGGTATAAGCCGCCAGATTCTTGTTCTCTTCGACACCATCGGGCTGCAATGGATTTCCGGTCGCTTCGAAGCCAACCGGGCTGACCAATACAAACGTCGGTTGCTTGCCATCTTTGGCAAACTTCGTCTTCATCGTTTCGATGTAATTGCGGTAATCGGCGATGAAACGCTCGATCGCGGCAGGTTCGCGGCCTTGGAAAGACTCGTTGAATCCGAAAAAGCAGAGAAACATGTCGGGGGCAAAAACAACCAACGGGTCGTCGATCGTCGTGTAGCTGCCGGGACGTTGTTGATTGGCGACTTCATCGGCGGGCCAACCGAAGTTGCGGAAGATGAGTTCTTTTTCGGGGAATCGCGTTTGCAGCAGCGCCTCGAAATTGCCGTATTGGTTCATCCCTTCAGCCAGCGCGTTGCCGACCACGGCGATCCGTTGCCCCTTCTTCAGTGGGAGCGATCCGGCATTGTCAGCCGCGGCGGCGACGGGCTTGGTCGGACGGAAATCCCAAGCGGGACTGCCCTTGGGATCGGGCATCGCTGGCGATTTGCCGAGCGCAAAATCACTCGGTTGCAGGTCGGCGTTCTTCCAGTAATCCTTCTCGCGAATGAATCCGTAGAAACTGGGATAGAAAGGATCGACGTACGCCACGTCGGCTTGTTTAGGGACTTCGTTTCCGGTCAGGAAATACGCCGCGTTGACAAGCATCCGGCGGAGATCTTCATCGACCAGATCGACTGCTGCGCCGGCGGTGGTGCAGAACGATTTACCTTCGGTTCCATTAGGACCTTCGTAGGTGTGCAACCAGGCAAACGGTTGCATTGGATCGTTCTTCTCTCCCTCAACATTAGGCGATTTGGGATCGAGCGATTCGGTCACGGCGCCACGCATCAGAATTTGGTCGGCGTCGGTCAGGTGAATGACTCCATAGACATCGCTGGGAGCGAAGATCTCTTCGACCGAATTCAGGATTGGGTGATCGGCGGACGACGCTTCGGGCACGCCGCGGGCGCCTTGCGATTTGTGTTTGCCGTGGTGGCTAACCCACTGTTCGCCAAGGATCTTGCGTCCCCATTCGGCAAAGCTGATCTTGTCGCCGAAGCTCCCTTTGCCGTTGAAGGCATGCGTGGCGGTGCGGATGCCGATCACAGGCTTGCCGGCGTTCATGAACGCGGTCAGGTGGGCGGCTTCTTCCGGACGCGGCGCGCGAAAGCGGGTACCGATAATCATCAGGTCGGCGGTATCGAGTGCCGCCAGTCCGGTTAGGCCAGCAGAATTATTGGGATCGATGTAGCTGCCGTCGTCGGACAACGAGAAGACGACGGTGCACTTGAAGCCATGCTTTTGGCTCAAGATCTTCCCCAACATCGGCATCGATTCTTCGCTGCGATACTCCTCGTCCCCAGCGACCAAAACGATCTCGCCGACCTGTTTGCCGACGGCATCGAAGACCAATGTCGGTTCGTCACCGGAAACCCCCGAGCAGATGCTGGCAACCAGCAGTGCGGGTGCCATAAGCCATGGGAACCGAGGGCTCCATGCGGAGAGTGACTTCATATAGGTAACCTTTGTCGTTGTGGGGGGCTTTGGGGAGAAAGTCCGCCTAGTGTTCAATCTAGGGGTGGTTTGCGCGGCGGACGCGAATCCGAGTCATCTGCGCAGCAGGCGTGCGCAAATCGGAACCGTTTGGATTTTGATTATACATGCCTCCCTGAATGTTTGAAGCAACCGGGGGCTCAAACCTCCTCTTCGGGTGTCAAATATGCGGGCTGTAGGCGTTGCCAGCGTGTGGCATCGGGACAATTTTTTTTGTCGTTGGCCATCCCCTCTGTTGCCGCGCTATATACTGGGCCCCTGGGCTGTACGAAATGGATTGCGAAACACAGCGCTCTTCTCTCCTCCGGCAGCCTCTCCTCTGACGCCTGGTGAAACCCGATATGAATCGCACACGCTGCTGTTTCTCGTTACTCTCGGTTTTTCTGCTCGCCCTGTTGTTCGTGCAACCGGCGGTTTTGAACGCTCAAACTGCCAAACAGCGTGCCAAAGCACTCAACGCGGCTCGTAAGAAAGCTGCCGCGGAGAAAGCCAAACCGCCAAAGATCGTGTTGCCAATCGATAAGGCACCGCGTACCCAGGTGACTGTGGCTCCTGTCGATCCGGCGCGGAAGCATCGGATGAAAACCGTTGCTTTGCAAATCGATCAAATCGTTGTCGAACATCTACGTTCCAAAGGAGCCAGAGCGAATCCGCCGGTCTCCGACGAAGTCTTTCTGCGTCGGATCTATTTGGACATCACCGGCACGATTCCTACGCTGGAACAAGCCGAGGCGTTTTTGAAGTCAACGGCACCCGACAAACGGTCGGCGTTGATCGACGAACTGCTGAACTCACCCGGCTATGCCAGCCATCATTACAACTACTGGGCCGACGTCTTGCGGATCGTCGACAAGCCCGACGGCAATAACTATCTGCGTCCCTACGGGGAGTGGATCAAACAGTCTTTGCGAGACAACACGCACTGGAACGTGATGGTTCGGGAGATGTTAACCGCCGAGGGGAAGGTCTGGGAGAATCCGGCGGCAGGTTACAAGTTGCGCGACGATGGGATGCCGTTGGACAATCTGAACAACACCATTCGCATCTTCTTGGGAACGCGGATCGGATGCGCCCAGTGTCACGATCATCCGTTCGACCGCTGGACGCAGCGAGAGTTCTACGAATTGGCGGCCTTCGAAGGGGGAGTTCGCACGCGAAAATACGATCGCGAATTGACGATGGCTCAAAAACAGGCGACGCAAAGTTCGGATCGCCGATTGATTGGCCAAGTTAATCGGTTGGTGAATCTGAATCGCAAGGAGGTGATCGAGACGGAGGCGAAGTTGCGCTTCCCACACGATTACGCCTACGACGATGCGAAGCCGAAGCAGTTGGTCGAACCGAACGTTATCTTCGGATCGATGCCTCGCATGGACGGTAATTCGACGCGACGCGAGGCTTTCGCCGCGTGGTTGACCGCCAACGATAACCCGCGATTTGCGTTGACGATTGCGAATCGGATGTGGCAGCGCGTGATTGGCGTTGGCTTGATCGATCCTGTCGATGACATCACCGAAGACACTTTCCCATCGATTCCCAAGTTGATGGACCTGTTGGTGTCGGAGATGAAGCGACTCGATTACGACCTCAAAGAGTTTCTTCGCATGCTCTATAACACGCACATCTACCAACGCCAAGCGACGGCGGTCGACCCCGAGGATCCAACCGCTGAGTATTTGGTAACGGGCCCGGTGATGCGACGGATGTCGGCCGAACAGGTGTGGGATTCGATGCTGACGTTGACGTTGGAAGATCCCGATTCATTGATCCGACACAACGATGAAAGCTACTGCGACGCAATTGCATTGCCCCCCGCCGTCACCGCGGCTCAATTGGTTTCGACCTACCCCCGGATGATCGAATACAGCCGCGAGGAACGGGCGACCGATCGGATGATGGAATACAAGCGAATCGTGCTGCGTCGAGCGTCGGAGTTGCCGCAACCGGTTCCCGCCGATCATTTTTTGCGTCAGTTTGGACAGAGCGATCGAAACATCATCGGTAACAATTCGACAGAAGGAACGGTCCCTCAATTGTTGACGATGTTCAATGGTCCAGTGACGCACATGATGTTGGAACCGGGGTCGCTGTTGGTCGACAAGGTGACGAGCCGCGATTCGTTAAACGATCGGATCGAGACAATTTTTCTGAGTATCTTAAGCCGGTATCCGACCGAGGATCAGAGCCGCTTGGCCAAGCAGATCGTTGTCGAATACAAGATTCCCGGGTACGGCGATATCATCTGGTCGCTGCTGAACACGCGCGAGTTCGTTTTCATCCAATAGGCGGTGGTTGGCGTCTGCGTCAGGGATTATCCGCGTTTCCGAGGTGCGTGAAGCCAGCGTTTTTGCAGCTGGCCGCGGCGACGGTTTGCATCCATCGGAGTGGCTGATTTTGTCGTCGGGATAAGTTTTATGGTCCATCGCGGTCCGTCGATCGGTTAGCTCTTGATAAGCCAGACGTATCCAAACTCGATTCCGGTTTCGTTGTTTCTCTCATCCCAACACAGAAAGTCTGCTCATGTTGCTGCGTTCATTGATTGCGTCGCTTTGTGCCACGGTGTGCGTTTCGTTCAGCGGTTCGGTGATGGCGGAAGAGACCGCGACGTTGATCTTCGAAGACGATTTCCAGAGAAACGAGTCGCAGGAACAGACCGATGAGGTTGGCAACGGTTGGAAGACCAACAGCAAAGCGCGAGCCGGTGGCAACAAACAGGTCGATCTTCGCGATGGGGCGATGTATATCTACATCCACGAGACGGCCGACCATGGCGTCTCGGTCGTTCAGCCGGCTGAGTTTCGCGACGGCCGCGTCGAGGTGAAGTTTATGCTCGAGGACGATAAGGATTCGTTGGGGGTAAACTTTGCCGATCTGAAGTTCAAAGAGGTTTGGGCTGGCCACCTTTGCAAAGTCGATATCGGGACGAAAGCGGTAGCGATCACCGATCTAAAAACTGGCCTGATGGATCTGAAGATTCGCACGCAACGCAGATCCGGTACGCTGCCCGCCGATCAGCAGAAGATGCTTAAGTCGAAGACAAAACGGGTCGCCAATGCGCTGGAGACGGGGAAGTGGTATCACGCCGTGGCGACGATCGTTGGCGACACGTTAAGCGTTTCGATCGATGGCAAACAGATCGTTTCGTTTTCATCCGCCGGGATCGCTCACCCGACCAAGAGGATGCTGCGTCTATCGGTGAAGCGAAACGTTGTCGTCGACGACCTTAAAATCTATTCGCTTGCCGACGCAAAGAAGTAAAGGTTGAATGTGATTCTTTGATTCTCTTCGATGCAGTCCGCGGCACACGCTAGCGTCTGATTTTCCCAGCCGCCTCGAGCGAGCGTTCTACCGCTGAATCGAGGCTGGCACGCGTCAACCTTCTCGCTCGCGACGACCATTCCGCTGAACGACGGTGATGCGCTGTCGCGAATCGGCCGCCAAGTTCCCTCCCACCAGACTCTCCTGGGGAAGTTGCTTCCACCGTTGGAATGTTAGCAATACGTTTCAGCGGTACCTTCGTTTTTCGGAGTGGATGGTTCGAACTGCGGCAGAGTCCAAGACGTCGCTGCGTTGGTGGATGCGAAGCTGGGTGTTCTGTCGTCGATCGGGTAAAGCTTTGGTTGGCGTGTTGTGCGTGTGCCTGGAAATTTTTTAATGTGAACAATTGTATCGTTGCGGAGAGGTGGCAACGTTGGCGATGTGGTTTGAAAGCATTGGGCGGCCTTCGGCGAATTCCGCAGCAAGGAGCTCGATCAACGGGCATCGGCCCTCGTGCACTCGGTCTTGGCTATCGAGGATATCGCCCCTGTAGGCATCGATGGGGCGCGGGGAGAGTTGCGACACCACTCGTTTTTTCCAATGGAAGCACGCGGTAATTCGCGTGTTGTGGTGGCAGCATGTTCTTTGATGTATCGACACCAAATCGCTGCACTTCTCTTCTCTCTGTTCACCTTGTCCCGGAGTCCCCTCGTCATGTGTTCGTCCAGATCCTATTGGCGGATCGTCATCCACGTCATCCTGCTTTTGTGCCTCTTGCCCAGCTTGTCCAATGCACAACAAGCTGTTTCTTATGAGCAACTGCTCAACAAAGTCAAAGCGGGCGTGGACGATGCCACGCTGATTCGGCAGATCGAAGAATCGCCGATCGTCTATATCGTCGATCTCCAGCAGATCGAAGAGCTTCGCAAAGCGGGGGCGTCGGATGCTGTGATCGCCGCATTCCAGCAGGATCGTGTTCGATCGAAGGATGTGATCACCGACTTCATTCTGATCTTCGATTGCAGCAACAGCATGAACGAACCGGCCCAGAACGGGCAATCGAAAATGCAAGTCGCGAAGACGACGGTTGCCGAATTGATCGATATGATTCCAATCGGCATGCCGACTTCGATGATCGTCTATGGACACAACGTCGAAGAAAAATGCGAAGCGGTAAAGATCGGCCGTCCTCTGACGCCGTTGAGCGGGCCCGATAAAGCGGAGTTGCGACAGTTTGTGATGGGGCTACAACCCGCCGGTTGGACTCCGATCGCAAAGTCCTTGCGGGTGGCCGGCGAGGTGCTCGACAGCAAAATGGACGCCTACACCGGAATCGTTTTGATCAGCGATGGCAAGGAGACGTGTGGTGGCGATCCTGCATCGGAAGCTCGAATTTTGGCAGCGCGGCACAATATCGAATTTCATGTCGTCGGTTTCGATGTCGATGATGACACACGCCGTCAACTAGAGAACATCGCTCGGTTGGGGGGGGGGAAGTATCAAGGTGCAAGTTCCCCCGAGGATCTCAAAGGGGCGCTGAAATCGGTCACCGATCAGATCAACGAAGCCCAACAACGTCTCAAGGATCTCGCCAAACAAAAGGAAGCGGAGCTTGCAGCCCAGCGGGCCCGCGCGGCCGAGTTGGACAAACAGCTTGCCGATCGCGAGCGTCAACGCCAGGAGGCCCAAGCGTTGGCCGATCGGATGGCAAGCGAAAAGGACCTCGCCAACGAGAAGCTTCAAGATATGGAGCGTTCGCTGGCCGACCGCATGAAGGAGATCGGGGATCTTAACAAGGCAGCGGATGCTGCTGCGGCGGCGCTCAAATCGGCGAAGAAGACGCACGACGATCTGCAAGCTGAGCACGAAAAGGCCCTTGCCGATGCTGGCCAAAAGCAGGACGCGCTCCGTGAAAAGCTCGACGATCGGATGAAAGAAATCGCTGCTTTGAACAAAGCGGCCGATGCCACCGCCGCGGCGCTCGATGCCGCCAAGAAGCAACAGCGGGATCTGCAAGCTGAACACGCCAAGGCGCTAGCCGAAGCGGAAAAGCAGAAGGATGCGCTGCGAGACAAAGCGGCCGATACCGCCAAACAGTTGGCTGAGTCGATGAAAAACGCAAAGGATTTAGCGGACCAGAACGCAAGGCTGGCGGACAAACAACGGGCGGCCGAAGCGGATCGCGATCGGATTGCCGCGTTGCTTGATGCCGAGCGAAAGAAGGGAGTTGCGTTGGCGTCCGATCTCGCCAAATCGGCGCACGATTTGGCTGCGTTGCAGCGTGCGGCGGACCGCGCCGCTCGCCAGGCCGCCGATCAATTGGCCGCTGCAGAGCGAATGAAAAAGTCGTTGACGGATCAGTTGGATCGAGCCAATGAAAACGCCAAAAACGATGCGAAACGCCTCGCGACGATGCGAGATGCGGCGAACGATCGCGCCGACGCACTGGCAGCGGAACTTGCCGAACAGGGGCGGCGGTACGACCGTGAACTGAGCGATGCGGAGGGGCGGCTCAATGAATTGGCTTCGATGAAGGCAGACGTCGAACGCCAATTGGCCGACCTGTTGGCCCAGCAGGAACATGCCAAGAACCGGCCCTACAATTTGGCCTCGATCGATCGTGGTGGTCGTGTCGTCGATGCGCCGAGCCAGTTGGACGATCGGCAACATGGCGTGCAAAATTTGTTGCGAGATGGCGGCATCTACCGAGTTCCCGGACGCAATCCGGTGTCGGTGGTGCTCGCGTTTGAGAACGATCAGATCGCCGACATCAGCCAGCTGAGGATCAATCCCGCCGGCGGTCCCGACTCAAAAAATTGGGTCCGCAACGTTCGCGTTGAGTATTCGACGACCTACAGCTTTACCGATTTTCAGCCGATGTTGTCGGTCGAACTCGCCCCGCAGGACCAGTGGATCGAATTCGATCTTCAGCCTCTGGTCGAAGCACGCTACTTGCGTATTACGCTGCTGGAGAACTTTGGCGGCGATGCGATGGAGTGCGGGCGAATCGAAGTGGTTGGGAAGATCTCCGAAAGCGAACGCGACTATCCGATGGAGCTGACCAATTTTGCCAGCTCGCAAAACGGTGGCTCGGTCTCGACCAAACCGAATGCCCACGATGAATACCATTGGGGCGCGTTGCATTTGATCGATGGCTCGCCGGGGCGCAGCTGGTCCAGCCCGATCGGCACGACGACTGAAAACGCGACGATTCGCTTGGCCGCGTCGACGAAGATCCAGTTCATCACAGTGAATCCGTACTCTCCGAGCGATTCGATCAATTGGGCCACGCGTGCTGCGATCTCCGTCGCCAACAGCGGCGGTTCGTTCTACGACGTCGGAACGATCGACCTGACAGCCGTTGGACAAGAGCATGTGTTGCGGTTGAACGAAGCGGTCGATGCGTCGTTGGTGCGCGTGGAATTGACCAGCTCGCAGGACGCCAGCGCCGTCGAATGTAGCGAAGTGAAAGTCTACGGCCCCACATCGCCGGAAACCGAAGTCCGAATCGATGAAGTGAGTTTGATCGACTGAAACGGATCCGCGATTCTTGACCTCGGGCCGCAGGCGTTGTCTGCTGCCCGTGACCTTCTACCCTTTCGACTCGTTTGTTGCGCGTCGATCGATCGCTCTCCAACTCCTCCGCGTTTTTCGTGCCTTTCGTAGATTCCTCCCAGTGCCGTTTGTAGAGTGCGGCGCTTCCGCAGGCGATTGGATCAACACGAAAAACGCGGGGAGCGTGGAGCCCTGCGTCGATCGCCTCCACCGGACAACCAGCGTTCCTGCAGCAGCATCTGGCGGTGCTGCCTCGTAGCCCTTCTAATGGTCCCGGTTCGTTGCATCGTCGATGGATGCGACACTTCAAATCGCGGTCGTGAAAGGGAAATTATATGCCAGGAATATCGTGGCCTCTCGTTCGGTTGATCACCGTCGGTTTGTTGGGGTTGGTTTGTCGGACGTCCGCGATGGGCGAAGACCGATTGCAGGCCTGGCTTCCGGTTGCGAAGGCGTATGGCGTGGCGGTCGATGGAGAGCCGCTAACATCAGTCCAGTCCCCAGCGTTTCTCGATCCAAGCACAAATGTTTCGCGGGTGTTGTTGATCGCATCTCCCTCGTTGGCCCCTTCCTATTTTGATCAAGCGGATGCTGCCGGATTTGCCGCGGGGCTGCGGCTTCGCGATCGGGCGATCTGGCTCGTGTCCGCGCCCGATGGGATTGCCGATGCAAACGCAGAGGCATTGCAACAGCCCATCGATGGCAAGGCCTACGCTGGCAAGCGCGTTGCGACACAGTATCTCTGGCGATCGATTGGATTAGCCGCTCCGGACGTCGTTGTGGTGGTCAAACCCGGATCGGAGAACCGCTGGGTTTTGCAGCCTCAGACCGGCTCGTTCGCCGATGCCTTGCGACGTTCCTCGGTGGCTGGAATCGGCTCGGTCGCGGCGGTCGAATTCATCGCGACCCCGGAGATTTCGCTGCTCGATGTGATCGATCAGCTGGGAGATCAGACCATCCCCGCGGTCGAGAAGTCGGCTCAGGTGGAGCTGGTGCAGCGACGCGAGCGATCGGCGAAGGGCGTCGCAACGGTTCTAAGCAAACGCTACGGCAACGCGCTCGATTCGGTGAACTATCAGCAGGCGTTGGCTCTGATCGGTCGCTTGCAATTGGGCGATCGGACCGGCGATGCGACACAGTTAGCTGCGGTTCAACGAATCGCGGAACCGTACGCTGCTGGCGCCAAATCGGCACTGGGGGACAAACCGAACGGTGGCGTCTTCGCCGGGCACTTGTTGTTCGCCGAACTGGCGAATCGGACGCAAGACCCGCGTTATGTTGCACTGGTTCGTGCGGCAGCCGAACATGCTTTCACGGCCGACGGTCAGATGCGCGACGCGATGCCAACGCACAGCGAGATGAGCGACGCAGTCTTCATGGGAACGCCGATCCTTGTCGCGGCGGGAAACCTGACGGGCGAGCAACGCTACTTTGATATGGCGATCCGGCATCTGCGGTTCATGCTGGAATTGAATCTCCGCGACGATGGTTTGCATCAACACTCGCCGCTCGATCCCGCGGGGACCGCGTGGGGGCGAGGGAACGGTTTTCCTGCTTTGGGAATGGCGTTGTCGTTGTCCTGGTTGCCCGAAAACAGTCTCTATCGCGAAGAAATGTTGACAGCGTTTCGCTCGCATTTGGCTGCGATGAGAAAGTATCAAGATCGGTCGGGGATGTGGCACCAGGTGGTCGACCGCCCGGAAAGCTATCCCGAATTTACGGTGACTTGCATGACCACGATGGCGATCGCGCGCGGGTTGCGGATGGGCTGGCTCGATCCGGAGATCTACGTTCCCGTCGTGCAGCGGGCTTGGCCGGCGATCCAGTCCCGGATCGCCAGCGACGCCCAATTGATCGATGTCTGCACCGGGACGGGAAAACAAAAAAGCCTTCGCGACTACTTCGACCGGACCGCGATTCGCGGCCACGACACGCGTGGCGGCGCGATGGCGATACTGGTTGCGACCGAGATCGCTCTGGGGCAACGGGAGGGGAAATTGAAGCTCGATTGAGCGTCGCTAAGATCGCGATCGCGTCTCGATGACGCAGCGAACTAACGAGCGACTCCGCGACGCAGCGTGCGAACTTGATCTTGAATCATGATCGGCAGTTTGGCACCGAGCAGATTTTTGCCGCGGAACCAAGCTTTTGGTTCGTAGAAGACCATGTGCGCTTCGAAGAACAGCACGTCGGGCAATTCCACCAACGGCGTCGCTTTGGTGTAGATCCCCATTCCCAGATAAGGTGTCTTATCTTCGGGTTTGTCCAACGGTGCCCAGCTGCTTTGCTGACGGTTTTCTGGATCGGCAGCGACGACGATCGACCCGGCGTAAACCGAGGCGTCGGTTTTCGTATCGTTGCTGCGGAGGACCATCGATAGGCTGATCCGTTTCAACAATTCCGGTTCGTGGGCGTAGCTATATTTGTCATCGCCGACCACTCCGAGATCCTCTCCCTCTCCTTCGCCATTCTTGTTTTCTGCAAACAGCTTGGTGAGAAGGTTTTCATCGTTCAACGTTTCCAGCGACGTGTGAACCGTGAAAAAATAGCTGTACGTACGGAATACGCCGCCATCGACCGATTTCTTGACCGCGCGAGGGATATCGATCGGGGAATTAATTCCCTTTTTGGTGAAGTCTTCAAAGCGACGCCCTAGGCTGGCGATGACCTTTCGCTGTTGTTCCGCGTCCATGCCGTCTTGCATCACCACTTCGGGCCAGGCTTGGGTTTGACCGTCGACATTCGTAATAGGTTGGGCGAGGATCGCCAGCGGAGGTTGGGAGGCTGGCGAGTCCGCAAAGGCGATCGGTGGGACGCATAGTAGGGCGGCAAGGATCGCGCAAGGTGCGGTGAAGCGAATCGAGCTTAGGTTGTTCATCGTTGGGTCGTACCAGAATCGGAGGCAGCGGCCCGGTCGTAATTTGGGCGCATCGAGGTCGAGATTTGATTGAACCATCCGTGCAGCGATTGGGCTTCTGCGGCCGAGAGTGTGGGCCGCGCGAGAACACGCGTAGCATCGGCTGGAATGTTCATCGTAACCTGACCCGGTGGGATGTTGGTAGAACAAAACGCCGTGTCCGATGGGATCCCCAGAAAATTGTATTTGCTGTAATCGACGTGCAGCTGGGGAGCGAAAACGAGCGATTTGGGGAGCCAGTGGATGCTGCCGACCGCCGCGGTGCTGACACCTGTCGCGTCGGCATCCATCAGCCAGCAGAAGGTATCGAGTTGGCCGGTTTGCGGTTGAAGAACCAATGCGTAGCGAAGAGGCAACAATCGGTTTTCGTTTTTCCATCGAAAGGCACCGATCGTGTCGACGACAAAGAAGTGTCGGCTGATTGTTTTGTATTGAACTTGCGTTTGTTTGGCATCGAACTCTTTCAGCACCATCCGCGCGAAAAAGCCGAGATCGGCCCCCAGTTGTTGCTGCGTATCGGAGCTGATAATCATGTCTCGGCCACGAACCGAAGTCCCCGCACCGGTAGCAATTTCGGTCAGTTGCCACGATCCATCGGCGGTCTGTTGTGTCCGCGCGGCCAACGCGGTGAACATGAGGCTGGCTAATTGCGAGTCCCGTTCGGGAATCTTGTCGACATCGCCACTAGCCACCTTTGGGAAGCTCTTGACAATCAGATGCGTCCAACCTTCCGGCGGTCCGTTGTCGACGAGCGTACCGGGGCGCAGCACCGAGATCGGCCGCGCGGCGACGTCGTACGGTTGAGCCAACGCGAGGGCTGGCAGTAAAGTGAGGGTAAAGCTGAGCCAAGTCAGAAATCGCTTATCCATTTGCTTTTGCTCTGATATCCGTAAGTAGGGTGAAACCATCGGCTTTTTGCCAGAGTTGCGCCCGTGCACGCCGACCGAGAAGGCTGTGCGACGCTGGAATTATAGCCGCCTACCCGTCAAAACGACCACAGCGAATTGAGACCTTCATGACCAACACGTTGGGAAATCTTGAACCCGCGGTCCTTTCGGACATCCGCAGCGCTCCCGGCGACCCGTTGATGCGGATCCGCGGCGCGCGGGTCCACAATCTGAAGAACGTCGATATCGATTTGCGACGCGATCAATTGATCGTCCTGACCGGGGTCAGTGGCAGCGGGAAGAGTTCGCTCGCCTTTGATACGATCTATGCCGAGGGGCAGCGTCAATACATCGAGAGTCTTTCGACCTACGCTCGGCAATTCCTCGACCAACTGCCGCGTCCCGATTGCGACCACATCGACGGCTTGGAACCGACGTTGTGTATCGATCAGAAATCGGGAGCTAGCAATCCTCGCAGTACCGTCGCCACCGTCACCGAGGTCTACGATTACCTGCGTCTGTTGATGGCCCGCGTCGGCGCTCCCCACTGCTATCATTGTGGGGCTGCGATTCTTCAGCAGACCAGCGAACAGATCCTCGCTTCGCTGATGAACCTGGCCGAAGAGACGCGTTTGATCGTGTTGGCACCGATGGTTCGCGGCCGCAAAGGGGCGCATGAGGATGTGTTCCAGGAGATCCGCAAAGCCGGATTGGTGCGAGCTCGCGTCGACGGCACGATGTACGACATCGAATCGCTCCCGAAACTTTCGCCGCGGAAGAACCACACGATCGAAGCGGTCGTCGATCGGTTGGTCGTTCGCGAAGGGATCGAGTCGCGGTTGGGAGAGTCGATCAAAACGGCGCTCAAGTTGAGCGACGGGTTGCTGATTGCGTTCTTTGAACTGCCCGATGCCGACGACTGGGACGAACGCCTGCTCAGTTCGCGGTACGCGTGTCCGCAGTGCGATATCAGTTACGAGGAACTGGAGCCGCGAACGTTCAGTTTCAACAGCCCCTACGGTGCCTGTCCCGACTGCGATGGCTTGGGACGTTTGGAAGCTTATGATCCCGATCTGCTAATCCCCGACTGGACGCAGCCTGCCGAAGTCGCGGCGATGCTCCCTTGGAAGGGAACTTCGGCGGCGGTTCGCAAGCGGATTCACGGCACGCTGGAACCGCTGGTTCTCGATGGTGGCGGCCAATGGGACCAACCGCTCGATCAATTGTCGGCCAAGGGGCGGTCGACGCTGACGGCGACGATCGTCGAGATGTTGAACGTCGAATGGGAAAAGAAGCTGACCGAGGCGCGACGCGAACAACTGACCAATTGGATCGGGGCGGTCGAGTGTTCGACGTGTGGCGGATCGCGATTGCGGCGCGAAGCGCTCAGCGTCACCTTAGCCGATCGACATATCGGCCAGATCGTTGCGATGCCTGCGACCGAAGCGACTGTGTTTTTTGCCGCCTTGCAGGCCGAATGCGATCAATCGCTGCAAGATGATTCGGCGTACGACATCGAATCCGAAGCCACTGCCGACGCAAGCGTGGTTCGCGAACGTGCGCCGCGACGTGTCAAAGTCGGCGGAAAATTGTCCCCTTCGCAGCGCGAGATCGCGCGTCCGATCCTTGTCGAGATCAACAAGCGACTCCGTTTTCTGGCTCAGGTTGGCGTCGGATATCTCACCTTGGGCCGC
Source organism: Rosistilla ulvae (assembly GCF_007741475.1). Taxonomy (NCBI): domain Bacteria; kingdom Pseudomonadati; phylum Planctomycetota; class Planctomycetia; order Pirellulales; family Pirellulaceae; genus Rosistilla; species Rosistilla ulvae. The sequence goes on along the minus strand of NZ_CP036261.1, from coordinate 3,810,920 downwards.
AGCGCCGATACGCTCAGCGGCGGCGAACTGCAACGCGTTCGTTTGGCGACCAGCATCGGTAGCGGACTTGTCGGCGTCTGCTACATCCTCGACGAACCATCGATCGGCTTGCATCAACGCGATAACGATCGCTTGATCGTCGCGCTCCGCGACTTGCAGCGGCAAGGGAACACGGTGCTGGTTGTCGAACACGATGAATCGATGATGCGAGCTGCCGATTGGTTGATCGACATGGGCCCCGGCGCGGGACACCAAGGCGGCGAGATCCTGTTCGCGGGCGAACCTTCATCGATCACGGCGATCACTGAAGACCAGATGGAAACGCCGGACGACGACAGCGATTTGCCATCGCGATCGGTAACCGCCGACTATCTGTCGGGGCGGCGATCGATCCCGGTTCCCGAGTCGCGGCGCAAAGCCGACAAAAATCAGATGCTAACTCTCGCCGGCGCGAACACTCACAACTTGCAGAACGTGACCGCAAGGTTCCCGTTGGGCTGTCTGATCGGAGTGGCAGGAGTCAGCGGCAGCGGGAAGAGTTCGATCGTCAACGATACGCTCTATCCCGCCTTGGCTCGCACCCTCGGTCTTCAATCGCCTAAACCGGGGCCGTTTGAATCGCTGACCGGTGCCGAGGGGATCGACAAATTGATCCGAATCGATCAGGCCCCGATCGGCCGCACACCGCGCAGCTGTCCAGCGACCTATACCGGCGCGTTGGATCTGATTCGCAAAGTGTTTGCCGAAACCCGCGACGCCAAACAACGCGGCTTTGCCGCCAACCGGTTCAGCTTTAATGCCAAGCCGGGGCGCTGCGACCAGTGCATGGGACAGGGACAAGAAAAGATCGAGATGAACTTTTTGGCCGATCTCTACGTTCGCTGCTCCGTCTGTGGCGGAAAGCGGTTTAATCGCCAGACGCTGGCGGTGCGGTTCAAAGGCGCTTCGATCGCCGATGTGTTGGAGATGACGATCGACGACGCGGCGGAATTTTTCAAGAACTTCGTCAAGATCGATCGGATTCTCGAGAGCATGCGGAGCGTTGGCTTGGGCTATCTGCGGCTCGGTCAACCGTCGACAACGCTCAGCGGCGGCGAGGCCCAGCGAATCAAACTGGCGACCGAGTTGGCGCGGCAGGAAACCGGCAACACGTTGTATCTGTTGGACGAACCGACGACGGGGCTGCACTTCGACGACGTCCGTCGCTTGATCGACGTCCTGCAATCGCTGGTCGAAAAGGGGAACACCGTGATCGTGATCGAACACAATCTGGACGTGATCAAGTGTTGCGATTGGATCGTTGAGATGGGCCCCGAGGGGGGCGCTGGCGGCGGCCGCTTGTTGGCCGAAGGAACGCCCGAAAACGTAGTCGCCGGTCCGCAAACGCCAACCAGTGGCTACCTGCAAGAATTGCTCGACGCGGCGGTTTCCTGATCGCTCGCCCCGCGAACGGTTACGCCGTGGTGAGCATACCTTTGCGTTCGTCGTAGATCACCACGCCGTCGCAATAGACGGTAAATCGCACGATCTGCAGCAGGTGATTGAACTTCATCTCGATCCGGCCGGGCTTCGCGGTTCCAGCGACTTCCGCCGGCCAGACGAAATCGATGCGGGGATGGATCCTCAGCCAACTGATCCGGTGCCAGACGCAGATCTGGCCGACGTAGACCCGTTGTCGAAAGTACTTGCCGTCGTAATCGAGTTGAGCCTGAAAGGGTTCGGCGAACGTGATAGTTCGATGCAGCAGGCCGCGAGCGACACGCGTGTCTCGGTGCATCAACAGTCCGGGACTCTCTTCGATCGGCGGCGGTGAAGCGTATGGATTGAGATCGTTCATCCAGTTTCCCAAACGCTTCGAGAATCGGGCCTCTGAAGTGGACTACGCAGGTCGTATTGTATTTTTTCGTTTAACCGCGAGCCCATCGGGCCGCGCGGCCCTGAAAAACGCGGGGCGATGCCCGCGCGGTTAAACTAGAAAACTTCCTGCTTGCTGCTTAGCCTGCGGCGACGGTTGCTTCTTCGCGTGCTTTGAATAACAAGTCGATCCACGGACCGACGTAGAAACCGTTGTCGTGGAAGGTTCGTCCGCTGACCAGGTTGCCATCGATCACGCAGGCCTCGTTGACAAACGTGCCACCGCAGACTTCGAGGTCGAACTTGCACTTCGGCACCGTCGCCATCTTGCGTCCGCGAACGCAATCGGCGTAGGCGGGGATCTCGACCCCATGGCAAACGCTGGCGATCGGTTTGCCCGCTTCGAAAAAGTGCTTTGTGACGCGGATGAGATCTTCATCGTAGCGGATGTATTCGGGAGCCCGGCCGCCGGAGAACATGATCCCCGCGTATTCTTCCTCTTTGATTTCCGAAAACGCGACGTCGGCGTTGATCGTGTAGCCTTCCCATTCCTTGGTGATCGTCCAGCCCGGCTTCACTTCGTGCATCACCATTTGATACAGGCGTTTTTCGGGAGCGGCCACAACGGGTTGAAAGCCAGCCTCCTGAAGTCGGTAGTAGGGGTACATCGTGTCGAGCGTCTCGGATGCGTCGCCGATGATGATCAGAACTTTGGGTTTATCGGAGGGGGCGTTTGTCATCGATTCTTCCTGAACCTGGTGGCTCGGTGCGCTGAAACTCGCCAGCATCCGGCGAGGGTAAGTTTCGGGGCATTGTAGCACACCGCTTGGGACCACTGGAATTGGTGCCCCATATAGAACCGACGTCCGGTTCGATCCATAATCTCAGTCGCGGAAACCGACGCCTCCCCCACCCCCGATGAAATCCCCAAGGAAGAAATTGTCATGGATTATCGATACGAAGAGATCGCGAAGATGCTGGACCATTCGCTGTTGCAGCCCTTCTTGAAGACCGAAACGCTGGAGGCGGGGATTTCGTTGGCGCTGGCGTACGATGTGGCTAGCGTTTGCATCCTGCCGTATTACGTGCGGCGCTGCGCCGACCGGTTGGCAGGGAGCACGGTTCAAACGAGCACGACGATCGGGTTCCCACACGGCGGGCACACGACAGCGATCAAAGCCGCCGAAGCACAACAAGCGATCGACGACGGATGCCAGGAATTGGACATGGTCGTGAACATCTCGAAGGTTCTCAGCGGCGACTGGGACTACGTCACTCGCGATATCAAGGCCGTCATCGATGTGGCTCACGCCGCCGGTCAGAAGGTGAAGGTGATCTTCGAGAACTGCTACCTCGACGAGGATCAGAAGTCGCGGCTGTGCGCGATCTGCAGCGAACTTGGGGCGGATTGGGTCAAGACCTCGACCGGCTACGGGACCGGTGGCGCGACGTTGGAGGACCTGCAATTGATGCGAGAGAAATCGGCCGCTGAGGTGCAAGTCAAAGCAGCTGGCGGAGTCCGCGATCTCGACCGCTTGCTGGAAGTCCGCGACTTGGGAGTCACCCGCGTCGGTGCCAGCGCCACGCAGACGATCCTGGATGAGTGCCGACGACGATTGAAACTGGAGCCCATTGATTTTGATGAGTTGAAGAACACGTCGAGTTATTGATTCGCGACGCTAACCGGTTGGTTGCAGAGCGGTCACACCGAACGCTCGCGGACCAACATCCTTCGTTCTACATCGTCGCTATCGCGACAAGCCAGATGATCGGCGTGGAACCGGGAAGGCTGCGGTCGCTTTCGGCCGCGTCTGTGGAGGCTGTATTGCAACTATATTTTGCGGAAGCTGGTGAACGGCTGTGTATTTTTCAGTATGCCATGGTAAACTACGGTTGCGTGCGGGGGCACGCTGTTGGAATGGCTGGTAGCAGCTAATTCGATAGGCAATCGCGGGAAACGATTGGACCTGCGACGGATTCGGGTGACGTGTCGCCGTCCGTTGATTGCCCTCGCTCGAAACGCTGTCGATTCTCTTTCGATAGCTAATTCGATGGCATGATGTTTGCGGGCAAGGAAGTCGTCTCAGGCTTGGGAGGATTGAAAATGCCAGTTGTTGAACGAAACGCAGTCGATTTTTATGGCGGTCCGATGGATGGTCATTTTTCTGTGTTTCTAGAGTCGCTGAAACCTTTTGTTGTTTTCAAAAGCGGTGGGCACCGCCATGGAATGGGATTGTTGGGGATGTTTCGCCGACTGTTAGGCCGGCAATCCATAGAACAGCCGCCGTTTCTGGCGGTCTACGAATTGCAGATCGACGGTGACAAACGGTGGTACAAGCATGTGCGATCGATAAAAGCGACCGGGATCGATTTCGATCCTTTGCGAATCCACGCAGTGCTTGCGACCGAAGACCGACTGCAACGCCGGTCGGCTCTGATCGACGCCCACTCTTAGACGCGTGCTTTGGGTTGAACGTTTGGCAGCGTGCGCGATGTTTTTCGTGCGCGGCGAATTGGATCGTATCGACCTGTCCCTTGCAACGTTTGTTCGGCGGCAACCGAAGGCGAAGATCGGGATTAAATCACGGATGCATCGAATCCGTGCGGTACGGATCGGTCTGGATGTTCGGAACAGCCGACCTGGGCAATATCAGGGCGCTCCGGTGCCGCAACGGTGGGCGTCTAAAACGCTGGGGGGATGACGATGCGAGGTCGCCGACGGTTAACCCAAGCGCAGGCCGCGTGGCAAGGCTTCGCCAAAGACTTGTTCCTGTTCCTCGTCGCTGAACCGTCCGCCGTCGGAAACGATCGAAACGAGGTGTTCCGACACGCCATCGCTGGCAAGCGCATCGAGGACTTCTTCACGCGTCGTCGGGTCGATTTCGCGATATCGATCGTCGACTCGGCGACTCAATTGCACGAGGGCTAACTGTTCGACCGGGCCGCGGGAGCGAAGGTTCAGCAGCGCTGCGATCCAGGGTTGGATCGCCTCGGCGGAGACAACGGTATTGAGCGGACCGTAAAACGGTTGGCGGGCACCAAGCCGTCCCAGCGCCCAGACCATCGCATCGCGAGGCGCTCGCATGCTGTTGCGGTTCATCAGATCGATGATGATGTTTCCCAGGTCGATCTTGTTTCGCACGCTCAACAATTCCAGCGACCCCAGCAGGCGCCAAACCTCCACCGCTTCCTCGGGTTTTAAGGGAGCGGCATTGCCGATGGGGCGGCCGTTGGATTTTCGATGCATGCCGCGGATCGCAGCGATCCAACCCTCGGCGATCGCCGCCTGTTGGCCACTGCTTAAACCGCCGGCGATGCGACGCCACAAGATGAGACTTTCGGATTGGATGCTGCCGCCACTGTGGGCCAGTTTCCCATGCAGCGTCCTCCAAGTTTGAGCGACGCGCCAATCGTCGACGGCTAAACCGTATCCGGGACGCAGCGAAAAGCCGAGCAAATTCAACCAACGCGCTTCGTGGGCGGGGCTCTTGTGTCGCCCCGATTCGAAATCCATCAACGCTTCCCAGATCCGACGCAGCAGCGACATCGGCCATGCGTTCCGGGAACTTCCCATTATCTCGGCCAAGTGCTTGACGATGCGTGCCGGCTTGGCGGTTCCTGGTTCGCTGAAGACCTCCGCGATCGCGTGCCGACACAGCGACCAAGTCTCTTCGTCGACGAACCCTTCCGATTCCCCGACCGCCAGGTGCTGTTGGGTGTCGGTTTGCGTGGTCGATCGAACATCGAATTGCAGTTTCCAGCTGCGTTGGCTACCGATCTCGTGACACGACAAATCGATCGTGCCGATCTCTGTCAGCCCGATTCGCAGGCGGACCGATACCTCCCCCGTTTCGCTACGGTTTTTCGAACGCAACACGGTTCGAACCGGCGGCAGCGAACTCATTTGTTCGACATCCAATGGCAGCACTTGCCCGAGTTGATCGGCCAAGCGAATGCTCGAAACATAGAGCGGGAATTCGACGGGTTGGGAGATCGTCAGCTGAAACGATTGGTCGAGTTCGAACGTTTCCCCCGGCTGCGCCCCACCGGGAACCAGGCAGACGACTCGGGGTTCTCCGCTGCCAGCGTCGGCATCGACGCCGATGTAATAACTGCGGGCGAGCGACGCGGCTATCTTGACCCCTTCGCCGCGACGAACCATGCCGTAGTACGCCGCTCCGCGCGCGACGGCCAAATCGAGGCGGTCGTTATCGAGGACTGTCGGGGTGTTCTCCAACCAATGTTCCAGCCGTTGTAGCACTTCGCTGCGGAGGACTGGCGACGCGAAGAAGCCGCCGTTGAAGAGGACGACGTCGGGCAGGCCGTCTCCATCGTCGTCGCGGTGCGCCGTCAGGAACGCGCTCAGATAGCGAGAGATCGCGGAGTCGGTGGCGTATGGCAAACCGAACTCTTGGAACCCCGATGCGTGTTGTGTCGGCGCATCGCTTAGTTCGCACTCGGGAAGGAAACCTTCGACCAGCAACGCGCGGACTTCGTCTTGCGTTACATCGGTCTGCAAGCTGCTGGCGATCAGACGCGAACCGCCCGATGGCAGGCTGATCGAGACCTGCTGCGATGCCGCTTCGCCCAACAATTGTTCCTTTGCGGCGCGGCTGGCCGACAGCAGCAGATCCCATTGCCGCGGCGGCAGCCTTTTTCCCGGCGTCAGTTTTTGTTCGAGGTGTTTGGCGAGGGCGAGGTCGAGATTGTCGCCACCCAAAATCAGGTGTTCGCCGACGGCAACGCGATGGAATTGAATCTGATCGGGCTCGGTCCGGCTGGCCCGGACGCGGATCAAGGTAAAGTCGCTGGTGCCGCCACCGATGTCGCAGACCAGAATCGTCTGACCCACATCGACGCGCTGCTGCCAGTCGTCTTGATGTTTGTAGACCCAGGCGTAGAAGGCGGCTTGAGGTTCTTCGATCAAAACGATCCGAGGCAGATTCGCTTGTCGCGCCGCGCGAACCGTCAGCTCGCGGGCGACCTCGTCAAACGAAGCGGGCAAGGTGATCACGATGTCCTGATCGGCGAGCGGTGCATCGGGGAATTGGGCGTCCCACGCATCGCGGATATGAGCCAGATATTGGCTGCTCGCTTCGACTGGCGACATCCGTTGAACATCATCGACGGCATGCCAAGGCAACAGAGGCGCCGTGCGGTCCACTCCGGTGTGACACAGCCATGACTTTGCCGACGCGATGCCACGACCTGCGGTTTGAGCCCCTTCTTCGCGTGCCATCACGCCGACGCAGTGGTCGGGATCGTGGCGATGCCACGGCAGGCGAAGCGTTTCGCCGCTGGCCTGGCCGGCTGCGGGTTGATAGTGGAAGGAAGGAAGCGTATCGCGAGATTCGACTTGCCCCGCAGCGACCAATTGAGGAATCGACAACACTCGGATCTGCCAAGGGGATTCTTCGGTGTCGATATAGGTGACGGCGCAATTGGTCGTCCCCAGATCGATACCAACAACAAACCGACTGGGCAATCGATCGACCAACGGATCGAAACTCGCTTCTGCCTCCGACACGATAGCTATTCACTCTTGGGGATGGGATGCAACAAGGGGCGTTGGGCTCCGGAAATCTTCTGCGACTATTGTACCGTTGTCGCTGAGGATCGCGAAGCTGACGCGAATCGAGTTGGGTAGCATACGAAAACAGCCCATCGATTGGTTCGATGGGCTGTTCGTATTCTTGTTTAATAAGCGGTTGTGACCGCGTCTTCTGATTCGACATCGAGCCTAGATCAGCTGGCGTCGTCGTCGTCATCCAAAGCCAAAGGAATCACGATCGCAGCAGCAATGACGGCGGTCCAAACCAAGGGGCTTTTCAGCAGACGGAGCAACAAGCCTTCCCCACCACCACGTTGACCGCGATAGGTGTTGGTGTCGGTGACGTCGATCACTCCCTTGACGCTATCCTTGGGTGCGTTGTCGGCGTTCCAGACGCGGAACGTTCGCAGGCCGGCGAAGCTGGCGACTTGGTAGACGCCGGGGTTCAATCCTTGGACCGAATATTCGCCGCGTTCGTTGGTCTTTACGGTCGTGACGTGTTCGGTTTGTTGGCCGATGACCACGGTCGCACCTTGGACCGGTTGGCCGGCAACGTCGACGATCGAACCGTTCAAGTTGCCGGCTTGATCCAACGCTAGGTCTTGGATGCCGCGGTAGACTTTGACGCCTTCGACGACGGTGAATTGCGGTTGAGCTGCGAAGACAGCTTGTTGCATGCAAACGGCAGCGCACAACAGGGCGGCAATGGCACGTTTGGCTCGGATGGACTGAAACATCGATCGCTCTCCAATTGGATATCTGGTGGGTCCGTTCCAGCGGGAGAGACTCCCGACTCAGAATGATTGTAACAGTTGTAGTGATCGTCCGAATTGCACCAATGTTTTAGTCCTTTTGGTTTTTTTGTGCGGTTTTTATGGATTGATGGTTTAGTGCATTCGCCAGACAACGCCATTTGCCTGGTCGCATGTCTTTTGGCTCACCGGTCGCTATAATTTCGATTCCAATAAAGCATCGTTTACGATGGACGCCCTCGCCGCTGGCATTCAGCGATCTAGCATCGCGCAGTGGTAAATTCGCGGGCCTGTCTTCTGTTACTCAAATCCCCAAGGATCCCAACACCATGCGCTGCATTTTTGCTGCATCCCTTGCTCTGCTGTTCGCCTCATCGCCTCTGGCCGCCGACCAACCAACGACTCTTCCGGCCGAATCGGGCGAGATGACTTCGATCTTTAACGGCAAAGATCTCACCGGCTGGGATGGCGATCCACGGCTGTGGTCGGTCAAAGATGGCGTGATCCATGGCGAAACGACAGCGGAAAACGTCGCCAAAGGAAATACGTTTTTGATCTGGCAGGACGGAAAAACCAAGGACTTCGAATTGCGTTTGTCCTTCCGTTGCAATGCGACGAACAACTCGGGAGTCCAATATCGCTCGCGTCACATCACCGAGGGCAAACCCCGTAACGCTTGGGTGATGCGTGGATACCAACACGAGATCCGCAACGAAGAGAACCTGCCCAACGTTTCCGGTTTCATCTACGACGAAGGTGGGAAGCGCGGCCGCATCTGCCTGGTCGGCGAAAAGGCGACTTGGGGCAAAGATGGCAAGAAGGTCGAAGGAAAGTTGATCGACGCGGCGGAATACAAAGAGCTGTTCAATGTCGGGGAGTGGAACGAGGTTGCGATCATCGCCAAGGGGAATCACCTGCGTCATTATATGAATGGGCGTCTGGTCCTCGATTTCACCGACGCCACGCCCGAACTGGCTCTGCTGGATGGAATGCTTGCATTGCAGTTGCATGCTGGCAAACCGATGTGGGTCGAGTTCAAAGATATTCGCATTCGCGAACTTAAGTAGTCCCCACCAGCCCCTCGGGGGAGCGACGCGCGTTTTGAATCGCTCGTTCCCCTTTGCTTTCTCGCCACTTTTCCGGTCAGGGACTTGCCCTCGACCGCGTTGCGTGTGACAAATTAGGCCAGTTAGTTGTGTTATGCAGCCTGGGTGAAATGTGGTGGTGAGGACGTATGGGTCGCTCTAAGGATATCGTGTCGAAAATTCGTGGCCTCTCCAACCGTCGGGGCCGCGATAGCAAACGCCGCGAAAAACAAAGCAGCCGCTTTCGGCCGCGTTTCGAACAGCTCGAATCGCGGCGTCTGCTGGCCGTCGCGACCGACTTGGCCAACATCTCGGGGATCGTCTACGACGATGTCGACGGCAACGGGCTGAGTGCTGGCGAGGAGATCGCCGGCGCGACGGTGAACGTTTACCGCGACAACGGCAACGGAATCTTCGAGCCAGGCGCCGGGGACGGTTCGCCCGTGGCGACCGACATCAGCGATGCCAGCGGTCGCTACACGCTGACCGGGCTGACGGCAGGCAGCTATTTTGTGCAACAGCCAGCCCAGACGATCGGCGGCAATTCGCTGAGCCAGCAGGTCAGTCCAGCGCTCACGATCACCGCAGCTCAAGCCGAAGGGGTTTTGGTTCGCACGATCGATTCGTTTGATGGAACGACCGATCTGGTCAGCGACACCGCCAACGACGGCGTCCGCGTCGCGTCCAGTTTGGCTGATGGTGCGGCGTTGGGTGGCGAACGCGATATCTTCGTCAACAAGACCTCGGTCAACGGTTTGGTTCGGATCTCGGTCAACGATCCGTTGCAGCCCGGGATCCTTTCGTTCGACAGCTTTGCTTCGGGCGATGGTCAGTGGAACGTCTCTTGGGATGGAATCGATGGAGACGCGTTGACGCTGGACGACACCGGCCTCGGTGGCGTCGATCTGACTTCAGCCGGTACCGCCGCCGGTTTTCGATTGCAGATTGGTGCCGATAACCTTGGCGGAACGGCGATCGTGCGCGTCTACAGCGACGATGGCAACGGAGCGACGACGTCGCGATCGAGCCAGACGACGCTGGTGATTCCCGACACGGGCGGTTCGGCAACCAGCACCGAATACATCCCATTCAGCGCGTTCATCGGAACCGCGGATTTCACGCAGGTCGGTGCGATCGAACTGGATATCACCGGGGTACCGAACATCAACGGGACGGCGGAACTTGTCGGCGCGATCGGTCCGACGACGATCACGCAGGACTTCGACAATTTCGAACAAGCCGATCTCAGTTTGACGAAGGTCTCCAACACGGCGGCTCCCGTCGTCGGTCAGACCGTTTCGTTTACCGTCTCGGTCACCAACACCGGTCCCAACACGGCGACCGGTGTGGAAGTGCTCGACCAATTGCCGACGGGGATCACGTTTGGCAGCGCCACTCCATCGCAGGGAAGCTACAACAACGCGACGGGGATCTGGACCGTTGGCAGCATCACCAACGGCGCGACCGCGACGCTGCAGATCAGCGGTACGCTGGCAACCGCTGGCGATAAGACCAATACGGCGGAGATCATCGCGGCGGATCAGACCGATCCCGACAGCACTCCGGGGAACGGTCTACCCAGCGAAGACGATCAAGCGAGCGTGACGATCGCCCCGCAATTGATCGATCTGTCGCTGTTGAAAGCTGTCGACAACGCGTCGCCGAACGTTGGCGAAGAGGTCACGTTTACGCTGACGATCAACAACGCCGGCCCCAGTACCGCCACGGGCGTTGCCGTGACCGATGCACTTCCGGGCGGATTGACCTTCGTTTCGGCGAGCCCTTCGCAAGGGAACTTCAGCAGCACCGGCGGTCTATGGACTGTCGGGGATTTGGCCAGCGGCGGAACGGCGACGTTGAACCTGACAGCTCGCGTTATCTCTGCCGGCACGAAGACGAATTCGGCGCAAGTGACTGCGGCCGGGCAAGCTGATATCGACAGCACGCCCAACAACAACGATCCGACCGAAGACGATCAAGCCTCGGTCGCGGTGACTCCGCAAGTTGCCGATCTTTCGTTGACGAAGGTCGCCGATTCGACGTCTCCCAATGTCAGCCAAAACGTCGTCTATACCATCACCCTGAACAACGCTGGCCCGAGCGCCGCGACTGGTGTTCAAGTCACCGATCTGCTCCCCTCGGGAATCGCCTTTGTTTCGGCTCAACCGAGCATCGGTACCTACGACAGCAACAGCGGACTGTGGACCGTTGGTTCGATCGGCAGCAACAACAATCAGACGTTGATCTTGATCGGCCGCGTCGATTCGGTCGGGGCGAAAACAAACGTTGCCGAAGTGATCGCGTCGGACCAGTTCGACAGCGATTCGACTCCCGGTAATGGAGCGACGACCGAAGACGATCGAGCCGAGGTGACGGTGACTCCGCAAACCGCCGACCTCTCGCTCGCGAAGACCGTTAACGATGCGACGCCAAACGTCGGCGAGAACGTGACGTTTACGCTGACCGTTTCCAACAGTGGCCCCAACCAAGCGACCGGCGTTCGCGTTCTGGATGAATTGCCGGCCGGAATGACCTTTGTCTCCTCCTCGGGCAGCCAAGGTGTTTACGACAGCGGGACCGGCGTTTGGAACGTCGGCACGATCTCCAATGGCGGAACGGCAACTCTGCGGATCGTCGCCACGGCAGGCAACGCGGGCTTGAATGCAAACTCCGCAGAGATCATCGCGTCGGATCAATTGGATCCCGACTCGACACCGGGCAATAGCGTCGCTGGCGAGGACGATACCGCGGAGGTGACGTTCACCGCCGAGATCGTCGACCTGTCGCTGGCCAAGACCGTCAACACGGCGCAACCAAACCTTGGCGAAAACGTCACGTTTACGATCACCGTTAACAACGCGGGGCCCGACGCGGCGACCAACGTCGTCGTTGTCGATCGCTTGCCGACGGGGCTGACTTTCGTCTCGGCAACGCCCAGCCAGGGAACGTTTAATACAACGACGCGACAATGGTCGATCCCCACCGTGCCTGCCTTTGGTTCGGTCACGATGACGCTGGTCGCCCGCGTCAACGCTGCGACGACATTGACTAACACGGTTGAGATCCTCGATGCCGACCAACCCGACATCGATTCGACTCCCGGCAACAACGTCCCTAGCGAAGACGATCAAGCTGTCGCGTCGATCACGACCCGGCAAGCGGATCTCTCGCTGACGAAGACCGTCGACAACGCCAATCCGAACGTCGGCGATAACGTCACATTTACGATCGACATCAACAATGACGGGCCCGATGCGGCGACTGGTGTCGCGGTTCTCGATACGCTGCCGACGGGGATGACCTTCGTTTCTGCCAACGCCACCCTGGGTACCTTCGATTCGGCCAGTCGCACCTGGTCGGTTGGGACCGTTCCCAATAACTCGGGCGCCCAATTGGAGATCGTCGCCCGCGTCGATACTCGCGGAATCAAGACCAACACGGCGCAGGTGAGTGCGTCGGAGGTGGCCGATCCCGATTCGACCCCCGGCAATAACTTGACGGCCGAAGACGATCAAGCCAGCGTTTCGCTGACGCCTCAATTGGTCGACCTCGCGTTGACGAAAGGCGTCGACGCGGCACAGCCCAACATCGGCGATAACGTCGTCTACAACTTGGCGATCACCAACACGGGAACCGACACCGCGACGGGCGTTGCGGTGACTGACACGTTGCCGGTCGGAGTGACTTTCATTTCGGCGATCGCCAGTCTTGGGAACTATGACGACGCGACCGGCGTATGGAACGTCGGATCGGTCGCCCGCGGATCGACGCCAACGTTGGAGATTACGGTCCGCGTCGACACGCCCGATACAAAGACCAACGTAGCGGAGATCACCGCGACAGATCAATTGGATGTCGATTCGACGCCTGGCAACGGGATCACGACCGAAGACGATTACGCCACTGTCGACATCACGCCTCTTTCGGCTGACCTTTCGTTGACCAAGACCGTCGACGATCCGAAGCCCAACGTCGGCGAGAACGTGACGTTCACGATCACGGTTACGAACTCGGGACCCGACGCAGCGACAGGGATTTTGGTCGAAGACCAGTTGCCACCGGATGTCGTCTTCGTCTCGGCGACGGCATCGCGCGGCAGCTACAACGAACTGACAGGGATCTGGGATTTGGGGGCGTTGGGAAACACGGGGACTGCGACCTTGCAGATCGTGGCCAACGGAACCAATGTGATCGAGAAGGTCAATCAAGCGGAGATCGTTGCCTCGGACACTCGCGATCCGGATTCGACTCCCGGCAATAATGACAGCAGCGAAGACGATCAGGCTTCGGTTTCGATCGAGCCGCAGGAGATCGATCTGTCGTTGACAAAGACGATCGACAACAATGCACCCAACCGGGGCGAAAACGTTGTCTACACCTTGGTTGTCACCAACGATGGTCCCTCCGACGCGACGGGTATCGAAATCACCGACCGATTGCCGGAAGGGATGACGTTTGTTTCCGCCGCCGTCGCTCAGGGAGCTTTCAACGCTTCGACGGGTGTATGGACGACGGGCAGCCTGGCTCAAGGCGATTCGGCGACGTTGCGGTTGACGGCGACCGTCAATACGACGGGAACGGTTCTCAACACGGCGGAGATCACCGCCGCGGATCAACCCGATACCGACTCGACGCCGGGTAACAATAACATCACCGAAGACGACTTCTCCAGTGCCATCTTCGTCACCCCGGTCGCCGACTTGGGATTAACCAAGATCGTTGCCGATTCGACGCCGCTGGCCAGCGAAGACGTTGTCTTTACGATCACCGTCGTCAATAACGGCCCCGACGATGCGACCGGCGTCGTCGTTCGCGACCTGTTGCCACCGGGATTGCTGTTCCAATCTTCGACCGAAACGCAGGGAACCTACGATTCGAACACGGGGTTGTGGAACGTCGGTGGGATTCCCAATACGGGAACCGCCACGATGACGATTCGGGCTCGGATCAACAGCGCCGATCCAAGCACCAACACGGCGGAGATCGTTGCGGTAGCGCAGTTCGACCCCGATTCGACTCCCGACAACGGGATCGTTGGGGAAGACGATCAAGCGAGCGTGACGGTGACTCCCGAAGTGAGCGACCTCTCGGTTACCGCAGCGGTTGACAACCCGACACCGGAACTGGGGGACAGCGTCGTGACGACGTTCACCGTCAGCAATGCCGGACCCGATGTGGCGACAAACGTCGTCCTTTCACTGCCGATTCCACCAGGTTTCACCTTCGTGAGAGCGGATGTCAGCCAAGGGACCTTCGATGCCGCGACGGGGCTTTGGACACTGGGGACACTGATCGTTGGCGAAACCCGCACGATTCGAATTACCGAACGGGTCGATGCGTTTGGCATTCGACCGCATAACATCGAAGTGCAATCGGTCGACCAAATCGATCCCGACAGCACGCCCGGGAACATGTCGTTGGTCGAAGACGATTATGCCAGCGTGATGATCCAGGCTCCACGCAACCTTTCGAAGCGATTGTTCCTATCGCGCTGAGCGGCGGTGCCGTTGTGCTGACAAATCTTCCGCCTGAATGTGTATTTAGTTGCCGCAGAAAGGGTGTAGTGCTAGGATATGCGACAGTACGCCGGAGTGGCGTCGCGTATTAAATATTGCTGCGACGCCATTTCCGTTCTTTTCTAGCATTTTATTGTGGAAGGAAGACGGCAATGAGATCGAGGCGAATTGGTTTTACGTTGGTCGAGCTGTTGGTCGTGATTGCGATCATCGGGATCTTAGTTGGTTTGTTGTTACCCGCGGTGCAAGCGGCTCGCGAAGCTGCACGACGCATGCAATGCAGCAACAACTTCAAACAGATCGGGTTGGCATTCCATAACTACCACGACACCTTTAAGAGCTTTCCCGCAGCTTGGTACATTCATGGCATGACTCCTCCATTCAACATCCAAGGGGGGAATATGGGGCTGCTGCCGTTTATGGAACAGCAAGCACTGTACGACCGGTACGACAGCCGGGTTTCACCGACGAATGAGGGGGGGACGATCGGACAACAAAACGTTTCGGTAATCGCTACGCCTTTGGCTGGTTTTGTCTGTCCTTCGAGCCCAGGCGGAATTGACCGCGTCTATGACGCCAATATTGACGCCACTACGGCTGCGGCTTTTTTGCCCGGTCTAGGAGCGATCAGTTATCGCGCGGCTCCGTCGGATTATTGTGTGACCGGTGGGGTCAAAGGAATCTTCGCAAAGATAGCCTACAGCAACAACGAAGGTAGCGCGAGGGAAGGGGCATTAATGCAGGTCAATCCATTTGAAACAGCAACGACTCGTTTTTCATCGATCCTCGACGGCACCAGCAACACCTTTTTGATGGGCGAACGGACCGGCGGAAAGGAAATCTATACGGGGCGAAAAATCCTTGCCCTCCCCGCGCCGATAGGAGACACAAATGGTGGTGGTTGGGGCGATCCATTAAACGGCGAAAATTGGTTGGAAGGGTCGGTCCGTGGCGCAACCACTTTTCCGATGCCTCAAGGAGGATGCCCAATCAATTGCACCAATCTTCGCAGCCAAGGGTTTCACGCTTTTCATCCAGGCGGAGCGATGTTCCTGATGGCTGATGGATCGGTCCAGTTCAATTCCGAAACGATCGATGCGTATACCTTCGCCGCTCGAATCACACGCGCGAAAGGAGAGGTGGCGCCGTAACGCCCGATAGCCATGCATTTTCACTTTTTAACACGTTTCGCAGCCGTGATCGTTGTCATCGCGGCTTGCGGTTGTGGCCAACAACCACGTGCCGGTGAAGTGCCGGTATTCCCAATCACGGGGACCGTCACGGTCGATGGCAAGCCGGTGGAGAACATTCAAATCGCGTTGCATTCGAACGGCACCGAGGAATCGGCGAAGCAACTCTATCCGCAAGGCTTCACCGACGCTCAGGGGCAAATCAAAGTCTCGACCTATGCCGCTGGTGACGGTGCCCCGGCGGGAGACTATCGAGTCACGTTCGTGCTGAAGGATTATAACGCATTGGCACGATCGTTTACCGGCCCCAACAAAATCGATGCAAGCTATGCCGCCCCGGAAACCAGTCCGGTGACGATCACGATTGGTCCCGACCAGCCGAACGACCTGGGCCAGTTGGAACTACCATCGAACTGAACTGTCCGAGTCAGCCTCCTCCGTTTCGCGGCGGAACCAAGGACAAACGCCTGGCCGCGCGGCCAGGCTGGCGAATCAATCGAGTTGATTGATATGAAACGGAATTTTTCCTAAGCTTCGATTTTCCGTTTTTCGACAATAGATCCACGTCTTGCCATCGTCGGAGAATTGGATGTCGGTGACTGGGGCCTGCCCGTCGCCGGCGACCACAAATCCCAAGTTCCGCAGGTCTCGCGCATTCCAAATACCGATCGATCCGTCGCTGCCACCCGTCAAAAGATTCCTGCCGTCGGGAGTAATTGCCAGTGCAGTGACTTCAAAATTTTGGGCCGCGGAACCGGCCGGTGAGTTCCACCGCGCACTGGTTTCGATCATGCCCCCATTCGAATCGTGTTTGCGGATTCGATTGTCGAGGGCAGCAGAGTAGATGATCCCCTCTTCGGGCGCGTAACACGCGGTGACAAACTTGGCCATGCCCCTGCCGACCAACGTCGCATCGGATCCTCCAAGAATGAACTCACCGATCGAGTCGCCAAACATCAAACAACGCTGGTCATCCAACAGCGTGATCGCTTGATGGCGCAACGCAACCACTTGCCCCGCCAGGCGTGTCAATTCACCGGTAGCGTGAGGCAACGCATAAAATCCAACATGGTATCCATTGGCCGTCGAGAAGACCAAACGATCCCCGTTTGGCGCAAATCGAATCCCTTTGGCACAGTTATCGCGCTGGTCTTCGTAGTCCGGATTCGTAACGCGATAGCTGGCCGTAGGATCGTGCAAATCGATTACCAACAAATCACCACCCACCGTACCAACACCCAACCACCGCCCATCGTGTGAAACTTGCAGGCAACGCGGTTCCGCATCGAAGGCAAGAGCTGCCGAGGCCTTCGGGACGACGCTGGTCACGGCATGGCTCACCGTATCAATCGCCAAGACGGCCCCGCCGCTGCAGCCCACGAAGGCCGTTTGACCATCGGGAGCCAGCGCCGCGCAACGCGTTTCAAATTGGAGTTCGATCGCGGGTGGGGGAGCGTTTTCAAACGAACTGAGAGCTAGCGATCCGTCTTCGCCACCACTGAAGATCCGTCCCTGGGAATCGATGGCAATTTCGGTGACGTATCCAGCGTGCAGGATCGCGGCATCCCCTGCAGGCCAACGCGACCGCGTCTCTTTCGCATCGCTCCCACCACTCGGCAACTCGCGGAGATCCCATTTTAAGATCGCGCCATTTTGAGTCCCCGCCACCACTCTCTGACCGTCGGGAGAAATCGCGACGCAGGTCGCAATTCCTGAATTGTGCAGTAATTCAATCTCGGAATGCTTGGCATCCGCTAGATCGACGACGGCAACCCCGTGCCAACCCGAAAAGCAAGCCGCCAACTTCGCCCCCGATTCGGCCCACGCCCAGCGATTAACGTAGCGTTTGGTCTTCACTTCGGCGGATTTCTTGTTGTTTTTTAAATCCGTCCACCGAACTTGCGTGCTTTCCTTCAAGACCAGCAGTTCGTGTCCATCGTTGGAAAAAGCAAGTTCGTGGTTGCGGCGGGTCGAACGGACCGATTGCACCAAGTTCCCCGATTCCACGTCGACCACTTGAACCGATTGGTAGCGACATCCCACCGCCAACAGCCTGCCATCGTTTGAAAACGCCAGAGATTCGACGGTTGTTGGTAGATCGGGAATCATGTCCGGAACCGCGCGTTCGCCCAGCGAAATGAATTCGACTTGATTGAGTGCTTTCAACCAATCGCCGTCTTGGGCGATCTGGTTCCCCACGGCGAGCAATTGCCCGTCGGGCGAGATCGCGACGGCAAACCGCCGCGTCCCGTCGCGTTGTGCGATCTCATGTTCGATCTGACCGTCCGATCTGCGGTAGATCCGAATCGGCCCCTCTTCGTCGGCGACCAAAAATCGGAACGAATCGGGGAACATCGCGATTTGCCGGATAGGAGTCGAAGCACTTGGCAACCGGGTCCAGTTCTCGCGCGCTTGGGTTTGCAGGATGTTCAGATCGATCCCCGTGGGGAGAATCCCTGCGGCGTACTTTTCGATCGATTCGGAGATCTCCAACGCGCCAACGAGGTTGTTGTGAGACAATGCGTCGTAGGCATGCCGCAGATCGGAGACATAAGCCGTCTCGACCGCTTGCCGTTCGGTCACTTTTGCCAAATCGCGTTGCTCACGAAATTGCTTTCGCGCCTTTACCGCGCGATGTTCGCTGGCAATGACCTCGCCAAACGCCAGTTCCAGCTGCGATTGGTGTTCGTTTAAACGTCGATTGCTGTGCCCCAAGATCACCGTTCCGGCGACCAACAACAGGATGATGGTCGCCAACAAACCCGATTCCAACGGAGAACGTCGGATCGCGACCCATGTCCTTTCGGCTAACGATCGCGGTCGCGCCTCGACCATTAAGCCCCGTTGGTAACGGTACAGGTCATCGCGCAAATCGCTGGCGGTCGCGTAGCGGTTGGCAGGGTCTTTGGCCAAGCACTTCAGACAGATCGCTTCCAAATCGGGCGAGAGCGATGGGACAAACTTGCGCGGCGGAATCGGAGGTTCAACGCAAATCGAATGGAACAGCTCGATCGCTTTGTCTCCCTGATGCGGCAGCTTCCCTGTCAGCATCCGATACAACACGATCCCAATCGCAAAGATGTCGCACGCTTTGCCATGCCATTGTTCGTTCTGAAGCACCTGTTCGGGCGCCATGAATAACAATGTTCCGACGAGACGGTAGGACTTCACGAGACCGGAGTCGGCAAAAATGTCGCGGACCAATCCAAAGTCGGTCAAGCGAGGAGTCAATTTCAAGCGTCCATCGGTCCCTACCGATTCGGAGATCATGATGTTGCCGGGCTTGATGTCGCGATGGACCAACCCGCAATCGTGAACGTGGATGATCGCTTCGGTCAGCTCAAAACAGGTCCCACATGCCATCTGAGCATCGATCGGACCTGGGTGCGCCGTCAACCACTCGGCCAATGTCGACCCCAGGCAGAGTTCCGAAACTAAGTAGACCGCATCGGCATCCTGGAAGACTTCATATAGTGGGACCAGATTGGGATGACTCAAGCGAGCCGCGGCGCGGGCTTCGTGCATTCGCGAGTCGTCTTCAACGTTCGCTACCTTGACGCGTCGACGAATCGATTTCAGCGCCACATCCCTCAGCAGCACATCATCGTGTGCTTGATAGACTGTCGAGAATCCCCCGACACCGATGATGCCGTCGACCTTAAAGCGTCCGATCCGTTCGGGCGGCTCGAAATCGTCCTGTTCTTCGCCTTCGCCGTTCGAGATGGTCGTAGCGGTGTCCTGCGTTTGCTGGAACAGCGTGAGGACCGATTCCAGTCGCGACCTGTCCAGCTTGACGTCTCGACCAGCAGCTCCGGGCGTGTTATCGGAGAAACGTTGTTGGAACAGCTGGGCTTGGCGCGCAATGTCGTTGGCGAAATCAGCGTCGTTTGTCGCCGAGTTCTTGCCCGCGTCCATCGATATCTCCTCTCCTGTTTGACCAGATCAACCGGGTGAATAAGGGCGAGCCACCACAATGTACCTTAGCCGTTCATGTTAGATGCTATACAGCGGAAACGGAACAGTCATTGGGACGATGGTCCTGAATGACCGATGGATTGGGCCGGAAAATCGTTGGAAATGGCGGATTGAGACACGGTGGTACGCAATGTGCATCGAGAGTACTATCGGCTCGTCCTCCCAGTGCGGGTGTGTCTGGCGTGCCCGTAGTGGTGGGCTGGGTCGTGGCTGACTTTTCGAAACGCACTGGGGCCAGTGGGCATTGGGCGTCCGAATCGGCAAGGTTTAAGGATGGCTGTGAGCCGACGCGGCGCAGGTCGGCGCGGCAACGTCAGGATTGTATGCTGTCATCGAGTGATGGCGCTGGCCTACATACGCGACAGTTTAATTGGTAGGGGCGTTAGGTTACGCGTGTTACAGAAACCGAGGGATCGATTCACGCTTCGAACTCGCCGCGCGAGGGGGCTTGGGAGCGATTCTGTACCGTGTACCGATCGCACAAATACGCAGGGGACCGGACGGCGCCGCATCGAAAACGCGTTGGCATTTGACCGCGGTGCTCGTTCGCAAAGAGGAATCTAAAATGAATGATGAGCAGACATCTTGGTTCGCCGGCGCGCTCAATCGCCTGTCGGGGGACGTCGAGCTTTTGATTTCCATGGCGGAGATTGTATCCGAGGACGCTCCGGAAATCGTTGCAGAGTTGGAGGCCCAGTTGGAAGCTGGCGCGGTCGACCCGATCGTTTCGGCGGCGCACAAACTGAAAGGGATGTGTAGCACGTTCGAAACAGGTCCTCCGGTTTCGCAGTTGGAGGATCTGCTTCACGCCGCGCGGCGCGAGCAGGTCGATGAGGCGCGAGCGATCTATTCTCGCTGTGCCCCCAACCTGCAAGCCCTTCTAATTCGCGTCAAAGAACTGAGTTCGGCGACCTGAAATCGCCGTGATCGCGTCGACGCTTTCCCCATTGGTTCAATGCGTTCCGCATGCGGGGCTATCGGGCTACGGTTTCAACTTCCATCCAACCAACACGCCCAATCCGAAGCACCAGAACGCGGCGATGTCCGGTTTGTCGTGGGCATAGTCTTTAGCGAGACTGAACAAGTCCTTGGCGGGTTGCCCAACGTAGTAGGATGCACACTCCTGCGTCGCGTCGGCTGCCGAATGAGCGACGCGGTTGGCCGTCTGCCGGGCGGCTTCGTTTGTTGTTTGGTTGCGAGTGTTTTGCGATTCTTGTATCGATGGAGACATTCGATTCACCTTTCGTTGTAGAGAGCACTTTGGAATGGATGCGATCCGTTCGCATCGGGGTTGCACGATGGATTGCGATCCGGAAACGACTCGGCCCGCAATTGATTTCTAGGGGATGTTTCGGGACGGATCAGGACGGCTTTGAGCCATTTCAAATTCTCGATGAATTCAGACTTGGTCTCTTGTAGCGCGGCGGTTGCCGTCGCCGTTGCTCGACTCGCAGCCCAAAGCAATCCCGCGACGACGACAAAGCTTGCTGCGGCAACGGATGCCAGGGACGCTCCTGGGGTCCAACCAGCCAGTTCGTGGACCAGGAAGCTGCAGCCGATCATCGATGTTGTCAGCGCCGAACCGCCCAACGCGATACTTATCACGGTCAGCTGCATCGCGCGGGTCGCTTTGCGTCGCGCCTCTTGGCTATCGACCGACAGCAATTGGAACTGCAATTCGCACAGCTCCAACAGATCGCGTGCGACGCGGCTGAAGCCGGAGTGGTTGTTCATCGTCATGGTTCGATTTCGTTTCAACGGTTGTTTGTGATTTGGCCCGATGCACTCCCGCTGGAGCGACGCAACACTTCGCTGGGCCTTCTATTGGACGTCTCTCCGCTTGATCCACCATCCCGTGGCAATCCCAATCGCGGTGGCGGTCGCGATGGCAAGCAATGGGTAGCGTCCGATCGTTTTGTTGATGTGGTTGCCCACGCTTGGCGGTTGATCCGAAAGCAATCCTTCTTCGGCTAACGATTGATGGGCGATATCCCAGGCTTGCTGCCGCGATGGTCGGTCGGAACTGGATTTGAATCGATTGTTGGCTGGCGCGATCATGATGGTACGTTGGGGGTGGAAGGTGAATTTCAGTTTGCCCGTTGAAACGGAGTCGCCGGGGACATGAAGGCCTGCGACAACCGCCGCGTTGCCAGAGTCATTCCCGATCGCAGGGCGAGCGTGAACAACGCACCCGCGACACCTCCCACCAGACTCTTCCGTGGCGGGGCTGGTTGGGCCTGTACGGCGCCCGGATTTGGGTGAGTCACCGTATGCCGTACTCGCTTGGCTGGAACCAACGCGTAGCCGGCGACCGATGCCACTGCCAGGAACGGCCACGGATTCTTCCGCATGTGGTATCGCCAGTCGGTCAGCTCTTGCGCCTGAGCTCGAGCAGCGTCGACGTCGCGCGGCAGCGCATTGCGGATCAGTTGCATCTGATGCCTGATGGCCGCCGATTGTTTCCGGGTTGCGAGTGTGTTTGCCACTGGATTGAGTCCTGATTTCTGCACTAGCTGTCGTGTACGAGGCTCCCGCAGCGGGATCGACCTATCGAACGCCTTACGCTGCGGCGTACGCACCGCAGCGGAATCGATGGGGGGAGCGGGGGGATCTACGGTGCGGGGCGACGTTTAACGACGCCCTTTGATGAAGAAGACCGCACCGGCCGCAATACCCAGCCCAAACGCAATCGCCAGCGATTCCGCGGGTCGGGTGCGAACCGTGTGTGCCAAACGGTCCGTGTAATCGCCTCCCAGATCGGCCGCGCGGCGGTAGTTCTCCTTCACGTACTCTCCCGCTTCGGCTGCATACTGGCCGGCGACATCGGCATATTGTTGAGCTGCGTCGCTCACTTGCTGGCCGATGCGGTTGCTTTCATTGACTGCGTTGGAGAGGAAGTCCTCCACTTCGCGCCGCGTCGCTCCTGTCTTTTGTTGGACGACACCGACTAATTGTTCTGCCGATCCCTGGACACGGCTCAAGTCGTCGTCGGTCAATTGCCCCCAATGTTCTTGCAGGCGACCCTTAACCTCGTTCCATTGTCCTTTCAATTCTTCGCGCGTGATCATTTCTACAACTCCGTTGATGGTTAGGTGTTTGTGTTTCGGGCGGCTGGTTGATTGCCGCTGTTAGGAAGATGAATGCACTTCGTATGCCAATCGTGAAATCGAAGGGAATTTGCCGTCGACAGCGTCTCCGTTGATTGAACATCTACCGGATTGGACGCCTGCCGATCATGTCGATCGGATCGGGGGGGCAAGTTGCGGTCGCCGCAATGCCGGACACCCGGTGGCGCATGAAAACTGTCGCGACCCAAGTTGATGGCTCGCGGCAGTTCGGGTTGTCGATAGCGGGGACGTCGGCATCGCACCGACGCGTGGGTCCCCGTCGGCGCGGTTAACGGTCTCGGTCGCCGCCCACGTTGATGTCGACCCCATTACGATCGACGTTCACGTCGACGCCACCGCGGGATTTTCGATCGCGGCGATTGATCTGATATCGTTTTTCGATATCGCGAATAAAGTTCTTGTCAGCAAAGTTGGGCCAGTGATCTTGGTCGAATCCGACCGCCCCTTCCATCTGCTTTTGGGTGACGTTCAGGACGAAAACGAGGTCGCCCTTATCGTCGGGATCGTCCGGATTTTGTTGAACCTGGAATGCGTCAAATGGGACTGCAAACAATTTGTCGCCGAGGCCAAGAAACCCGCCGTAGGTGACGGCTGCGTATTTGATTTCTCCGGTTGTTGTATCGAGGACGATGTCGTTGATTTCCCCGACATCCTCGCCGCGATCATTCTGGATATCCATGCCGATCAACTGACTAACGCGGATGTTGGCTCCGGTCAGCTTCTCGTCCAGTTGTCCAAGATGTTTTCTTTTGGTCTGCGAATCGTCCGCCGAGGCACTCAGTAGTCCAACAGACGATACGATCGCAATGGCTGCTGCGATGTTGATGAGACGTTTCATTGTGTTCTCCTACGATTGGAATTTGTTGAAAATCGTGACTGCAACGCTTGAGTCTGCACGCACTCAAACGCCTTGTTGATCTAACAGTTACAGGAGCCTTCGAATTCTCGCACCTGCTTCTCCGCTTCTTCTTTCGCGATCCCGTACCGTTCTTGGACGGTGCCAACAAGCTCGTCTCGCTTGCCATGGATTCGATCCAAGTCGTCGTCGGTTAGGTCGCCCCATTTCTGTCGGGCTTGGCCTTTAACTTGTTTCCACTTGCCTTCGATTTGATCCCAGTTCATCGAACGATTCCTTTGTCTGCGTTTTCTGTGAAACAGTTGCGAATTACCGACACAGTTGTTCGCCCCGCTGTTTCGATGTTGCTTTGGTTGCTGTGAGTCGTTTCGCGACCACGGTTGGGACTAACGCACAGAACGTGCCAAATGTTGAGCTCGAACACAACAACTTGATCACCGTCGGCGCCGCAAGTTGGAAAACGGTTGACTGCTTCGATGCTGGGTGACTTCTTGGATCGGCGTGGCGTCGGTCGGCGGGTCGAAAGCGTGGACGGTGTGGTTTGCAAACGCGCATCGCGGTTGATCGATCACCGATCAATACGTCGGTGAAAATTCGATCGCCTTGCAGTCCGTGCAGCGATCAAGCCTTTGGCCCATGGTTTGCGTCGCTACTCGAAGTCGTACGGAAAACGATCCACGAAAGTGGAGCCAACTCCATATTGCGGATGTGGAGATCACTCCCAGCAACGACGCATTCAAGCCCCGAACTTCGAGGACAAATCAATGGCGACAACAACTGAACCAATCGACGTGAGCCCGCAACTGAGCCGAGTCGAAACCGAGGTCCGACAGAGCGAGGATCTGATCGATATCCCAATCGGGCTGCCCCGCGAAGATCGTGAGAAGACCGTCTATCAATTGAATCAACTGTTGGCTGACAGCATCATGTTGAAAGACATGTATAAGAAGCATCACTGGCAGGTGGCGGGCCCAACCTTTTATCAGATCCATCTGCTGTTGGATCGACACTACGGGGAACAGGTGGAGATCGTCGACACGGTTGCCGAACGCATCCAGGTGCTCGGCGGCGCGGCCCGTGGAATGCCAGCTGACGTGGCGGAGAAATCGCAGATCGCCCACCCGCCGCGGGGGCGCGAGGCGTTGACCGATCAACTGACCCGGCTTCTGCAAGCGCATGAGACGATCTGCACCTACTGCCGCTTCATCGCCAAGGCGATTGGCGAGCGAGGTGATCTAGGGACCGAGGACATGGTCGTCGGGGACGTGTTGCGAGTCAACGAGTTTCAAGCTTGGTTCATCGCGGAGCACCTCGCACCGGTTCCGCTGGAAAACAGCTAATCGCATTCCACGCGTCGAAGTATCCCCTTTTTGCAAACTCAGGAGAAGTACGATGAGCAGTTCCACACACGATTCGACCCACCGGTCTAAAACCCCAGCGAAGCAGAAGCCTCACGATCCGCCGTTCGACAAGAAGTCGCCGGGGGCTGTGTTCCTGGTCCCGGCACTCACGTTCATGGTCGTGCTGGTGCTGGGAGTCGCAGTATTCGCGCTGTTCCGCGCATGGTAGTCGTAGTGGGCCGGGGGCCTGCAAGATACCGTTCGTCGGCGAGCGGTATGCCCTGCCTGTATCGAGCACTATTAGGCAAGAGACTACTGCGTCATTCGTCATCTCCATCGCTGCTGCGATGGTTTACAATCCGCCGGGCATTCCCGGGGCGACGCCAAATTGCTTCAGCATGGGCCCCATCTGCAAGACGACTTGGAAGATGACCGCGTCGAATGATTGTTGATCTTGCGCTGCGAGCAATCCGTCGACAACGGTTCCAATTTGGGCCGCCTTGGCGTTCGACTCCTCCCCAAAGAACGATTCGAACTGCTGGCCGGTCGCTTGCAGGTTGTTGGTCCAGTCGTCTGCGACGCTATCGGAGATCCAACGCTGCTCCACTTTCGTCCAGGTGCTGTTGTGGTCAACCGCCGGATCCTTGACGGTTCCGTGAGAGTCGTCGGTCTGTTCGATTTGCATTCGTTCGATGTTGGGTGCGACGGGGGACATACCTCGGGTCGCCTCCAACAGCTTCCGCATCGGGCCGGCCAGTTCGGGCGATAGCTCCGCGATGAGAGTCGCCAATTCGGTCTGGCTGACCTTTTCGTGCGAGAGCTGCCCCTGCTGCATGATGGTCGCCAATTGGTCGACCAATGGTGAGAGACCATCTCGAACGGAGTCCTTCATCGGTGCCGGGAATGAGGCAAGCATCGAACTGCCCATCAGCAGCGATTGCTTTTCTTGAAGGACTCGAGCTACTTTCGCCAGTAGATCGATGCGCGCATCCCACTGCGAGGCCGGGATCTTTCCAGTTAGATCGGTGCGCATCTGATCGATGTCGCGTTGGTAACTGGCTGGTAACGCGTCCCAATAGACGCGAAGATGGCCACTGGACGACTGGTCTAATAGATGCGAGATGGTCGACTTCAGATCCATCGCGTCGGCCATCGGTTGATATTCAACGACCGGCGGCAGCGATGTTGCGGTCCCTTCCGCTGCCGGAACTGCGGCTGCAGCCATCTGCGCTGCATCGGCGGCTTGTTGCAGGTCGGCGACCCGTTGGCTTCGTCGCGCGTCAACCTCTTCGCTCAACTTCTGCAGTCGAATGCGACTTTCAGCATTCATGTTCAACAACGTAATCGCAGCGCGGCGTCCGTCGGCGCGTTCGAAGATCGCCGCCTTGCCCCACATCCCGCGGAACGTGGCTTCAAATTGCTGCCCGTTGAGCGTGGTCCATGTTTCGGCGTGCGCGGTCAACCCGCTGGTGACCAGGATTCCAATCAGTGCACATCGAAGGGTGATCATACTTGGTTCTCGAAAATCGATATTCAGAGGGGGGACTTCCAACAGCGTCGCGCGGCGATATCCGCCGGTCGACGCGTTCTGTTAACGGGCAGATCTTATCCGCCATCGGTCGACCGCTCGCGTCACGGGAACGCACGACGCCAGTACGACTGTCGTTGCAATAAACGCATTGGACGCGAGATGATAATTTTACTTACACTCGCCTCATGCATCACCCGTTCGGATGGCGATTTGATTCGTATTGTAGGATAATGTGCATCGATCGGTGCTGTCGATGTTGCTTTCCCTACGCTGGCAACGGATGGCGCGATCGAGCGCTCGCAGTGGCCTGTAAAGGTGAGGTGTCCACGTGCAGCGTCTAATACAGGCAGTTCAGTGAGGATCCAAGGCGTGAACAAGACCATCGAAGTCCCCCCAACACTGGATGAAATCGAGGAACTCCGGAGTGCGGCGTACAACGCGACGCTGATTCAACGGATCGATATCCACGAAGATCTGGCCCTGTTTCGCGTCAAGCCTGATTCCGAAGTTGTCCCGTTTCAGGCGGGGCAGTACCTGACGCTTGGGTTGGGATATTGGGAGCCACGTGTCGAACCATCGCAAGAGGAACTACTGGCGCCAAAACAATTCCGCAAAGTGGTCAAGCGGGCCTATTCGATATCCTGCCCGATGTTGGATACCTACGAGCAATTGGCACCGTGCAGCCAATTGGAATATTACGAGTTCTATGTCACGCTGGTCCGCCGCGCCGATCATCCCCCCGCGCTCACGCCGCGATTGTTCCAGATGCGCGAAGGGGATCGGATCTTTGCGTCGCCACGCATCGTGGGGACGTACGTGCTGAAAGAGGTCGCCCCCGATGACGACGTTATCTTTTTTGCGACCGGGACGGGAGAAGCTCCCCACAACGCAATGAGTGCCGAATTATTGAGCCGTGGTCATCGCGGACGAATCGTTTCGGCAACCTGCGTTCGGTTGCGTCGCGACCTGGGGTATATCGCCGCGCAAACGCGGTTGTCGGCAAAGTATGCGAACTATCAATACTTGCATTTCACGACGCGTGAAGCGGAAAATATGAATCCCGGGCTTCCCGGATACGTCGGTAAACAACATCTTCAACAGGTTGTCGAATCGGGGATCTTCGAGGCGGCGGCGGGATTGAAGCTGGATCCGCAGCGAACGCATATCTTTTTGTGCGGCAATCCCGCGATGATCGGGTATCAACCCCCCGGGGCTCCGGCATTGTCCTCGCCAGGAATGTTGCAGGTTCTGCAGCAGCGCGGGTTTCGCGAACACGGAAGTGACGGCCCGGGGCAGATTCGATTCGAGAAATATTGGTAGCCGCGATGGAATCCGAACCCGAAAGTCCGAACGAAACACAACGTCACGCGACCCGCCCACCGTTTCAGATCAGCATCCGCACGATGTTGCTGATCACGGTGGTCTTCAGTGTGATGTCGGCGGGGTTGTACCACGCCTCGCGAATCCCGACCGTCGACGCAGAACTGGCGTCGATGTTTCAACGCGCCGGGACCGCGCCAAGTTCCGACCGTTCGTTGCAGATCGTCTTCATCATGTTCACCTATTCAATGCCATTGATGATGGCCGGGCTGTTGGCGAGCATGTCGACGGTCTGGAAGTGGTGGCATCGGAATCGATAGTCGATTCGCTCGGTTCGCGGCGACCTGCCGATGTTAGGACGCTTTCTTTAGCCGAGGCTTGCGTTTGCCAGCCGGTTTCTTTCGCATCCGCGCCGCAGGATCATCGTCGGTCACCTGGTAGAGCGTCCTCAAACGCTGTAGTTCGTTCTGCATTTGCGCTTGCACTTCGGCGTAGTCCGCGTCGCCATAAACGCTGTGCAACTCGCGGGGATCTTTTTCGAGATCGAATAGCTCCCAGTCATCGATCGCTTGGCCTTGATAGGCATAGAAATGGATCAGCTTGTACTTGCCATTGGTGACGCCGTAGTGCCTCGCAACATTGTGGGAACCAGGGTTCTCGTAATATTGATAGTAGAACGACTGGCGCCAGTCATCGGGTGTTTGTCCTTGCAACAGTGGAGTCAGGCTGCGGCCTTGCATGTCGGCGGGAATTTCGACCCCCGCGACGTCGAGAAAGGTCTCGGCAAAATCGAGGTTGGAGACGATATCATCGTTGGTCGTTCCTGCTTTCACCTTTCCAGGCCAGCGGACTAACAGCGGAGTCTTCAGCGACTCCTCGTACATCCAACGCTTGTCGTACCAGCCGTGCTCGCCGAGATACCAACCCTGATCGGAGGAATAGATCACGATCGTGTTGTCGGCCAATCCGGATTCGTCCAAATAATCGAGCACCTCCCCGACGCCATCATCGACGCTTTTCACGCACCGCAGGTAATCCTTGACGTAGCGTTGATATTTCCATCGAATCAGATCTTCGGGACTCATGGCTTGACGAGCTTTTTGAAAAGCTTCGTTTTTGGGACCGTAGGCTGCGTCCCAGACTTTTCGCTGTTCGGCGTTCATCGTTCCGTAGCCCGACAACTTCAAATCGTTGTCGGTCAGATGGTCTTTGATCGTCATGGTCTGGCGGGATGCCGAAGCCGTGCGTCCCGCGTAGTCATCCCATAGCGTTTCGGGTTCGGGGATCGTGACGTCATCCAACCAGTTCAGATATTTTGGCGCGGGCATCCAATTGCGATGCGGCGCCTTGTGTTGGTACATCAACATGAAAGGTTTTTCCGTGTCGCGGGCATCTTTCAACCATGCGAGTGTCTTCTCTGTGATGATCTCGGTGGTGTATCCGGTGTGCCGCCGTGTCACCGGCCGATTGTTTTCACCAGCGGTGATCATCGGTGGATTGTAATATGGCCCCTGCCCTTTCAAGACGTCGTAATAATCGTAGCCTTGCGGTGTCGATTCGAGATGCCATTTACCAACGATCGCCGTTTGGTATCCCGCCTTGCGCAACATCTTGGGGAAGGTCGGTTGGTTTCCATTAAACGCGAACCCGTTTTGCAAGAAGCCGTTGATGTGGCTGTATTTACCCGTTTGAATGACTGCGCGACTGGGACCGCAGATCGAATTGGTGACGTAACAGCGGTTGAACCGCATCCCTTCGTTGGCGATGCGGTCGAGGTTGGGGGTCGTGATCCGCGTCGGATCATAAGCGCTGAGCGCTTGTTCGCAATGATCATCGGTGAAGATGAATAGGATGTTGGGGCGATCGGCGGCGGACAGTCCCGTGCTCAGGAAGAGTGTTGCCAACAGTAGGGTGACGCGTCTCATGGGATTTCCTGTGGATACTAGAGTTCGGTATGGAGTGTGTCTTCGACGATGCAGGCGGCGCCTCAGATCAATGGCGGACCTTCAGCAGGATCGGCCAGGTGGTAGGGTTCCCCTTGACCGTTGCTCGCAGATGAAACAAGCGATCCGTTTCGGGGACCCAGGGAGCGGCGGTGATGAAGAACTCGCGATCGTTCTGCCCGGCCGGAATCATAAGCCCGTTGAGGCCGATGTTATCGACATAGACCCCGTGCGGCAAATTACGCCCCGAGTCGGCTTTGCCAAAATTGATCAACCCGGTGAAGTCGCCCCGTTCGGCTACCAATCTGGCGGTGATTGTCTGGCCAGGTTGGATCACGAGTTCAAACGGTTGCCGGAAGTCGCGTTCGACCGACTTGGAAACGGAGGCGGCGACTGAATCCTTGGCGTCTGGACTTTCGCTACGCTCGTCCACTGCGGCGTCTGGGGTTTGTGAATGCCAAGCGATCGGTGCATTTTGGTCGATGGGCATCAGGTGGATCAGCAACGAATCGTTTTTGTCGATCTCCAATTTCCCCAAGTCGCCAATCGGCTGGCGGATCTCGGTTCCGGAAATCGTGGCCGATGCGACTAACCGAACCGGAGGTTGCTCTTTCGCGGGGGATTGCGCCGTCGACAGCGCGGTGATCGTTCCGATCGCTTCGGATTGACCCGCTTGAATCGACAACGGCATCGAAGCGATAAATCCCGCGGGAAGGTTTTCGATGTCGATCTGGATCGGACCGTCAAAACCATCGTGACGGATTGCACGCACTTTGAATTCGCCGCCGGCACCCGGCCGAATCTTCAAGTCTTTGGAGACAATCGAAACTTCAAACCTGGGATTCGGGCGGCGGATTGTCAATTCGTATCTGTATTCGTCGCCACCGAAGTGTCTCGCATCGCGAACTCGGATCCAATACTCTCCATCGCTGGGGGCGGTGAAATCGAGTCGCGAATCGCTGCCAGCCCGTCGTTGTGGATCGTCGTCGTTTTCGTAATGAAGCGTGAATACGGGCAATCCGTTGGGCAACGGTTCCGCTTCTGGAGGGAGCGGTTTGACGATGTACGCCGGTTCGCCCAAAGCGTGGGAGATGGCGGTGCTGCCGAAGTAGGTGGTCCGGTTTCCGAAGCCAGGATAAACCTCAAACCCCGAGTCTGGACCGCGCGGGTAGAGCCACAAACGGACGACTTCGCCGCCACTGTAAAGGTACTCGTTCAGTTCCATCTCTTGCCAATTGTGCAAGCGAAAGTCGCCGGTCTGCGTGCTGTTTTTTCCGCGGAAGGTGAAGTAGCTGTCGCGGACGGCTTGCAGTTGCACGCGAGGGACCGATTCGCCCTTTGCGTTCAAAATTTCGACGTACGAATCGAGAGCCGAGGGTTTGGGAAGGGCCGAGACTTCGATCTGCAGCATGTCTCCCGCAGCGGCTTGAATTTTGAATAGGTCGGTTTCGCCGCGGCCGTCGGCGGACAATTGGATGACCCCCGATGCGACCGCAGGCCACTGGATCGGTTGCGCTTGTTTCAACGAATCGTTCGGTTCGACTTCGGATAGTTTCGTCGGCGACTTACCCGGGGCTGGCATCGTTGCAGCTGTCGGTTCTTCGGAGTTGGCATCATCGGCCGCGGGGGCCGCTTTGAGATCGGATGGGATTTTGAAGCGATGCAGCTGGCCATCGGGCGTCGATGCCAATACCGTGGTGCCGCCGTCGATGAATCGCAGGCCGGAGGCGGGAGATTCGAGCGATGGGAATTGGTGAAGCAGTCGATATTCGCTGCGGTCCCACAACTTGACCGATCCGTCTTCGGCTGCTGTCGCTAGGTAGTTTGCGGTCGGGCTGATCGCGATCGCAACAATGGGGCGTTCATGAGCAAAGCGAGCGATCGCCAGCGGGCTGATCTTCGTCTCGGTTGGACTGGCGAGATTCCAGACCCGAATGCGGTTGTCGGCGCCCGCACCAACCACCTGTTGGCCATCGGGGGAGAAGAGGACGCAATACTGTTCGGCCAACGGTTGACCCAACGTATCGAGCCGCTTGCCCGTTGCGACGTTCCAAAGCTTAATCGTCTGGTCGCCGCTGGCGGTCGCTAGAACCTTGCCCGAAGGATCGAAGCGAACCGCGTGGATTGGGCCGTTATGACCGGTTAGTGACCGCGTCGGTTGGTCCTTTCCCCGTTGCCAAATCCGGACGACTTGATCGTATCCGCCGGCGACGATCGTTTGGTTGTCGGGCGTGATATCGACGGCATAGATCGTGTCTTTGGGGGTCTCCCAACGGTCGGTGAACTTCGCTTCTTGAAGATCCCACAATCCAACCTGTCCCGAGATGCCGGCTACTCCGCTGGCGACCAGCAAGTGTTTTTCATCGGGCGAGAATCGGACCGCGTTGACTTTCCCAGGCAGGTCTTCGATGCGATGCATCACTTGTTCGGTTTTGGCGTCGACCACATCGACGCGACCGAATTTGGCCAATGCCAACAAGTTTTTTCCCGGGGCGAAATCGATACCGTAGATCCGCTTGTCGCTCCCCGCGACGGCATCCATCTTGGGAACCGTGGTTTCCATCGGCGGATCGGTTGGCGCGGCCGCTCCTTGGTCGATCCAATCCCGAATGATCTCTAGCTCCTGTTCGGTCGGCTGTGGCTCGCTGTTGGGCGGCATCCTGGGTTCCGCGTTGCCAAGCATCAGTGCCAACAATTGGCTGGCCGCGGAATCACCCGCAACGATGAAGGGCGCATCGCCGGCGACCGCGGGGAAAAGATCCCACTGATCGAGTTGGACTTCACCCGAAGCATCGTTTGCGTTGTGGCAGCCGACGCAATAGTCGTTCAGGATCGGTTCGACGTCACGCGTGAACTCGACAGCTTCGGCCGCCATTATCGCGGTGCTTGGTATCGACAAACAGAAGAGAAGCAGGGCAACAACCGGTCTCATCTGGGGAGAACTCCTGGGGGGATGCAATCGGGCGGGATGGGGCGAAGAGCAGACGGTCGTCTACGAACGGGTGGGAACGCTGGGGATCGTTAACGACGCCCAGCGAGGGATGGGGGGCATCCGATGCGGCTACGGCAGCAAGCCCATCGAGACCATCCATTCCTGGCAGCGCTGAGGCCATTGAGAAACGGGGTTCTTCGAGGGTCGCATTCCGTAGCCGTGGCCCCCTTTGTGATACACATGCAATTCGCAGGGAACGTTGTTTTGTTTCATTGCGATCAGCAACAATGCTGCACCGATGGCGCGATCGGCGTCGTCGTACGAGATTGCGGTAAAGGTCGGTGGCGTTTCCGAATCGACAGCGACCAACGGATCGAGTTGCGATTTGTTCTTGGTGTCGACAAGATATGCCGGGTAGATCGGGATCATGAAATCGGGGCGTGGGCTTAACTTGTCCGCTTCATCGATTGGATCATAGGTCGTATCGCGGAAATGGGTCCCGGCCATCACGGTCAAATGTCCGCCGGCAGAAAAGCCCAACATGCCGATTCGATCGGGGTTGATATTCCATTGATCCGCTTTGGAGCGGACCAAGCGGACGGCGCGTTGGGCGTCTTTCAGTGGGATCTCATGCGGTGCGTCGGTGTCGCGACGGGGGACGCGATACTTCAACAGAATCGCGGTCACGCCGATCGAGTTCAACCATTCGCAGATCTCCGTCCCTTCGTGGTTGTAGGCCAAGATGTTGTAGCCGCCGCCGGGACAAACGATCACTGCGGTTCCAGTCGACGCGGGTTCAGGGGCCCGATAGAGGGTTAAAACGGGCGTGGCGATGTCGGTCAGGCGAATGATGGGCCGTTCTTCTTGAGGGCGGTTGGGCAATTGGCGTTCGGGGCCAATATCCTTGGTTTCGCCAGGGGCGTCTTGAGGCCACAATCGAATCGACGGTTCGGGTTCGGAGGCCGACAATATCGAAGCGTTGCAAATCAAGAACCCACACCCTAGCAGCCAAGCCAACAACTTCATTACGGCAATCTCCAAATTGCGTTTGAGAACATCTTCAACACGGGAAAACACTATCGTAACCGTGCCGTGAACCGGTTGACAGCGGATTTCGTTCCAACCGGGTCAATCGTACGAAGAATTGCTTTCCACATGGAGCGTCGGCAGCTTTGCCAACAGTACGTTTAGCGAACTTGTACCTCGTCACACTGGTCCTGACAGGCGTTGTGATTCGCAGCACATTCGACAGAAAAGATCCAATCGGCAGGATTGTTGCAGTCGGCGACGTTGCCGAGCCTGTCTTGGTGTGAAAAGCATGGATTCGGCTGCCAATCACAATTCGTAACCAACAATTGTTGCAGGCAACGATGGATCATGTATCTCCGTATAGTTTGGCATTCATGAGCACGGCAACGATTTCAACACAGCGACCACCCGCAGCGGCCCCCGCGTCCAATCCCGGAAACGGGTCGCGACCGACGGGGAATCCCGGCGCGGGGGGACAGACACGCGCTCCGCGGATCATGATCGTGGATGATGTGGAGGTCAACATCCTCACGGTCCAAGGCTATTTGAAGAAGGTTGGTTACCGAGATTTTGTCACGACCAGCAATCCGCACGACGCGCTGAAATTGATTCATGAAGCCAATCCAGACGTCGTCCTTTTGGATATTCAGATGCCGGAAATTAGCGGCTTGGATATCCTGCGCGTGATGGGGGCCGATCCCGTCTTGCAGCATTTGCCGGTATTGGTGTTAACCGCCGATCAAGATCCGGTCACCAAACAGCGGGCGCTCGATCTGGGGGCGAATGACTTTCTGCAAAAGCCGATCGATCCACACGATCTCGTGCCGCGGGTTCGCAACGCGCTTGTGCTCAAAGCGCACCACGATCAACTGTCGCGGCAAGCAACTTGGTTGGAACAACAGGTCAAGGCGCGGACTGCGGCATTATTGGCATCGCAGCAGCAATTGATTCTCAGTTTGGCTCGCGCGGCAGAGCATCGCGACAACGACACGGCAAATCATGTGATTCGCGTCGGTCGATATGCCGGAGTCATCGCTCGAAAGATGGGCTATATGACCAAGAGGATTCCGATGTTGGAACTGGCCGCCCAATTGCACGACGTCGGCAAGATCGGCATTCCCGATGCGATCTTGTTGAAACCGGGGGCGTTGGAGCCAGACGAATACGAGCTGATGAAAAATCATTGCACGTTTGGTCGCAAGATCATCGCGCCGATTTCCGGCAAAGATCTCGAGGTGCTGCGGACGCATGCCACCCTTGGCAATCAGATCCTCAAAGACCCCTGTTCGCCGCTGTTGAAACTGGCCGCGAAGATCGCCCAATGCCACCACGAACGTTGGGACGGCAAGGGGTATCCGCTAGGACTCGCGGGCAACGATATTCCGGTCGAAGCCCGGATTGTTTCGATCGCCGATGTCTACGACGCACTTTCCAGCAAACGACCCTATAAAGAGCCGTTCCCGCGTGAAAAGTGTTTCGACATCATCCGCGAAGGTCGAGGCACCCAGTTCGATCCGCAATTAGTCGACGCGTTCTTCAGTTGTTCCGAAGAGATCATTCAGATCCAATTGGAACTGATGGACGACTGATTCGACGAACTACTCGTTTCCAGGAACCCACAGCTTGCTTCCGTCGCCCGAAGGTTGCGGAGGCGTGGGGCTGTCGGGAGTCCAGATTCCCGCACCGCCCGCCGCCGCTGGCGGTTCACTGCCGACGTTCATTGGTGCGGCAGGTCCAGGAGCGTTGCGTGGCGAACCATCGGGATTGATGATGCCGAGTTCGACCAGCATCTGTTGTAATTGTCCCATCACTGCGGCGTCGTCGCTGAAGTCGCGGATGATCTCCTGCAGCGTCGCTTGGAAACCGTTGCTGTCGCCGGCTTGAATCCGTCGCAAGCACTCGTTCAGCAGCATCGGAGCATAAGAGACGTTGTTGGCTTTGGCCCAGGTTTTCGCTTCCTCCAACAGCTCCATCGCCTTGGTCTCGTCGCTGGTCACATCGACCAATGACAGATAGGCGTGCGGTTTGATCTGAGCTTCGTCTTCGCCGAGATCGATCGCAAGCAGACGTTGGGCTGTGGCCCGAATCACGGGGGTGCAATGGAAATTGCGTGCCCGATCCAACAGGATGAACAACTGTTGCTTGGATACCGACTCGGCATCGACACGGTACAGGGTGTCGACTGGCAGGGTGTAGAGTTGATCGTCGTTGGTGATTGCGATTGCGGGAAGTTCGGGGACTTTCAACTCCGTGCGAAGCCGTGCCAGAACGCTGGGATCATCGTACATCACATCGTACGATTCGATCACGCGAGCGATCGCGGTTCGTTGCAATGTGAACGCGTCGTCGTCGACGGTTTCGCCGATCGGTTTGTCCGAGAACAACGGCAGTGGGGTTGCCAGAACACGCCCGACAAATTCGCGATTGGCAACTTGAGTTTGCAGTTTGCGAGCTTCCGCCTGAGTGCCCGATACTCGCATGATCGGCATGTTGGCGTTCGCGGCGCTCATCAGCGGAATCGTCTCTTCGGTAGCTTGAGGTTCCCCGGTGACGCCGCCCAAGCTGGTGAAGAATTTGATCGCTTCATCGCGTTCGCTTTGACAAACGGTCAACAGTTCCAGACGCGCGGGGCGATCGGTTTGTTTGCCGAACAGCAGCGCGTTGGTCAAAACCATCGGGGCATCTTCTACCTCGGGCAGTTTGTCGAGGTCGCCCAGTTCGCGATCGAGCAATTGGAAGCCCGAGCGGGGTGGGACGTCGTTGTCGTCGCTGTTTCCGGCCATCCGCAGGACTTCAGCAGGCAATTGAACGACCCGAGCATGGGCGATCAGTTCCTGTTCCAACAGGTCCAGGTCTTCGATTTCCCAGGTGTAGTTTGCACACGGGGTCGAGATTTGGGGTTGATCGGGAGTCAACAAAACCGACAGGGCCAGGTC
Organism: Rosistilla ulvae; assembly: GCF_007741475.1. Taxonomy (NCBI): domain Bacteria; kingdom Pseudomonadati; phylum Planctomycetota; class Planctomycetia; order Pirellulales; family Pirellulaceae; genus Rosistilla; species Rosistilla ulvae. Next base: position 3,773,982 of record NZ_CP036261.1, on the reverse strand, counting down.
GCGAGCTCGTTGTTCGATGTCGATCGTTTCGATCTCGCTCAGCTTCCGCAGGATTTGCGATTGGCGCGGGGCATCGCCTCGCCAGATCGCACAAACCAACAGCCCACGCAAGACACCTTCCTCTTGTGGATTGCTGCGTGCGAGCGATTCAAACTTGGATTCGGCCAACAAGATCTGGTTGGCACGCAGCAGAACGGAAGCTTCGTCGTAGCGTTCCCGAACCGCCGGTGTCTTTGGTTTGACCTCCAGCGTCGGGACGTCTTTCAGCATGTTGCTGATTTCACGCGACCGATTGACTTGTTCGATCGCCATCGATGCTAGGCGTTGGTTTTCGTAACCTTGCGCGGTAAGTGCCAAGCCTGCGAAACATCGCGACGACAGCAGATTGCCGGCTTGCGCGAATGACAGCGACAGCACCGAAGCGACGTCCAGAACAAAGGTGTCGACGCCGCTGGACGATTCCGACAGGGCTTGCAACAACGACTCCGCCGCCGCTTGCGTTTCCCCACGCACACCCCGGTAGGCCGCTTGTTGTGTCAACGCCAACGGATTGCTCGGTTGCAGCCGAATGAAACGCTCGGCGTTTTCTGCCAACGCCTCGTCCTCTTTCAGTTCCAACAACAGACGACCGCGGATCGCCAAGCACCACGCCGCGTCGGGATGTTCTTCGAGAACTTGATTCAGACGATCCAATGCGGCGACCATCTGGCCTCCACTCATCATCTTCAGCACCCGCTCCATCTCGTGGATCGAGTCTTTGCATTTGCAAAACTTAATCTTCTTGCCACTGCCACATGGGCAAACGCTGTATTGGTCGACAGACATGGGCGTGGAAGCCTCCGGTGCTGATGAAGCGGACTAGCCGATTTGCCAATCCGATCGGTTTGGGCCAGATCGAGGTCCGGCGAAGTGGGTTTATCGATTGCGATCGACCTCCGCTGGTTCAAACGGAAGTCAGTGGTCGATCGTACGGGCGATATGGTAACAAAGATCGCCGTCGCTGACGACGGGATGGGGGGCGGTGCAAGCCGAAGCTGACGGTAGTAATCCCGACCGCAACAGTCGCCCGCTGCCGGTGGCGATCGATCTTTGGGGGGGCTACGCTCCACGCGGTGTTTTGCAGCTGGCTGGCTGCCTGGCGCCGCTGCGATCGGATATAACATGCGCGTCGCTGATCGGTTTGCTTTTAACTCTTCCGGGAGATTGTCGCGTGTCCAAATTGCTCTATATCGAATCTTCGCCGCGGAAAGCGCGGTCCAAGTCGATCAAGGTTGCCAATGCGTTTGTCGAGAATTACAAGGCGACCCATCCTGGCGACGAAGTGGTGACGATCGATCTGTGGAAAATGACGCTCCCCGAGTTCGATGGGTACACGATCGATGCGAAATACCAGGTGATGCATGGGCAGGGGCACGATGCTGAACAAGCGGCGGCGTGGAAGACGGTCGTCGATGTGATCGAGGAATTCAAGTCGGCCGACAAATACCTCTTTAGCCTGCCGATGTGGAATTTTGGCATTCCCTACAAATTGAAGCACTACATCGACGTGATCGCGCAACCGGGGCAGACCTTCAGCTTTTCGCCCGAAACCGGGTACAGCGGGTTGGTCACCGGAAAACCCGTTGCCGTCGTCTATGCGCGTGGGGGTGCCTACGGCAGCGATCAGACGAAGGGAATGGATTTCCAAATGACGTACATGCAATTGTTGCTGGGGTTCATCGGCTTCACCGAAATCCAGTCGGTGGTTGTGGAACCAACGCTGGCCTCTGCCGAGGACGTTGCCAAAACTGAAGCGGCTGCGGTCGAGCAAGCCGAACAATTGGCTGCGTCGTTCTAACCGGCTTCGCGTCGCGAGCGATCCTTTCGCAAGCTGGGGAGTTTCCCATTTCCAATCGCAACGACATGCCCGCATCCCCGTCGCATCGTTTCCCGCTGCATTCCCTTTCGATTGGGGCTGCGGCGAATCTTGCGTGCACGTTGGAGGCGACCGCGCCGAAGGCGGGTAACGTCTATCCGGGGCAAGAGTTTGCCGATTTAGGATTCGCCGATTTCTTGGCCGCCGCGTCGGTCTGCGGTTCCGTTTTCGAACACGCCGCCGACCGCAGCGTCGGGGAATTGGTCCTGCAGTGCGTTGGTGAAAGCCGTCAAGTGACACGCTCCAACGCGAACCTGGGGATCGTTTTGCTGCTGGCGCCGTTGGCCAAAGCTGCCGCGGCGATGGGGGAATCGGCGAATCGAAGCGCCCTGCGTTTGGAGCTCTCCCGTCAGTTAGCAGGTCTGACGCCGACCGATGGTCGCTTGGTTTTTCAGGCGATCCGAGAATCTCCGGCGGGTGGACTGGGAGACGCGACAACGCACGACGTCCGCGCGACCGAGTCCGACGTCGATCTGTTGGAAGCGATGCGTTTGGGGCAGGATCGCGACAAGATTGCCGAACAGTACAGCACCGATTTTCGCTTTCTGTTCGACGTGGTGGTCCCTTGTTTAGATAGCGCGATCAGCGACCAGGGGGATCTGTTGCGCGGCATCTCCCATGCTCAGATCGCGATGTTGTCCTCGCACGTCGACACGTTGATTCAACGAAAATGTGGCGACGCGATCGCAAAAGAAACGCGTCGACGGGCCCGTGTCGTTGCCGATCTGGGCCGTTGGGATGTGGGATCGGCAGAGTGGATCGAACTGGATCGCTGGCTTCGCGGCGATGCAAACCGCCGCAACCCAGGAACCACCGCCGACTTGATCGCGGCGGGGTTGTTCGTGTTGATCCGCACCGACGCGGCGGGCACTAAGCCTTCCGCGATTGCAGGTCCTTGATCGCTTGTTCGACCGCTGTCCGCTGCTGCTTCAACTCGCCCAAACTCTGCCGCTCTTTTTGCACGACTTCGGCTGGGGCTCGATCGACAAAGCTCTCGTTGGCCAGTTTGTTCTGCTTGCCAGAGATCTGTTTGATCAGATTCTCCAACAGCTTGCCGTTGCGTTCCAGTTCCGCATCGACATCGATGAACTTCTCGAGATCGACATAGACGTCGACATCGATCTGCGGCAGTGCGACGTGAGCCGAAGTGGCGGGGGCCGTTTGGTCGGGGCCCAACCCGGTTGCATCGGCATGCGCCAACGCAGCGAAGTAGGTCGTCATCGGCTGCAACAGTTCGGCGGTTGCGGGCGAGCAGCGAACGGCGAACGGGACGGTGTCGCGGGTGATTCCTTGGCGACTGCGGATCTCGCGGATCGCTCCCAACACGGTTTGGAAGATCGCAAATCGCTCTTCGATCACCGGGTCGATCTGCGAGGTGTCGGCGATGGGCCATTGGGCCAGCATCAACCATTGGGCGGCCGGTTGAGGTTCGCCCAGCCCTCGCGTCGGCGCGATTTGTCCCAGATGTTGCCAGATCGATTCGGTGACGAACGGCATGATCGGATGCAGCAATCGCAACAGCGTATCCAACGTATGCGCGAGAACTTGTTTCGTCGGCCCCGATTGCTCGGGATCGTTCAAACGCGGCTTGGCCATTTCGACGTAGAAGCTGCAGAATTCATCCCAGGCGAAATCGTACAACGCGCGTGCGGCGTCGGCGTAGTGGTAGTGTTCCAACGCATCGGTTACCTGCTTGGTTACCGATGCCAAACGGCTGAGGATCCAACGGTCCTCGGTCTCCAATGTGCTCACGTCCAACGGCGTGGTCGGTGTCGATTCCAGGTTCAACATCGCAAACCGGGCTGCGTTCCACAATTTGTTTGTGAAGTTTCTCGCCTGTTCAAAACGCTCGCTGACGACGGCGGCTTTGGGCAACGCGATGTCCGCTTCCGCTTCGGCCCACTGCGTCGAGAACTCTTTTTTACAGTGCTTGCAGGCAATCCGCGGCAGCTGTCGGTTCTTTTTGGTTTGGTCGTTCAGTTTTTCGCAGTGCGGGCACTCGAACTGGACGGGCATCCGCACGTCTTGGGTTTCAGCAGCGATCCACGCCAAGCCAAAGCGGAGCGAATCGGGGCCAAATTTATCGATCACGTCGTTCGGATCGACACCGTTCCCCTTCGATTTGGACATCGTTTCGCCGTTGCCATCCATGATTTTTGGATGGATGAAAACTTCGCGGAACGGAATCTCTCCGACGTTGTTCAGTCCCATCAAGACCATCCGGGCAACCCACAGCGTGATGATGTCGCGGCTGGTGATCAGCGTACTGGTCGGATAGAAGTATTTCAGTTCCTCGGTTTGTTCTGGCCAACCGAGGGTCGAATGAGGCCATAGGGCGCTGCTGAACCAGGTATCCAAAACGTCGGGGTCCTGGACCAGGCCGATCTCTTCGACTTGTTTTTCGATCGCGGCGTTTTCGGATTTGATGCAGGCATGAACCGAGTGATCTTCGGCGACGTTGTGTACCAATTGCCCATCGTTTGCCGCGGCGATGGCGTCCAGTTTTTCGGACATCGCTGACGCTTCGGCGGCGGTCGAACAGATCGTCGACCAGATCGGAATTCGATGGCCCCACCACAATTGGCGACTGACGGGCCAATCCCGTTTTTCACCCAACCAATCGAGATAACCCTTGCGGTAACGAGGTGGGAAGATCTGCACGCGTTCATCCGAAACGGCATCCATCGCCGATTGGGCCAACGTATCCATCTTCACGAACCATTGATCGGCCAGGTAGGGTTCGATCGCGGTTTTGCTGCGGTCGCTGAGTCCGAGTTCGATCTCACGATCTTCGATCTTGACCATCAGGCCTGCCTCTTCCAGATCGGCAACGACCTTCGTGCGGGCTTGCTTGATCGTCAGTCCTTCGTAGGGACCGGCTTCCGAATTCATCGTGCCATCGGAATTCAGAATGTTGATCATCGGCAGATCTTGCCGCAGACCGACTTCATAATCGTTGGGGTCGTGGGCCGGCGTGATCTTCACGCAACCGCTGCCCAGTTCGGGCTTGGCCCACAGGTCGGCGACCAACGGGATCTCGCGACCTAATAACGGCAGTCGGAGCTTACGGCCGTCCAACGCCATATCTCGCAATTGAATCAACATCGGCAGATGCGATTGGCGACGCTTGGCGATCGCTTTCAACTGGGCTTCGATTTCGGGGCGTTCCTTATCGCTGGCCGCCGCCAATTTCTCTTGCAGTTCCGCTTCGACCTTGTCCAATTGTTGTTCGGGGTCGGGATGGACGGCAACTGCGGTGTCTCCCAGCATCGTCTCGGGCCGCGTCGTGGCGATTGTCACGCTGGTCGGCTCGCCCGGTTTGGGATCGATGACGGGATATTGATAATGCCAGAAATGCCCCTGCTTCGTTTCGTGGAATACTTCGTCATCGCTGACGGCGGTTTGCAGGAAGGTGTCCCAGTTGACGAGCTTCTTGCCCCGGTGGATCAATTGTTTTCCAAACAGATCGAAGAACGTGGCCCGCACTGCCGCGGCGCAGGTGTCGTCCAGTGTGAACCGCGTCCGCCGCCAATCGCAACTGCACCCCATCCGCTTCAGTTGCCCGAGAATGCGAGTCTCGTATTGGTCTTTCCACTTCCAGATTCTCGCGACCAATTCCTCGCGGCCCAGGTCGTGGCGAGTTTTGTTTTCCAGTTCCTTCAAGCGACGCTCGACGACCGCTTGCGTGGCGATACCGGCGTGATCGGTTCCGGGCATCCAGAGCGCTGCATAGCCCTGCATGCGGCGCATCCGAACCAACACGTCTTGCAGCGTGTTGTTGAGCCCGTGCCCCAGGTGCAATGCACCGGTCACGTTGGGTGGCGGAATCACGATCGCAAACGGTTTCTTGTTGGGATCGGGCTCGGCGTCAAAGCAGCCAGCTTGTTGCCACGCGTCGTAAATCGTTTGACAAGCTTCGGTATGGTCGAAACGGTTTGGCAGCTCGTGAGTCATTGTTCGGAAGTGGAGTGAGATGGACTGGGGATTGGAAACGGATCGGAACACACCGGCGTCCGACGATCATTCACGCAGCGGTGTTATTTCGCTGCCTCATCGGCCAGGTGCAGTTTGTATTCAACCGCATCGACCAGTGCTAACCAGCTAGCTTCAATCAGGTTCTCGCTGACACCAATCGTTCCCCAACGGTTCTTGCCGTCGGTGCTTTCGATGTTTACGCGGATGTGCGCGGCGGTTCCTTCGTCGCAATTGACGACGCGAACCTTGTAATCGACAAGATGCATTTCTTCGAGCATCGGGTAATCGATTTGCAATGCCTTGCGCAATGCGGTGTCCATGGCGTTGATCGGGCCATGCCCTTCGGCCGCTTCGAATCGGACGTCGTCACCGACCGAAAGTTTGATGATCGCTTCGGCAAACGCGACATGTGTCAAGGCATCGCGATCGCCGGCAACACAGCGATATTTGATCGGTTGGAAATGCGGATTGTATTGCTCGGCACACCGTTTGACCAATAGGTTGAACGATCCATCGGCGGTCTCAAACTGGTAGCCCAAATTCTCCAAGCGGACGACTTCGGCCAAGATCTTGTCCATCAAAGCGCGATCGGCGTCGATGTTGTGCTTGCTGGTTAACGCGGCGATGTTGCTGCGACCGCTCAGTTCGCTGACAAGAATCCGTCGCTCGTTGCCGACCGATTCGGGATCGATGTGTTCGTAAGTGCTGGTCGCTTTGGCGATCGCATGAACGTGCATTCCGCCTTTGTGAGCAAACGCGCTTTGGCCCACAAAGGGTTGGTTGTTGCGGAGCTGCATGTTGGCCGTTTCGTAGACAAATCGGCTGAGTTCGGTCAGGTGCTGCATCTGGTCTCCGCCGAGCACCTCGTAGCCTCGCTTGAGTTGCAGGTTGGCCATCACCGAGATCAGATCGGCGTTGCCACAGCGCTCGCCGATGCCGTTGATCGTCCCTTGCACTTGGTTAGCGCCGGCGTCGACAGCAACCAAGGTGTTGGCAACGGCCAGTTCGCAGTCGTTGTGGCAGTGGATGCCGACTTGGACGTCGTAGTCTTTGACAGCTTCGATCGCGGCGCGAACGATTTCGCTGACCTCTTCGGGCATGCTGCCGCCATTGGTATCGCACAACACGATCCACCCCGCGCCAGCCGAAGCGGCGGCTTGGATCGTTTGAGCGGCATAAGCAGGATTCGCTTTCCAGCCATCGAAGAAGTGTTCGGCGTCGTAGATCACATCGCCACACTTCTTCAAAAACGCGGCGCTGTCGCCGATCATTTCTAAGTTTTCTTCCAGCGAAACGTTCAGCACCTCGGTGGCGTGAAAGTCGGAGGTTTTCCCGACAAACGTGTAGACCGGCGTTTGGGCTTTTGCCAGCGCGATCATTCCCGGATCGTCAGCCGCCTTGATTCCACGACGGCGTGTCATTCCAAAGGCGCAGACTTTCGACGATCCGAGGTCGAGGTTGCGGACTTGTTGGAAGAATGCGACGTCCTTTTCGTTCGACAGCGGATAACCACCTTCGATGAATTCCACACCCAATTCGGCCAACCGCTGGGCAATCAGCAGTTTGTCCTGTAACGAGAAGCTAACGCCTTCGCCTTGCGTGCCATCACGCAGTGTGGTGTCGTAGGTTTTGATCGATCGCATGGAATTAGGTCAGATGATGGGTTGTCGATAGAATACAAAAAAAACCCCAAAGGCCGGAAGCCTTAGGGGTTTGTTAACGTTTGCTTTCAAAACACAATCCCGCTCGGCTCGGCGTCAGGTCGACGGAGCAATAATAATGACAGCGAAGTCAATAATCGAAACGGTCGGCATTGTGGTGAATTCTATGGAGTTTGTGCTGTGGATCGTGAGGGTAACGTTGATTTCAGCGAGTGTCAATGGGATCCGGGTTCCGCCCTGTGAGGTGCGTAGTCCGCTGCTGCCATCGGGACGCTGCGTCGATATAATAAGGATTGCCAGCTGGGACCGGAGAGCCGCCCAGGGACTGCGTCCGACGAAATCGTGGGTGAGGCCAGCTTGCACCTAGTTCCATTTTACGTCCTCGTCGATCCGTTCGATGGGACCGTCGCCAACCCGTACGTCGGACCTCCTTGTGAATCTACGCTCTGTCGCTCGCTGGTCGGTCTGTTGGGTAGCGGCAGCTGTGCAGATGTCCGTCTTGCCAAATGTGTTGGTGGCCGATGACTTCGGCGATCAACTGAAGTCGGTCTGCCGCGTCGTCGGGACTCAGTTGCCGTTGCGCGTGGTGGCCCAACGGGTTCGCGAAACGCATGGGGTGAATATCTGGCTCGATCGCCGCGTCGATCCGACGACCATCGTCTCGCTGTCGGCCGCGGCCGGTTCGTTGGAAGCGACCCTGCAGGCGATCGGGACGAAATCAGATCTCGAAATCGGATTTTGCGATCCTATCGTGATCGTTGCGCCGCGGGGCAAGGCGATCGATGCGGCAACACGGATCTTGGCGCTGCGGGCTCGATTGCGCAGCGCCAGCGGCGCCGCATCGACGCGGTTGTTGGAAGATCATGACCTCGCTTGGGATCGCTTGACCACGCCGGCGGAGATCGCCCAACAGATCGGCCAGTTATGGCAGACATCCGTGGCGGCCGAATCGCTTCCGCACGATCTCTGGGATCGGAAGCATTTGAATTCGATCGATGTGGTCGATGCCTTGGTGCTACTTGCGGCGGGATTCGATTTGAGTCCAAGCTATGATCCGCAGCAGTCCTTATTTCGGTTTCATCCGATTGAAGAAAGCGTTGCCGCCGCGTTAGATTATCCGGCCGCCAAGGTCTCCGCGACGATGGTGCGCGAACTTCGGAAGATCGACCCCAACGTTAAGTTGGCAAGAAAAGGGGGGCTGGTTCGGGTCACTGGCAATGCGGCAGTCCATCATCGAATCCGTCACCGCGATGGCGCGGGGGCTGCCAAGCCGAACGGTGGCTTGGCGGGAATCGATCCTCGGATGCGACGGTTTACGTTGCGGATCCCCGGTATGAAACCGGCAGCTTCCATTTTGCAGGCGGTTTGCAACGCCAGTGGTTTGGCGCTAGAAACGTCCGACGCCAGTCCCGACGCGTTGCAGACGCCCGTTGGTTTGGAAGTCGAGGACCAATTGGTGACCGAGATCATCGAATCGATCTGCGTTCAGGCTGGACTGGCCGTTCGATTCGATTCGACCACGGCGGTTGTTAGCGATCGCCAGTAAACGAAACTTCATTCACAGCAACCCAAGATCTAGACACATGCTCTCTGTCGAAGCGAAGAAGACTCGAATTGGTTGGATTGGCACCGGCGTGATGGGCCGCAGCATGTGCGGCCATTTGATCGATGCTGGATTTCCGATGACCGTCTATAACCGATCGCCGGAAAAGGCAGAGGCGTTGGTTGCCAAAGGAGCAACGCTGGCCAGCAGTCCCAAAGAGGTTGCTCAGCAGAGCGATCTGATCTTCACGATCGTCGGCTTCCCCAGCGACCTGCGACAAGTCACCTTTGGCTCGGAGGGGACTTTGGAGAACGCCGCGGCTGGAAGCGTTTTAATCGACATGACGACCAGCCAACCGTCGTTGGCCGTCGAAATCTATCGAGAGGCACAGGAACGAGGCGTCCACAGCGTCGATGCGCCGGTCAGCGGTGGCGATATCGGGGCCCTTGAGGCGCGGTTGTCGATTATGATTGGCGGCGACAAAGCGGTTGTCGATGCGCTGGAACCGTGCTGGCAAGCGATGGGGAAGACGATCGTCTACCAAGGGCCTGCCGGATCGGGGCAGCACACCAAGATGGTCAACCAAACGTTGATCGCCACGGGGATGATCGGCGTTTGCGAAGCGCTGTTATATGGCTACAAAGCGGGTTTGGATTTGCCGACGGTTTTGAAATCGGTCGGTTCTGGGGCAGCGGGCAGTTGGTCGTTAACGAATCTTGGGCCCAAGATCATCGACAACGATTTCGACCCAGGTTTTTTCGTCGAACACTTTATCAAAGACATGGGCATCGTACTGGACGAATCGCATCGCATGGGGCTCGCGATGCCTGGCTTGGCGCTGGGGAAACAGATGTACGAGGCGCTCAAGGCACAAGGGCACGGTCGCGATGGGACCCAGGCGTTGATCGCGGCGTTGGCACAACTGTCAGGGATCGATTGGGCGAATCGATAGACATCCGAACCGCCGCTGGCCACCGGTCAGTCGAAGACGAGGGGCGTCTTCGACCGATGCTTGGGTGACTTCGACAGCCGTAGCTTAGCCGATCGTGCGTTTCATGTTGGCCAGGATTTCGGTTAACCGTTCCTTGCCACCGCCGCCAACCTCCGCGGCACACCAACCTTCGTAACCGATTTCGTTCAGCGCGGCTTTGACATCTTTCCAATCGACATCCCCTTCACCAATTTTTGTGAACCGGTTGTCCGCGCGCGAGAAGCCTTTGGAGTCGAGTTTGACGATTCGTTTGCCAAGCGTGCGAATCCAATCGCCGGTGTTTCCGTATTTCCAGTGGTTGCCGATGTCGAATTGCATTCCGACGTGAGGCGAGTTGAATTCGTCGACGTATTTAACAAACTTGTCGGCGGTTTGATTGGAATCGCCGTCGTGATCGTACAGGAATTGATTCCATACGTTTTCGATCGCGATCGTCATGTTCAACTCTTTAGCCAACGGGATGGCTTTGGAAATGTTCTCGATCGAGCGTTCCCAAATCTCGCTCTCGGGCCCATCTTCCCCTTTGCCGACAACCAGCAGCACGGTATCACCGCCAACCGCTTTGGTGTCGCGAAGTGCGATTTGAAGATTTTCCAATGCTTTGGCCCGCGTTGCGGCGTCGGGGCTGGTGTGCCGAATCGACCAGTGTCCGGCGCAAACGGTGCCGTCGACGACCAGGCCTGTCGCCTTGATCGCGGCTTTGGTCTCTTCGACGTCCATTCCGGGAGAGTTCATTTCGATGCCGTCGAAACCAACCTCTTTGACGACTCGGAACCGCTCTTCCAAAGAGGCACCGTCGATCTTGACCATCCCGATCTTCAGCGTGTTGAGGATCTTCGATGTCGATTGCCAGGCAAATGCCGATGGGGCAACCATCGTGGCAGCTGCAACGGGGGGAATGGTACGCAATAGATCGCGGCGAGAAAGGGCTGGAAGTCGACTCATGGTGGGAGATCCTCGGTGGACGTGGATTGATAGGAAGGAGATCGGAAAGGACGCCGTTGCGCCCCGATCGAGCCCTCACATGATACTCATAATTGCGGCCTCCAGACAGCGACAAATCGGTAAGCCGACCATCGACAGGGTGGTTGCGTTTCGGCTGACCGGAACGCTCCAAATCCAACTGTCGCGCGTGCAATTGCAAAGAATCGAAAGGGATCCGACCGCCTGGATGCTTGTGTTCGTTCGTCCAGTGGGCAGAAAGCCCCAGAAAGGGTTGCCTTTTGCGGTTTTCCGATAGTTGGTGCGGAGGAGCGGCCCTAATATGGGTGTAATGGCACACATGTGCCTCTTGTTCTTCTTATTTGTTCCAAATTGGTCGGGAGTTCGTTGGATGAAAACAACAAAACGTGGGTTTACCCTGGTGGAATTGTTGGTGGTTATTGCGATCATCGGAATCTTGGTCGGGCTGCTGTTACCTGCAGTACAAGCGGCGCGGGAAGCGGCGCGGCGGATGCAGTGTTCCAACAATTTGAAACAGACGGCGTTGTCGATGCACAATTATCACGACACGTACAAGACATTTCCTCAGGGAGCGATCGTTAAGTTCGGCGGCGCTTCGCTGTCGAGCAACTTCTATGTCAATGCGTTTGCATCGACGCTACCCTTTATCGAACAGGGAGCTTTGCAAGATCTGTATAACTTTGATGTTCCCTGGGAGCAGCAAACGCCCGCGGTCGCTCGGACTGTCATCTCGACCTATTTCTGTCCTTCGAATGCAGGGGAAGATGTTGTATCCGATACGGCAATTGGCGCCGTTTTGGCCAGTTTTGGCGCGACGGTGGGCGACACGTTTGGGGTCTCGACCTATCGGTTGTCCAAAGGTGCCCACGGCGAATGGTCGAACAAGCCCAATGGATATGGCAGCGCGAAGGGAATGTTTGACCTAGGGCTGAAAACGAGTTTCCGCGACATCATCGATGGAACAAGTAATACGTTCTGCATCGGTGAAGGGGCATCCGGAGGACGACGCGTGCTGTGTGCAGGGGTTGATTGTGATGAGTCAGGGACGGTCGAAACTGTCAGTGCGACTGGATGGATGATTCCGCAACCGATCCCCGATGCGGCCGGTTTGATTCGCAACAGTAACTTTGCTGGCACTGTCGAACCGCTGAACAAAAATCCGACCACGTCGACGAATCTCGCCGAGGCAGACTTTGGTAACGCGGCGCCTGGTGGCGGAGATACCGTTGGCAACTTCGGCAGCTATCATCCCGGTGGTGCCAACTTTGCACTGGCCGATGGCTCGGTTCGGTTCGTCGGTGAAACTGTCGATATGGTGATTTATCGTGCCGTCTCGACCGTTGCCGGTGGCGAAGCCGTTTCCTTGCCATAGGCATTCGATTGAATGAAAAGTAAATCCTCCGGCCAATGGTTTGCACAGTATGAGGTCTGTCATCGCAACCCAATCAACGAACGGATCCATTGGGTTTGTGTTCCGTTGATCGCCGCATCCTTTCTGGGGTTGCTGTGGGATCTTCCCTTCCCACAGTTGCCCTGGAGTTGGATCAACTGGAGCGTCGTCGTCATGCTGGCCTCGCTGGTTTTTTACGTCCGGTTATCGTTCCGGTTAGCTGTCGGGATGGCGATCTGTTTTGTTTTGCTGTGGGCCGCGATGGTTGCCTATCATGCGAACTTCGATACTCCGATTTGGCTGCCTTCGTTGGTGGTCTTTGTTGTCGCTTGGATCGGCCAGTTCATCGGCCATCGTATCGAGGGTAAGAAGCCCGCGTTTTTTGAAGATCTCCAATTTCTCTTGATCGGTCCTGCGTGGGTGCTCAACGCGCTGTATCGACGCTTGGGGCTTTAGCGACCTCACCGGGTAGCACCTTCCACATCCATTTCTCTCTACAGTGCATCTGTATGGCAATTGATTCAGTGTCAAAACGCCAACCACACGATATCGCGGCGCTCGACGCGGCGGTGATCGAACTTCGATCGGGGGCGGAGCGATTAAAAGTGCTTCCGTTGTTGGACTGTTGCGAATTGGTCGATGCATGCGCCGCGGCGGTGGTGCAACATGCCGATGAATGGATTCGCGTCAGTTGTGAAGCGAAGCAAATCGCTGTAGATCGCCCCGTTGCGTCCGAAGAGATCCTCGCCGGACCAGGGACTTTGTTGCGGTACTTGCGATTGGTCGCTGCCGCGTTTCGCGACTTGCATCAGACCGGTACGCGTCGTCTGCCAGGATCGTTGCGGACGAATTCGTTGGGACGATTGTGTGTGCCGATCTTGCCAGTCGGTTCGCTGTACGATCGATTGATATTTCAAGGGCTGCAGGCGGAGACTTGGCTGCAGCCGCACGTCGACGAGGCTTCGATGTTTTGTGACGTTTGGCAAACGCGGCGCGATCGTCCGGCGCGAGTCGCAGGGGTGTTAGGGGCGGGGAACGTCAGCGCGATTCCAGCGACCGATGCCTTGCACAAGATCTTCTACGAATTCGAAGCGGTACTGTTGAAGCTGAATCCGGTCAACGAATATTTGATGCCGGTTTTCATGAAGATTTTCCAACCGTTGATCGACGCGGATCTGTTGCGGATCGTTCGTGGCGATCGCGAGCTGGGGACTGCCATGGTCCAGCATGACGGGATCGATACGCTTCATTTGACCGGTTCTCATTTGACGCATGATGCCATCGTTTGGGGGACCGATCCGCAGCAGAGAGCGCAGCGCCAGCGAGACAACTCGCCGTTGGTGACCAAAACGATCACGAGCGAACTGGGGAACGTGACGCCTTGGGTGATCGTGCCGGGCGAGTATTCGCGGCGTCAGCTGAAATCTCAGGCGGAACACTTGGTCGCTTCGATCGTTGCCAATGCGTCGTACAATTGTGTTGCGACCAAATTGATTGTGACGTCGCGCGGTTGGTCGCAGCGAGAAGAGTTCTTGGACTTGGTCGATTCTCTGTTGGCTGATGTACCCCCTCGCTACGCCTATTACCCAGGTTCCCGAGAGCGATTCGAGCGCGCTGCCGGTTTCATGCCCAGCGGCGATGAGGAAAGTTTGCCGTGGACGTTGATCCGCGATGCGCGCCCCGATCGGACGCCTCATCTGTTTGAGGAGGAGTCGTTTGTGTGCGTCTGCGCCGAGACGCAATTGGATGAAGCCGCACCGGATCGGTTTCTCGAGCAGGCGGTCGATTTTGTCAACGATCGGGTCTTTGGAACGCTGTGCTGCACGCTGACGCTTCCCGATGCGTGGCGGAAGCAGCATCGCACCCAGTTGGAACGTGCTATCGATCGGCTGCGCTACGGTTCGGTTTGTCTAAACCAATGGTCGGGAATCGTCTATGGCTTGATGACGCCTGCATGGGGAGGTCACCACAGCGGAACTCTCGCGGCACCGGCCAGCGGCCTTGGGCACGTTCACAATACGTTTGGGCTGGCCGGAATCGATAAGACGGTGTTGTTTGGTCCGTTGAGCAGTTCGCCCAAACCGGTTTGGTTTCCGAGTCATCGGACCGCGGATCGGTTGGGCCGCAGCTTGATCCGGTTCTACGAAAAAGCAGGCCCGATGCGGCTGCCTGCGATAATCTATCATGCGCTGCGTGGATAACGCGGGCAGGACAACGACATTCGAACTGAAGACTTCCGCATTTCAAAACTCTTAATCTAGTGAGCCGCGACAATGATACGAGTGACTCTGATTCTTTTGTCTCTGGGAACGCTGGCGTCGATCGGTTGTCGCGATCATTCGCCGATGGCCGACAGCGGTGCGGAGGTTTCAACGATCGCGGACGCTGCTGAAAGCGTGTCGCCCGACGCGACCGCAACGATTTCCGAAAGTATTACCAGCGTGATCATGCCGGGGCCCGAGGCGCAGGCTCAAGCCCAGGAGGCGTTGATCACGGCGGAGCCCGGGGACGTGATCGAGTTTGCGGCGGGTACGTTCGAATTTGTCGGTACGCTTTCGCTAGACGGAATCGCGGGAATCACGATCCGCGGCCAGGGGATCGACGACACGATTTTGAACTTTACCGGACAGCGGAAGGGATCGGGGGGCGAAGGGCTGATGGTGAAAGCCGACCGATTTACGATCGAGGACTTGACGATTCAAAACACTCCCGGCGATGCGATTAAAATCAGCGATTCGAACGAGGTCACGATCCGCCGAATCCGAACCTGGTGGAGCGAAGGCCCCAGCGAGCAGAACGGAGCTTACGGGATCTATCCGGTGATGTGTTCGAATGTCTTAATCGAGCACTGTGTTGCCGAATGCGCATCGGATGCTGGAATCTACGTCGGCCAAACCCGGCAGACGATCGTCCGCCACAATCGTGCGATGCGGAACGTGGCCGGAATCGAAATCGAAAACACGATTGGGGCCGACGTTTACGAGAACGAAGCGACCAACAATACCGGCGGGATCTTGGTCTTTTCACTCCCCGGTCTGCAGCTGAAGAATGGCAGCCACACCCGAGTCTTCAAGAACCGACTGTTTGACAATAACCATCCGAACTTCGCTCACGAGGGGGCGATGGTGGCAACGGTTCCCGCCGGGACCGGTTTGATGATCATGGCCAATGATCACGTCGAAGTCTTTGAAAACGACATTCACGGGAACAAAACAGCCAACTGTGCTGTCGTCAGCTTTTTGGCGACGCAGCGGAAGTTCGACGATCCGCAATACGATCCGTATCCCGAAGCGATTCACATCCACGACAATCGGATGTCCGACGGTGGCAAAGACCCACAGGGGGTGTTCGGTGACATTTACAAGCAAGCTGGAAAATTGCCGATGCCCGACATTGTGGTCGATGGGGTTTTGGATCCGGCCAAGTTGGTCGATGGGAAGTTGCCCGATACGCTTGCCTGGGGAATCGTTAACAATGGGGATGCGACCTTCGTGAACCTGGGGCTGGCAGCGATGTTGCAGGGGAAGGGGGCGGAGATCAGCGACGACAGCGGTGACTATGCCGCCGCGCGAGATCCGTTGGCGGCGATCGTGCTTTCTGGAGTCGAATGAAGATGACCGCCACGGCGAAGCAGAATTCTTCTCTTCAAAAACTTGCGTTTACCGCAACGCTTGCTGCAGTGCTGGTCTTCGGTTTGTTGGGCTGTCGCCAGTCGGTGCCGGTTGGGGATGCGACAGGTGATGGTTCTTCAACATCTGAATCGATCGTCGCGGTCGATGCCGATCCCGTTCCAACGAACGAGTCGCGACGGACGCGGCGGGCGAAGTATTTGCCGCGGCTTTCGCAGTACGCATTGTTCGACGGCGCGTTGGCCAATTTGGAACCTGCCGCTGGCGTGCTGCCGTATGATGTCAACACGCCGCTCTTCTCCGACTATGCGGCCAAACATCGCGTGGTCCGTCTGCCGGATGGGGTTACGGTGGCGTATCAACCAACCGACGTGTTCGATTTTCCGGTGGGAACGGTGCTCGCAAAGACGTTCTATTATCCGCATGACATGACGCAACCGGGACAGGGGCGTCGACTGATCGAGACGCGGATCATGTTGCACCAGCCGACCGGTTGGATCGGTTTGCCTTATCTTTGGAACGACGAACAGACCGATGCGATGCTGTCGTTGACCGGCGGGGCGGTCGAAGTCAAATGGAAACATCGCGATGGCCGTGATCGTCGCAACACGCATTTGGTGCCGAATTTCAACGACTGCAAACGTTGCCATGAGAATCAAAAGTTCGAGCCGATCGGTCCCACCGCTGGTAACTTGAATCGCGATTTCGATTACACCGACGGGCGGGAGAACCAATTGCGGCGATGGGCCGAGATTGGTCTGCTGACTGGATTGCCCGACTCCACGCAGGTGCCGCGGTTTGCGGTTTGGAACGACGAAGCAACGGGCGATTTGAATGCCCGCGCCCGGGCATGGTTGGATGTGAATTGTGCGCATTGCCACAGCCCGATCGGGCCGGCTCGCAATTCGGGACTGCACCTGCATGTCGGTGTGGCGGAACCGTATCGCTTGGGCGTCTATAAAACGCCGGTTGCGGCGGGGCGTGGTACGGGGGGACGATTGTACGACATCGTTCCTGGCCACCCGGACGCTTCGATTTTGATGCATCGGTTGGAGACGGATCACGTCGGCGAAATGATGCCAGAAATCGGCCGATCGTTAGTCGATGAAGAGGGGGTAGAATTGATTCGCCAGTGGATCGAAGCGATGGAACCAGCGGCGGTTCCGGCCACGTCGCCGGGGTCGGCAGGGATTTAGATCGACGAGCAGACGCTTGGGGTCAGGCAAACAGTTCGCCGACCGATTTGCCTTTGCCATCTTCAGTGACATAAAACGGACGGCCTTCGACATCGAAACCGGTCTGTGGACTGATTCCCATCGCGGTCATGATCGTGGCGTGCAGGTCTTCGATCGTGACCGGGTTTTCAATCGCCATCAATGGTCGTTCCGGCGCGGTGGCTCCGTACAGGAAACCTTGTTTCATGCCGCCGCCAAACATTAAGACGCTCGAACCGCCCGTGAAGTGTCGGTGCAACCCATAGTGTTTCATCTCGCTGAGCACGTCGACTTTGGCGGTCGCTTGATCGTTGGCGTTGGAACCGGGTTGGCCTTCCATCAATGCATCGCGACTGAATTCGGATGCCAGGATGACAAGCGTGCGGTCCAACAGCCCACGCTGCTGCAGGTCGGTGATCAATTGGGCGACGGGGCGATCGATTTCGCGATGCATTCGTTCGACGGTTGCGTGTCCATCGTTGTGCGTGTCCCAGTGCAAGAAGGGGACGTATTCGGTGGTCACTTCGACGAACCGAGCCCCCGATTCGACCAAGCGTCGCGCCAACAGGCATCCTTGTCCAAAACGGCCGGTGTTGTAGCGGTCGAAACTTTCTTTGGGCTCCAAGGTGATGTCGAATGCTTTACGATCGTCGCTGCTGAGCAAGCGGTAGGCGGAATCGAACGACCGCAACATCGACTGCTGTTGGTAGTCGCTCATCAGTTCGCGATTGGGGTTGCTGTCGACCAAGCGGCGAAACAAGCGGTTGCGATCGGC
Source organism: Rosistilla ulvae (assembly GCF_007741475.1). Taxonomy (NCBI): domain Bacteria; kingdom Pseudomonadati; phylum Planctomycetota; class Planctomycetia; order Pirellulales; family Pirellulaceae; genus Rosistilla; species Rosistilla ulvae. The sequence goes on along the minus strand of NZ_CP036261.1, from coordinate 3,755,926 downwards.
AAACCGTTGCGAACGCATTCCCTTGGGTGGTCGGACCGAGATCGCGGCCTGGTCTGGGTAGGGGAGGTTCATCGGCCCAAACTCCGAGCCGAAGAAGCCAGCGGTGGTGAAGGCCTTCAGTTCTTCGCTCTCGCCGACCCCTTCGAGACGTTGTCCGATGTTGATAAAGGCCGGCATGACTTCGTTCCGCGGTCCCAACACGCGCGACATCCAGGCACCGATGTGAGGTGCCGCGACGGTTTGCGGCGGGACGTATCCGGTGTGCCAATGGTATTGATGACGCGAATGCAGGATGCTGCCAAGGTCGGGTTGGACGTGTGAACGGATCAACGTTCCCCGGTCGATCACGCCGGCAATGTGTTCCAGCCCCTCGCAGATCTTGATCTGATCGACGGCGGTATCGATCGCTGGAAAGGTGCTAAGCATGTCGGCCACGGCGAGGCCGGGTTCGTACGGAAGGTAACGTTTGGGATCGAAGGTGTCGGGGGCCGCCATGCCACCTCCCATCCAAAGCAAGATGCAGGCATCGGCGGTGGGGCGTGGATGTTCCATGTCGCCGCCGGTTTCAGCGGACAAGGGGCGAGGTGCGGTGGCGGCCAACGCGGCGGTGCTGGCAGCGGACAACTGACGCAAGAAATCACGTCGGGCGATCGATCGAGGAACGGTGGGATCGTCGAAGAGATTCATAATCGGATGCGTTGGCAGGGATGGGATTTCGGATGCGTTGGGGGACGAAGCGGTTCGCCCCAATCAATCTTCGGGCTGTTCGTCGTTGGCGGCCGACGGCGTCTGCGGGCCGACGTAAAATTTGGTTAGATCGAGTCCTTGACGCTGTTCTTCCTCCATGATCTTGAGTCGTGTTTCCAATCGCTCCATCCGCCGCATCAATTGGGGAACGAGGTCGACGTTGGGATCGGCCGCTTTGGCTTTGGGGACTTGGGGGTATCCGAGATGGCGTTGCATCGCGGCGAACAGGAACAGTGGATCTTTGCGGTGGTTGGCCATCGCCATCCGCCCCTCGTGTTCGCCGAATAGCGTGGGGAGTTTTGGTTCGAACTGAGGTCCCTCGATCGCTCGTTTTCGATTGACGTATTCCTCGCTGCGTAGAAAGATCATGTCGGCCAGGTCGACCAAGCCGATCTGATGGCGAACCTCCAACAGCCAATGGCTCCAGTGGGCGTCGTAGATCGGGTCTTCGCTCATCGCCTTGAGCCCTTGATCGTATCGCAGTCGGTTTCGGCAGAGGGTTTCAAATTGGTACAGAAAACAACCCTGACGACTCGGTTCGCGGCTGCGATATTCGGCGTCGTGTTGCAACACTTGGACAGCGATCTGCATCCCAAATCGACCGCTGGCGTATTCGGCTTCGTCGACCAGGAAGGTTTGGAACGGGGTGAAGTAATGTTTCATGCGACGCATCGCCGGCCCCATCGCACCACCATGCAGCAGTTCGGTCAGCAGGAAATCGACTGCCATCGGCAGTTTGGTGCTGGTCAGCAGTTCGTATTTGACTTGCTTCAGCAGGTCTTGCATCGCCAAGCGTTCTCCCATCCGCTCGCTGAGGATGCGGAAGAAGTAAGCTTGTTCGACGAGTTCTTCTTTGGGTAACACAAACGTGTTCCTTTAACGGGGGCGAGCAACGGGTGGGCGACCCAATTCCTATGTTAACCGGTTTAGACGCGCCAACGTAGCCAACCTGTGGATCTTTCGACGCCGGTGGGACCTTTCCCCGTCGTGGTCTGGACGGGGGCTCATGGCGGACCTAAAACTTCGGGTTTGCAGTCTTTTTCAGGTGATCGGACGATTGAGTAGTACTAACCGGCCGAAACGAACGATTGGCATGACGTCGCTGGTCTGCTTGGTGATCGCCAACATGATTGGGGCCGGAGTCTATACGACCAGCGGGTATTCCTTGCAAGCGTTGGGGACCCCGACGCGCGTGCTGGCGATGTGGGCGGTCGCGGCGGTGATCGCGATTGCGGGAGCGATCTGTTACGGCGGCCTGTCGCGACAATTGGTCCGCTCTGGCGGTGAGTATCTGTTCCTGTCGCGGGCGGTCCATCCGTTGGCCGGGTTCATGGCGGGTTGGATTTCGTTGCTGGCAGGGTTTACCGGCGCGATCGCTTTCGCGGCGACAACTTTTGTGAACTACTTGCCCGAACAATTGGGGGCCGACGAGCCGCGCGAGAAGATCATGGCGGCGGTCGGTTTGATCGCCCTCGCGGCACTGCTGCACTTGTTCCAGACCGGCCCGGGGACGATCGGCCAAAACATTTTGGTGGGGATTAAGTTGCTGGCGATCGTGGGCTTCATCGCGATCGGTATCGCGGCGGTCGAATTGCCTGCGGCGGTTGAGGCGACCGATGCCGCAGCGGCGGCGGGGCCCAGTTTCTCCACCTACGCAAACCAATTGATGTGGATCTCTTTCAGTTTCGCCGGCTTCAATGCATCGATCTATGTCGCGGGGGAAGCTCGCTTGGGGAAGCAGACCGTTCGCCGATCGATGTTGTTCGCCGCCGTCGGCGTCTCGGTGATCTATTTGTTGTTGAACACCGTTTTCTTGTTTACCGCCCCGCTGTCGGAAATCGTCGGCCGCGGAGATCTTGCCGCGGTAGTCGGGGACTATCTTGGCGGTGAGACGCTTGGGATGGCGGTTCAGTTATTGGTGGCGCTATCGTTGGCGACCAGCGTCTCGGCGATGTTGCAAGCTGGCCCGCGGGTGTATGTGAAGATGGCCGAAGATGGAATGTTGCCGCGGTGGTTCATTCCCAGCGATGGTGTGCCGCGGACGGCGATCTTATTGCAAGCCTATTTGGCGACCTTGTTGGTCTGCGCGGCGACCGTCCAGGATTTGTTGGACTACACAAGTTTTCTGCTGTCCGTCAGCGCCGCGTCGACCGTATTGTGCCTGTTGTTGCCCAGGTTTCGCGGTCAGCCGGGGCAGCGACCAACGATCATGTGGCCGGTTCTGCCCGCCGTTTTCGGACTCATGACGCTCGGAATCGCGATCGTTGGGTGTCTGTATCGCTACCAACAGAGTCCGACCAGCCTGATGTTGAGTCTTGCGGTGGTCGGATCAGGAATCGGAGTTTACTGGTTTCGCCCGGATCGTGTTGGACCGCGGTAGCCCTGTTTTCTGTTGCGTAATTGAATTAGTTTTACTGATTCGCTCCACTCCGCCGACTCACTCCCACCGGTAGCACTGAATCGATGAGCCCTCTGGAAATTTTCTCGGCTGTCTTTGGCCTGTTTGCGTTGGCAATGGTCTTCGGTAGCTTGTTCACGTGGTCGCTGGGACTGCGTCGGCTGTGGCAGGGGGGCGAGTTCTTGCCGCTGGAACGGCGCACGCCGGTGGGCTGGGGGGTCGATGGCGTGATCGTCTCCTTGGGGCTTGTTGTTCTGTTGGCCAATGCCGCCAGCTTTATCGCCCAACGGGGCGGTTGGTTGGAATTGCCCGAGGATCCGCAGAAGACGCCGATCTCGTTGTCGGATATGTCGACGTTGTTGACCCTTGAAGGAGGTTCGCGAGTCCTTGCTTGTGGTCTGGTGATCTTATGGTTGGTGGCCCTGTATCGGTCGAGCGCCTTGGATCTTGGGTTCGCCCTGCGTTGGTCGCACCTAACCGCGGGCTTGGTCGGAGTGGTCGCGTTGTTGCCCCCGATCTATCTGTTGCAGGCGTTGTTGACGCTGTGGTGGGTCGAATACGAACACCCGGTCTTGGAATTGCTGCAAGAATCGGGAGACCCGATCTATCTGTTGCCGATGGCGATGGTCGCGGTCGTTGTCGCACCCTTGACCGAAGAGTTTTTGTTTCGCGTCGTCCTGCAAGGCTGGTTGGAAAGCAAGGGGATGAAGGATGCATCGCCGGCTGGGGATAGCTCTGGCCATGTTGGAATGGATGCCGGTGCAAGTACTTACGATGGCGGTGCGCCGTCGGGAGAAGGGCTGGCTGGCGATGGGGAGAGATCGACAGCACCCGACCGGACCGTCCCATATTGGCCGATTCTGGTCAGCAGCCTGTTTTTTGCATTGGCCCATCTTGGCCATGGCCCTGCTCCGGTAACGCTTTTCTTCCTCGCTTTGGGGCTCGGATACCTCTATCGCCAGACGCATAGCATTTGGCCATCGTTGATGGTTCATTTTTGTTTGAACGCTATCACGATGATCGTCGCGGCGGTCAGCATGATGCTGGGGGAAGGATTGTAGCGTTGCGGCGTCTGCAGCGGTGCGATCTGAACCCAATGCGACATGTGGGGGGGCTTCGGGCTAATGGCGGCTGGATTTCCTTAATCTGTTTTTCATCATTGTTTTTGAACTCTAAGGGCGATGTCTTCCGTAAGGTGGCTTGTCTACGGCACGGCAGTTGCATTGCCTAAGGCCGGAACGGAAATGGGATTGGCGAGGTTGCCAACCCTGATAGCCACAAGTTCGATTTTGCACGGGAAAACAGAGCAATGAGCAATGCAACGGGACAATGGGACGCGGATTGGAACAACGTCGACATCTTGCAAATGCCAAAAAACTGGGCACGCTGGATCGAAACGTCGCCAACAATCCTAGCACTGTTGGCGATTTGGATCGGGCTGGTATCGGCTTATGACATTTATCTGACAATTAAGTTTGCCGATTCGTTGGCCTACCTGGAACAGAACCCGGTCGCCCGCGGGATCTTGAATCTCGATTCGATCCATGGGATGGGGGTCGAGCACTTGGCTCGGTTCATCGGGATGAAGTGTGGTGGTACGGTGTTGTCGATCGGAGCGCTCTTCATGATCAGTCATTGGAAGCACCATCTCGCCAACCTGGCTGCCGGTGGAGTTGCGTTGGTACAGTTGGGCGTGCTGGCGTTCCTCAGCTTTGCCAACTGATCGTCCACCGAATTGAAAAGAAGACCTACCTAAATCGATCCCACCTTGCGTATCGATCCCGCCTTACGATCCTTTCATGAAGTCCTACGGACATGTCGGCAACCGTTTTCGTTGGAGCTTTCTACGCTTCCGAGGAATCGTTTGCTAGAATGTTTTCACATCACCCGTGAAATACAGACGCATGACATTCGATGGGGTTTCACCTTGCAGACTATCGTTAACTCGCGACGTTTCCTAACACTGTTCTGCCTGTTGGTCGCTTGCCAATTGCCCACATGGGCTCAACCGTCCAGCAAATCGACGGCACCGGCAGCCGGGATGGGGATCATGGTTGGCGAACTGACCAGTACGGCCGCCCATGTTCAAGTTCGGTTGACGGTTGGGGAGAATTTGGTCGAACGCGATTTGCCAGGAGCCGCTGGAACCGTTAGTTTCCGGTTGTTCAAAGAGGGAAATGATCAGGTCGTTGCCAAGCAGATTCTCAAGGCCAGTGAGCACCGCGACTTTATCGCCCGAGCGACCTTCAAATCGTTGCAGCCCGGGACTCGATACCGCTGCGAGACGACAATCACTTCGGGGACGGACGTCGGCAAGCCGGGACCGGTTGCACGGTTCAAGACATTGCCGGCGGTCGACGCGACTGCGGAGGTTCGGTTTGTCGTTGTGACGGGGATGAACTACGCCAAGTTTCATGGCGACCAACGAATCGATTTGAAGCAGCACCGGGTCGAAAACAACACCAATCTTCCGGCCCCCTATGCTGGTGTCGACAAACCGTTGGGCTATCCGGCGTTGGCGTCGATCTTGAAGCTGCGGCCCGACTTTTTTATTGGAACCGGCGATAACGTCTATTACGACACGCCGGACAAGCCCCGCGCCAAAACTGTCACCGAACTGCGGCAGAAGTGGCACGAACAGTTTATCCAGCCACGGTTTCGGGATCTGTTTGGCGAGGTCCCTACTTACTGGATGATCGACGATCACGATTTCCGGAAAGACGATTGTGATAATTCGGGAAACTACAGTCCCACGCCGGTTCTTGGCCGCCGGTTGATGTTGGAACAATTGCCCGTCGCCCAAGCGGACGATTCCGATGCCAAGACGTATCGCACGTTCCGGATCGGAAAGGATCTGCAGATCTGGCTTACGGAAAACCGGATGTATCGCAGCGACAATTCGATGCCCGATGGTCCCGAGAAAACGATCTGGGGTGCGGAGCAAAAAGCTTGGTTGATGAAGTCGTTGGAAGCGAGCGATGCAACGTTTAAGTTGTTGATCTCGCCGACTCCGATGGTCGGCCCCGATGATAAACGCAAGACCGACAATCACGCCAACATCGGTGGCTTTCGGACCGAACGGGACCAGTTTTTTGCCTGGTTGAAGACCAAACGGATCGACAACGGAAACTTCTTTGTCGTTTGCGGCGACCGGCATTGGCAATATCACGCGATCGATCCCTCTGGCATCGAAGAGTTCTCTTGCGGCGCGTTGGTCGATGCCAATTCGCGGCTCGGCCGGAAGGCGGGCGATCCCGCATCGACCGATCCCGAGGGTTTGATCCAACAGCCCTATTTGCAAGATCCGCGATCGGGAGGTTTCTTGGAAGTGACACTTTCGCCGGCCGGCGATTCGCAGCCCGCGACGCTGCGATTTATCTGGCGCGATGAACAGGGCGTCGTCTTGCACGAAACCGATAAACCGGCCAAATGATTTCCAAATTCCGCGACGCGGGGTTCGCGCAGCCGCTGCAACATATCAGCGGACTGCAACTTGCCCGCGCGCCGCGGGGGAGGTTAACGGTTCAGCGAACCTCGGTGCGAAGTTCGCTGGGCGATCGGCCAATCGGTTGGCCGCCGGACTGGCTTAGAAGTCGTCGAGCTCTTCGCTCATCCCTTCCAACTTTGACAGCGCTTGGGTTTGGATCTGTCGGATCCGCTCGCGGGACAGCGACATTGCCGAGCTGACTTGGGTCAGCGTTCGTGGGATGCCATCTTTGATCCCGAACCGCAATTCGACGATCCGCCGTTCACGCGGTTCCAAGCGGCCCAGCATCGACAGCACCATCGGGCGCAGGTTCTCTTGCTCCTGCAGATAGGCGGGATCGGATGTCTCCGAAGCTTCGGGCAGGGTTTCGGCCAACGTCAACCGGTCGTCGTCCAAACGATCGTCGATGGAAACCGTTTCCCGCAGCGCTCCCAACGCCCGCTTGGTCGATTCAAACGACATCCCCGCATCCCGCGCGATCTCGTGTGGGTCGGGATCGCGGCGATGCTGGCGGTAGAATTGCTCTTGGGTTTGACGGACCTGTTTGACTCCCGAGAACGCGGCTTGAGGTACCCGGACCAGCCGGCCTTGGACCGCCACCGCACGGCTGATCGCTTGCCGAATCCACCATGTCGCGTAGGTGCTGAAGCGGAAGCCGCGATCGGGATCAAATTTGTCGATAGCCTTCATCAACACCGCGTTCCCTTCTTGAACCAAGTCGAGAAAGCCGAGTCCGCGGCCGCGGTATTGTTTGGCGATCGGGATCACCAGGCGTAGATGGTGACTGACGAAGTCCTGCTTCAACGCAGTCAGGTGACCGCGTAGATCGTCGGCCCGGTTGGAAATTCGATCCAGTTGACGCGATGTGGACTGACAGTCGGTCGCATCGAACACCGCTTCCAAGATGTGGACGCGGACCGGCAGGTCGTTCAATAGGTTGCGGACCGAATGTCGGCGTCGGCGGAGCCGTGCGAGGGCCGATTGTCGTCTGGCCTGACTGCAGCGGCGGGCGGCGACCAGTTTCCGATCGACGGTATCTTCATGGTCGATCCGCAGCAACGATTCGATGACATGCGGGATCGCTTTGCGCAAAAACTTGATCCTGGGCAGATCGTTTGGGGCAACCTCGATCACGGTGTCGATCCGCACGTCGCGGGCGTCAACGGTTGTCAAAGCGTCGATGATTCCAGGCAATATCCGACGGTGCATCAACAAGCAGTGGCGGTAGACGGTGCCGGTCTTTTTGATCCGCTTTGTCGCGGCGATTTCTTCGGCTGAGGTCAATAGACGGGTTTTCGAGACGTCGGCGAAATATTCTTCGAGGCCTTCGTTGTCGTTGCTCGAAGTGGATCGACTTAGTGTGCGGGACTGGCTGCCCCAGCGATGAGACGACGATTGATTGGCAAAGCGGACCATGGGGCTCTTCTCCGGGTTGGTTGGTGCATTCAAGCGGTGATGCGGTGATTAGTCGTTTGGCAAATCGTCGCAACGGCGGTTGGCTGGGTGAACCATTGCCGTTGCGACGTGCCTCAAAAGAGCGCTCGAAAGTCGAGCGCGAGGGGGTGGGCGACGGGGACGATTACGTTCCCGACTTCAAGATCAGGTAACGCGAACCTTTGTCCGATTTGACCAACAGCAGCAAGGCGTCGGACAGATCGTGGTCCTCGGTCAATGCTTTGAACTGTTCGACCGAATCGACGGGTTTGCGTTCGACTTGCGTAATCACGTTTCCTGGTTCGAGTCCGGCGCGGTCCGCAACGCTCCCTTCCACAACGTTAGTAACGACGACGCCTTGGTGGACATCCTTGAGTCCCAGTTTGCGGGCCAGGTCTGCGTTCAGGTCGCTGACTTCCATCCCCAGCGATTCGACTTTCGAAGCCGCGGCGGAGTCACCGTTGCTGGCCAACTTGGCATCGGGTTGGACTTCGCATACCGCTTCGATCGTCATCTTCTTGCCGTCACGCATGATCTCGATCGCTTGCTTCGCACCGGGATCACTTTGTTCGACCACGTTTTGTAAACCGCGTGGGTCGTGCACTTCGCGGCCGCTGAAGCTGAGGATCACATCGCCTTGCTTGAGTCCCGCCTTTTCGGCCGGTGAAGCGGTGACGACATCGGTAACCAACACGCCGTGATTGGATTGGACGCCAAACGAGGCGGCCAATTCGTGGCTTACTTTTTGGATGGCAACACCCAACATCGCTCGGCGAACGACGCCGTCTTTGATTAATTGATCGCTGACCCATTTGGCTTCATCGATGGGGATTGCAAAGCCAACGCCGTTGTTGCCACCGCTGCGCGAGGAGATCGCGGTGTTGATTCCGATCACTTCGCCGGCCAGATTGACCAACGGTCCACCGCTGTTTCCAGGGTTGATCGCCGCATCGGTTTGCAGGAAGTTTTCACGCGCTGTGATTCCAATCCCACGGCTTTTGGCGCTGATGATACCCGCGGTCACGGTCCCTTCGAGACCAAACGGTTGACCTAAGGCCAGCACCCAGTCGCCGATCTCCATCCGATCGCTAACTCCCAATCGAGCGGCAACCAGTCCGGTAGCACCATCGATTTTCAGGACGGCAAGATCGGTCTTCGGATCGGTTTTCACTTCCGACGCCTTGAATTCTCGCCCGTCGGCCAATTTGACCATCACGTTGGTGGCATCGGCGACGACGTGGTTGTTCGTCAGGATCAAGCCCGACGAATCGATGACCACACCCGATCCGATCCCGGTCCGCGTGGATGAGTCCGCCGAAGGTTTGTGATGCGGTTTCATTTGAGGTTGGCCGCGGAACATCTCGCCGAAGGGAGATCCTTCGCCGAAGAAACGCTTCATCATCTCATCGTCCATCGGCCGGCCTTGCTGCGGCGATGAATTGGCGACCTCGGTTTCCGAGGTGATCGTGACGACTGCCGGAGCGACGACACGAGCTGTCTCGCGGAACGCTTCGCTCAATGAATTCGCGTTGGCGACCGCTGCTGTCACCCGCGGCTGGTTGGATTCGGCTTGTAAGTGCACTGCCGCTGTCGATCCAATCATCGCGGTGATCGCGAGCCCTACGATCCATGGGGCCCGTCGTTTATCAAATTTTGTCAGACTCATTTAGGTGCTCCTAAAGTTCGCCACCGGGAAGGCGGCCTAAAAAATCAAAGTATCCACGCTGCCGTGGTGCGGCTCGATATCACCACTCCCTGAGTGATGCGATCCGTTGGTGTGTCCTAAACGCACGGTTTGTGCCAAACGGGATGAACGGCCCTCTTCACCTGGCTCAAGAAGCGTCGATGCGATCGGAATGTCAACGATTTGCAGTGCGAAAAGAAAATTGCAAGATGCGCCCGAGGGAGGCAAAGCGGCTCTCCGAGGCGTTGATGGGACGGGGCATGACGCAGCGCTGGGGCATCTTGCCCCAATCGGTTTGGGCGGACCGGGGGGCGTCTTTGGCGGTGAAGGCTCGTTTACCAAGGGGCCTTAAAATGGTGATCGGAGGACTTGAAAAGCGGGGGGAGGTTGACTCTACTATTGGGATTGAGTCTCAGTTGCAGCTACCAAGCAAGCCCGGGGCGACGAGCTACGGCCGTTGTTTTCCCTTCGCCAGCCAGGAACGCGTCAACGTCTCGCACGACTGACACACCGAACTGAAAAGGGAATCTTCCGATGCGCACGCGGTCTATCCGTCCCGCCTTTACGCTTGTTGAATTGCTTGTTGTCATCGCCATCATCGGCATTTTGGTCGGTCTTTTGCTGCCGGCGGTTCAGGCGGCTCGCGAAGCGGCTCGCAGGATGCAGTGCACCAACAACGTCCGCCAAATCGGTTTGGCTTGCCACAACTATCATTCCACGATACGGCGGATGCCTCCGGGGCGATTGGTCTACGCCGGGACCAATTCGGCTGGTGCTCCCACGACGGTCGTGACGGGGTTTTTGGCGATGCTGCTGCCCTATATGGAAGGATCGAATCTCCACGACATCTACGATCAAAACTACGGCTTTGACGATGTGGTGAATCAAACGGCGGTCAATATGGAAGTACCGGCGTTCACATGCCCGTCGACTCCCGGCGATCGAACGATGCCGATCTACGCGGGATGGAACATGGGGTGGACGACCGATCCCGCAGCGCTCGATCCGAACTTGACAGCGTTTGAAACGTCCTATCAGGGAGTCCGTGGGATCCATCGTTTGCAGGGGGATCCACTGGTCTCCGCCTTCGATTCGGCGGCGGGAATCTTGAATGAGACGGGCAGTCGGTTTGCGGACATCACCGACGGAACCAGCAATACCATGCTGTTGTTTGAAATGACTGGCAAACCAACCCATTGGTTGCTTGGAAAACAACAGCCTTCGGTAACCAATGCCCAGTTCTACGCTTATGGACCTTGGGCTGGAAACAACGGCATCGGAATCTACAACTGGAGCGACGACGGATTGAGCAAAGGTTGCGATACCTGCACCAAATACATCAACGTCGACAATACGTCTTCCCCTTATGGATTCCATCCCGGTGTGATCGTGATCGTTTTGGCGGATGGTTCGACCCGAACGCTTGCCGAAACTGTCGATTCGGAGATCTTCGTCGACCTGTGTCGCAAGCAGGATGGCAACGTTCTGGGCGATTATTGATCACCGTTCGACAGACGATTCAGCAGGCTCGACTTGACGTTAAAACAATAGTTGTCTTGACAACTGTTGTTGAGCGGTTCATGATGCGTCGATGGCATCTCCCGCAAAATCTCCGACGGCGCAACAAGCTCGCTTCGATTCGCCCGAGCAGGAAGTGTTTCTGCATCTTTGGCGAACCTACGACTGCTTAAAAGCTGTCGAGGAACAATTGTTTGCTCAGCACGATCTTTCGGCTCAGCAATACAACGCGCTCCGTTTGCTGCAACAAGTGGCGCCGGACGGGATGCAGACGATGGAACTGGGGCGGCGTTTGATTTCGCGTGCTCCCGATACCACGCGGATGCTCGACCGATTGCAGAAGCGCGGTCTGATTCAACGGACGCGGCGGGTGGAGAATCGCCGGGTCGTCGAGATCGGGTTGACCGAACAGGGGCATGCACTTTTGGCGTCGATGGCCGATGCGGTTCTTGAAATGCATCGGCAACAATTGGGGCACCTCGATTCGGCACAGCGACACCAGTTGATCGATCTGCTTAAATCGGCCCGACGTCCGCATGAAGATGCTAGTTGTGACTGGTTGGAAGACGGTTCCTGAATCGCGGCAGGGGCGTGTTTCACGCTTCTGACGCCTTGCAAAGGGTGAGCTGATGTCGCGTCGATCGCTTTCGAAAATGTGGCCCTTCGGTTTGTGGCTGCTTGTCTTCTACTGCATTTGGTTGGGGCTGGTCGTCTGGGGCGACGAATGGGAATCGATTCGAGCGCACTGGGGGATTGCTTTGGCGATGGCATTGGGATCGTACGTCGCTGGTTCGACTCCCATGGGAGGCGGGACGGTAGGGTTTCCAGTGCTGGTGTTGTTGTTCGACATGCCTGGTTCGCTGGGGCGGAATTTTGGCCTCGCAGTGCAATCGATTGGCATGGTCTCGGCCGGCGTCTACATTCTCGCCGCGCGGCGGCCGATCGATTGGGGGTTGTTAAAGCCGGCAATGCTCGGATCTTTGATTGGGATGCCGTTGGGGGCGACGGTGATCGCTCCGTATGTTCCCGATCTGTGGGTTAAGTTAACCTTTGCCGTCGTTTGGTGCAGCTTTGGGATCATGCATCTGATCAAGCTTCGCGAGTTGGTCGAGACTGAAGGCGTCAGCGATCTTTGGCGCGATTGGGATCGCTGGATCGGTTTGGCGGTAGGACTGACCGGCGGAATCGTCGCCTCTTTAACCGGCGTGGGGATCGACATGTTGATCTACGCAACGCTGGTGTTGCTGTACCGGGCCGACCTGAAGATTGCGATTCCGACCTCGGTTGTGATCATGGCCTTCACATCGGTTGTGGGGATCGGCTGGAATGTCTTCCTGTCGCGTTTGAATCCCAGTTTTTACTACATGGATCCCGAGGTCTACGCGAACTGGCTGGCGGCAGCTCCCGTGGTCGCGTTGGGAGCCCCGTTTGGCGCGTTGATCGTTAATCTGATCTCGCGGACTCCTACCTTGCTGGCCGTCTCGATGCTCTGCATTCTGCAATTCGTCTGGACGATCGTCCAAGAGGGAGTGACCGGGATGGCACTAGCCGCTTCGATCGCGGCGGTGTTGGCAGTCAACGGTCTGTTCCATTTGCTGTATCAATGTGGCAACGACCGTCCGATTCTCGAAGACCTTCATCTCGAAGTGCCAACGGCCGAGGTGCCGATGGAATGGGCCGATGCCGAAGATTAGGTAGCGCTTCAAGATTCCAAAAGCGACGTGCAATGCGAGATGGGCTCGCATTGCGGTTAGAGTGCCAGACGACAAAGTTGCCGAAAGGCCGATCTAACGCGTCGGCATCAGCAACCACCGGGTTGCCGCCTCGCCCTGTTCGCCCATCGAAACCGACTTCATCGGCGTGGTGTCAAACGACCGCCGGTTCTTCCACTTCTGGGGAGCCAGCTGCGTATCCCGCGTCAGGTAACCGTTGTTGCTGCCCCAGGCATTTTGCAACGTCACGCTTCCGTCGGGCTGGAGTGCGACGAACCACATCTGGCTGAGCCAGTCGGGCTGGAAGTTCGCCAGATAGACCGCCGGTCCTGGTTGCCACTGTTGACCGTCGAAGCTGCCAGCACGCGACAGATATCCCGTTTCGCTATTCCACATGCATCGGACCCGTACCAGGCCCGATGCGACAGGTTCCAGAGACCATTTAGCGCTAGAGTAAGCGAGCGAGTTGTCGTCGTCATCGATCAGTTCGACTTGGTCGGTTGCCGAGACACCTCCTTGTCCATCGCTTCGGGCGGCTCGCGAAAGAAGTCCCGAGCCGGGCTCCAGCAGACTGTTGATGCGGTAGGTGCCTACAAATTCGGTGAGCGCCTCCTGAACGCCGTAGTAGGCGGCTTTGGCGACGATCGGGTTCTCGCGTCCACCGGAAAACATCGTCGGAAACGTGAACTGGCCCTGCGAGATGAATTCGATGTCGATCATGGATGGATGTAGCCAAGATCGCTCGTCGGCAAAGTCCCAGAAAAATAGGGCCTCACAAGCCGGTTGTTCCAATGCGACGCGTGTGATCTGTTTGAAGGCGTTCCGTTGACGCTGCACCTCGCCTTCGTTGGGCTGGTCGGAAGCGTTGTTGCGACGTGTTGCCGGGAGATCGAATTCGGTGATGAAGATCCGAAATCCGGCATCTGCAAAACGTTGGAAGTTGGTTTCAATCGCGGCGATGTCTGGAGTCGATGTCGTGTCCAAAAAGTGCAGCTGAAGTCCGACGCCGTCGATCGGCACGCCTCGGTCGCGGAGTTTGATCATATAGGCGAGCAAGCGATCGGCTTTGTCGCGTCCATCGACGATCGAGTAGTCGTTGATAATCCGTAGTGCGTTGGGATCGGCAGCGGCTGCCCAGTGGAACGCTTTGTCAACGTATTCGGGACCGATCGCCTGGTATTCGCGGAGGTCGGTTCGCAGGCCGTCGGCATCCATCGGTCCGCCGTCATCGGCCATGACTTCGTTGACGACATCCCATACCCAAACGTGCCCCGCGCGGCTGGCGGCCATCGCGGTGACGAACTGTTCTAGCGTCGGTTCCAATTGATCGTCGGGAAGGGCAACGTACCAGGCTAGATTCTGGTTGGCCAACGGATAGACCAACGCATGTCCATGCACCGGAAGGTTGTTGACGGTCGCCCAATCGACGGCTTGGGTCCACGGTTGCAAAGCTGGCCCCCCCGCGGGGTCGGGCCAAGCGCCGTAGGCCATGTAGGTTGTCAACGTCGTCGCGTTGAATTCGCGGATCGCGGTGTCGACGTACGTGGGGGCAAAGCTGTCGTCGTCGTATGCGTGCAAGACGCCGCCGATCGCAAATCCGGGGGGCGTCCGATCTTTCAAACGATCGCCATCGGGGACTGTTTGCGCAACACCGCCCGACGCAATCGAGAGGAACTGAAACACGAGGAGCACGCGGGCGAGCCAATCGATCTTTTTCATCGTCCATCACCTGCTGTTCGATTGCCGATGTGACAAGAGACACCGGTTCAATCTATTGTTGGAACATCAGGTGGGCAATGGTTGCAACGCGGTTGTCGACAGTTTCGACTGAAATCGATCCTCTGTCAGGTGGTGTCGCTGTCCCGCGTTGTGAATAACCCTTCTTTGTTGGCTAGTTTTCCTCTTCACCATTCGCGTTTCTTTCCGGTGGGAGATCGACGTTCTCCGTTTCGGGACGCTCGGGGGGCGTTGGGAGAACTTTGACGGTCGGCCGTCGCTTCCGCCGTGTCCGTTCGGGAATCATGCTCCGCATGTGATCGAGTTTTCCAAAGCACAACAAGCGGTCGTTCGGTTCCAGCGAACGCTTCAGCCTCGGGTTGGGGATCACGGTGGTTCCGCGATAGAGGGTGAGGACATTGATGTCGATCTCGGGAAGTCCCGATTCATCGATCGTCTTGCCGACGTATTCGGATCCCTCGGGAATGAAGATCTCTGTGACGCCGTAGCCGCGGCTGACGGTTAGGCGTTGGCGGAGGTCGATCTCTGGGAAATCGACTTGAGCGGCCATGTAGTCGATGATTGCGCCGGCGACATCCAATTGGGTGCAGGATTCGATTCCTTCGAGTCCTGGCGAGGAATTGACCTCCATCACCTGCGGTCCATCGTTCCCTTCGAGCATATCGACTCCCGCGACGCGGAGGCCCATGATTTGGGCGGCCCGTATGGCAACTTGGCAATAGGTCTCATCGAGTTCGACCGGTTCGGTTCGGCCACCACGGTGGACGTTGCTGCGGAATTCGGAACCTTGGGCAACGCGTCGCATCGCCGCAACGACCTGGTCGCCGACGACAAACGCGCGGATATCGCGTCCCTTGCTCTCGGCGACGAATTTTTGGACCAAGACGTTTTGGCGGGTGCTGTGCAGCGTTTCGATGATCGCTTCGGCAACTTTCACGTTGTCGGCCAAGATCACACCGACGCCTTGCGTTCCCTCCAACAATTTGATGATCACCGGGGCGCCGCCGATGCGTTCGATCGCGGGTAAGACATCCTTGCGATCGCGGACGAAGGTCGTTTGGGGGATCCCGATCTGATGGCGGCTGAGGATCTGCAAGCTGCGCAGTTTATCGCGTGAGTTGGAGATGCCGTTGGATGTATTGGCACAAAAGACATCCATCTGTTCGAACTGGCGAACGACAGCGGTACCGAAATAGGTGATCGACGATCCGATCCGCGGTAGGACGGCATCGTAGTGGCTCAACCGCTTGCTGCGGAAATAGAGTTCGGGGACGCCTTGTTCGACGTCGATGGCGAACTTCAGCGTATTGAGCACTTTGACCGAATGGCCACGCGCGACAGCCGATTCTCGCAGACGACGAGTGCTGTAGCAGCCGAGGCTGCACGAAAGGATGGCAAGTTTCATGAGGAACCTAATGCGTTTTGGGCGAAGAGTAAAGTTTTGTGTACGCGCGGTCAGGGACGAAGGCTAATTGGATGGGCGACGACGTTTGGGTTTGCCGCCGTAATAAGACTTTCCCGCATCGACCAACATCCGGCCGCGAAACGCTTCGCGTCCCAACAACATCCGAAATCCCATCGAGGTGCGGTTGGCGAGGGTCAGTTCGATCGGCCAGGATTGGCCAAGAATAGCAACGTTGGTCAGGATCACCGGGCGCGACGAAGCTTTGCCGCTGCTGCTGCGGACATGGCGATATTCCAACAATTGGGCGGCGACTTCGACAAACCGTTCCTTGCGTTGGGCTGGCAAGACTTTGAATTGCAGGAAGGTCACGCCGTCGCGTTCTTCTTCGACGATATCGATCGCATGCAAGCTGCTGGATCGGGCACCGGTATCGACCTTTGCTTTGATTCGGCCGATCCCCAGTTCGGGAAGCCCCACCCATTCACGCCATCCAATCACGGGGTGTTGCAGCGTTTCATCTGTCATATGCATCCTGCCTGGTTAAGATCCGCTCAATGGTTTCGCACAGTCGAACGCTGTCATTGGCGATCGACTGTCCCAAGTTATCAAATCAGAAACCGCATCTGGTCAAAACGCAACCGCCAAGGTACGGTAAGCCGAGCAAATTCGATACATTTTTTTGGACCTTCACCGAGCGTTGTTTGTATGCGAGTGTTATCCGGAATCCAACCGACTGGCCGCTTCCATTGGGGCAACTTTTTTGGCGCGATTCGTCAATACATCGATCTGCAGCACTCGCACGAAGGGTTCTACTTTATCGCCGACCTGCACGCGCTGACCACGGTACGCGACCCGCAGGTGCTGCGGCAGAACGTGCGCGACGCGGCGTTGGATCTGTTGGCGCTGGGACTCGATCCGGCGAAAGCGACGCTGTTTGTTCAGTCGCATGTTCCCGAGGTCTCCGAGCTGTCGTGGTTGCTGATGACCGGAACGCCGATGGGGCTGTTGGAACGCTGCCACGCCTACAAGGAAAAGAAGGAGCGGGGAATCAAGTCCGATGCCGGACTGTTTACCTATCCGGTCCTGATGGCGGCCGACATTTTGGCCTACGACGCTGATCTGGTTCCCGTTGGTGCCGATCAAATCCAGCATGTCGAGGTCTGTCGCGATCTGGCTGGCAGCTTTAATCATGCCTTCGGCGAGACGTTTGTACTTCCCAAAGCCAAAGTGTTGGAGGAAGCGGCGAAGGTTCCCGGCACCGATGGGCAGAAAATGAGCAAGAGCTACGATAACACGTTGCCATTGTTCGGTGATACCAAAGCGATCCGCAAGCAGATCATGCGGATCACCACCGACAGTCGCCCGATGGAGGAGCCTAAAGACCCCGAGGGGGATCATCTGTTCGACCTGCTGCGTTTGGTCGGCAGCCAATCCGATATCGATGCGATGGCGGAAACCTATCGCCGCGGTGGCTTTGGTTATGGCGAAGTCAAGAAAGCGGTTGCTGCGGCCAGCGAGGAGTTCTTCGCGGCCGCTCGCCAACGACGTGCCGAACTGGAACACGACGTCGACTATGTCGACCAAGTGCTTCGTCAGGGCGCGGAAAAGGCACGTGCCAAAGCGGCCGACGTGTTGGCCCGCACTCAGCGCGCCTGTGGCTTGCGTTAACCTTCCTCGACTTCAGAACCAATCTGAGCCCCATCCATGAATGTCATCGGCATCGGTACCGATATCGTCGAATGCTTGCGAATCGAGAAGATGATCGAAAAGCATGGCGAGTTGTTTCTGACGCGTGTCTACACGCCCGGCGAGATCGAATACTGCAGCGTCCGTAAAGCCGCGACGGAGCATTACGCCGGCCGTTGGGCGGCGAAGGAAGCCGTGCTGAAGGCGCTTGGCACGGGATGGTCGCGTGGAATCCATTGGACCGATATCGAGGTCCGCAACGAAGAGGGGGGCAAGCCCCGGATCGCGTTGGCTGGTGAAGCCCGTAATTTGTGCGAGGAGTTACGGTTGCACGAAATCCAAATCTCCATCTCTCATTGTCGTTCTCACGCGACAGCGTTCGCGATCGCTGTCGGCGTCTAATCTCTCCGCTGCGGTGAAGCTTGCCGAAGCGTGGCGGCCGCCGAATCTTGAAACGCCAAGCTGCGGCCCGGACGCCGCAGAAGCCCACCCGCGAAAATGGCTACCAAAAGATAGCCTGAATCGCCGCGCCCTTGTTATTCGATGCGTCCTGGCACCGCAAACGGTCGATCCTGCGCGGCCGTTTTGCCGCGATTAATGCCCCCGACGCACCACAAAAAAACCCCATTTGGGTAGATAAACTCAGTGTATTGGGTCGCTTAATCGGAAAAGTTTACCGAAAGTGGCGGTTGGAGCGCGTTCGAATATCGCAATTCCTCTGGTGGGCCTGATTGGTGGGATTATGCCGGTCGATACAGATTTACAACAAAGCAGCTGCCGATCGAAACAATCGGCCGCAGCCTAAACAATGCAATGAACCGGTTTTGGGTGGCGGTCCAAGGCTGATCTGGCCAAAGTCTACTGGAGACGAATCAATGTTACGAATTATTGTTCCCCTGGCGTTGGCATCGTTATTGCCAAACGCAATCCTTCACGCTCAGACCCCGTTCCAATCCATCGCACAAGTTGGCTACGCGGCCAAGTGTGATTGTGGCGAAGCGGTCTGCGGATGCGAAGATTCTTGTAGCGAAGCGGCCTGTGGTATCTCCGATCCGGCGGCCGATTGCGATTCAATGTGCGACGACGGATGTGACAGCATGGGGGGCGGCCTGGGCTGTTTTGACACGAGCAAAAAGGGCTGCGGTTTGTTCTCGAACTGTGGCGACGATCCGCTATCGTTGTTTGGTTGCACCCCGTGCGGGCTGACCGTTTCGGGATGGGCACAAATTGGTTACCACAGCAAAGGGAGCGACTTCCGCTTCAACAGCTTTCCCAACAACGTGCAATTGCAACAGGCATGGCTCTCGATCGACAAAGCGATCGACACTTCCGAAGGCTTCGATGTCGGCGGTCACATCGATTACATCTACGGTACCGACGGACCCGACACGCAAGCGTTTGGAACCGACAACGGGCACTGGGATCAATCGTTCGATAACGGCGGAAACTACGGGTCGGCGATTCCGCAAGCTTATGTTGAAATGGGCTACGGAGACCTCTCCGTCAAGGTCGGTCACTTCTACACGATCATCGGTTGGGAAGTCGTAACCGCGCCTGACAACTTCTTCTACAGTCACGCGTACACGATGTACAACAGCGAACCGTTTACCCACACCGGAGCGTTGGCGACCTTGGCTGTTGGTGACAACGCTTCGGTCTTCGGCGGCTACACCCTCGGATGGGACAGCGGATACGAAGATAACGGCGACAACTTCATTGGCGGTATCAGTTCGGCATTGTGCGACGATATCACAGCTACTTACGCAACCGTCTTTGGTCGTTTCGTCGAAAGAACGCAGGAACGCGGTTACATGCACAGCCTTGTTTTCGACGTCACGGTGACAGAAAACTTGCAGTACATTCTTCAATCGGACGTGTTGGCCACCGAAAACGCCAGCGGCGCTGCCGAACGCGAATCGATCGGGGTCAACCAATACTGGATCTACTCCATCAACGATTGCTTGTCGGCGGGGGCTCGTTTCGAATGGTGGAACAACCTGGACAGCGCAACCGGCAACCGGGCCGATGTATATGACCTGACCTTGGGTTGCAATGTCACACCACATTCGAACGTGATCGTTCGTCCTGAAATCCGTTGGGACTGGGATCCCGATCAATTGGGCGTCAATCAAAACGATGACAAAAATCAAACCACCTTTGGTATCGATACGATCGTCTTGTTCTAAGACAATCGACTTCGGCGAGGTCTGATCGATTTAACGTGGAACCCAGAGTGCGAACATCGCACTTTGGGTTCTTGCTGTTACTGGCCGCAGCGTCCTACAGAGTCCACAGGCATCGTTCATCAAAACTTAGTCTGCAGCGAACAGAACTTCGACTCCCGCGCTCTCAAACGCTTCCAGTGCTTCAGCTGTGTCGGGGTGGCGATTGGTAACGATCACATCGATCTCATTCAATCGGGCGATGTGACACATCGAATGCTTACCGATCTTCGTGTGATCGGCCAATACGATCACTCGATCCGCGTTGGCGATCATCAATCGCTCGCTTTCGACGACATGTTCGTTGTCGTTGTACAAGCCGGAAAGGTTGATCCCGCTGACCGAAAGGATCGTCCACTGGGCGTAGTACTGCGCAATCGACGCCTGCGCACTGGGACCGACCAACAGCCCCGTGCCGGGAAATAAGAACCCGCCTGTTAAAAACAGTTCATGCATCGATCGACTGGCCGAATTGGACTCCATCGCCGCGGCTAACCGAAGCGAATTGGTGATCACGCGCAGAGGGATCGCTGGTAGGCAGGTCCCCAGTTGCAGCGTCGTCGTGCCGCCATCGACAAACACCACGCTGCCAGGGGCAAGCATCGTCACCGCTTCGCGGGCGATCGCCAGCTTGGCATCGCGCTGTCGGACCTCGCGAATCGCTAACGGCATCGTTTGGTCGCTCTGGAGAACCTGGACGCCGCCACGGACGCGACGGACCAAGTTGGCTTCTGCCATCTCGGCAAAATCGCGGCGCACCGTGGCGACGCTCGCGCCAAATCGTGCCACCGCTTCCTCGACCGTTAATGTTCCCGTCTCGGACAACACCTTCATGATTTCTTCGTGTCGATTCGTTTTCACAGGAGGCCCTTTCAGATCGGAAATGAACCGTTGTGATCACTATGGGCTCGCTGCGTGATTGCGATGAGCTTTTGTCGTGATTGCAATTCGATTGATGGTGAGCGTTGATTGATCACTATTGATCGGTTTGATAGGCTTTGTCAAGCATCCGCCCACGGATTCAAGCTTGCCTTGGGGATCGACTGTTCGAACCCGCGTGGATTCTACGAATGGAAACGGTGCGGTAATTAGAACCTACGCTGCCTGGAGACTCACCGAAGATGGCTGTTGAATTGCGGTTGGGCGTTAAGTCCGACATGATCGAATATCGTTACTCACACCAGTGGCTGTTTCGCCTGCTGGCCGAGGAAGGCGTTCGCTACGTTCAGTTGGGATCCCAGTTTGAAACCTATCAACTGCCCGATGAATATTTTCACGACCTTCGTAAACAGGCCGACGATGCGGGAGTGGTGATCGATAGTACGTTCACAACTCACCGCGAACTGGGAGGCTTTTTGCGCAGCGAACCAGGTTTTGAACAGGTTGCTCGAAAAAGCTACGAACGCTACATCGAGGTCGGCGGGATCTTGGGGGCGACCAGCGTTGGCAGTAATCCCGGTGCGGTGCTACGAGATCAGATGGGTACCAAGCAGGCGGGGGTGAAGCGTTACATTCGCCACATGAAGGAATTGATGCATCATGCGCATGAGCACGGCCTGAAGTGGTTGACGGTCGAACCGATGAGCTGTCTGGCGGAACCACCGACGCTGCCCGAAGAGATCGCTGCGATGGGACAGGAGTTGACCGAATACCACAACGCCAATCCAGACAACACCGTACAGGTGGGCTATTGCACGGACATCGCCCATGGTTATGCCGATCGCAATGGCAAGACGATCTTCGATCAGTACGATCTGTTCGAAGCGTGCGTGCCGTGGATGTATGAGGTGCATCTGAAAAATACCGACAGCATGTTCAATTCGACGTTCGGGTTTACACAGGCCGATCGGGACAAGGGGATCATCGATGTTCCTCGTTTCCGGCAACTGTTGGTGGACGCTTCGGATCGCTTGCCCGTAGCGACTTTAGCCGGCTATTTGGAGATCGGTGGCCCCAAGTTGGGACGCGATTACAGCGATCACCAATTGGAGGCCTCGCTGCGGGAATCGCTGCAATATTTGCAAACTGCGTTCATGCAACAGACGGCCACCGGACCTGCACCGCCCCGCGCGATCGCGACGGATAAATCACCGGTGATGATTTCGCCATCGATGATGTGCGTCGATCCTTTGAACTTTGAATCGGCATTGCGGCGGGTCGAAGCGCTGGGCGTCGATATGCTGCACATCGATATCATGGATGGACACTTTGTTCCCAACGCACCGATGGGGCTGGGGATTCTGGAGGCGTTGGGGCCGAAGACGGCGCTGCCGATCGACGTCCATCTGATGGTCGCAAACAACGACTTCTTTGTCGAGTTGTTGGCACCGATGCGAGTCGACCAGGTTTCGGTTCATGTCGAATCGTGCACGCATTTGGACCGGACGCTGGCCCGGATTCGGGAGATTGGTGCGAAAGTGGGTGTTGCGATCAATCCCGCGACTCCCTTGTCGGCGATCGAGTACGTTTTGGAACGGATCGATTATGTGTTGGTGATGACGGTCAATCCGGGCTACGCAGGGCAGAAGATGACGCCGGCATCGATTCGCAAGATCGCCGATTGTCGCAAGATGTTGGACGATCGTGGGTATGGCGAGATTCCGATCCAGGTCGATGGGAACGTTAGTTTCGAGAACATCCCCGCGATGGTTCGCGCCGGCGGTGTGAATCTGGTTGCGGGGACCAGCAGCATCTTCCACCGCGACGCGCCGTGGAGCGAAAACGTGGAGAAAATGAAACAGACGATCGCCGCGGGTTTGGCAGCCGATTGCCAGTAGTCGCGTAAACCATCCAGATGGAGACAAGCTAGATGACAAAAGATTTAATGGACGCGATCGTACTGCATGGTGTTTCGGACTTGCGGTTCGAACAGGTCCCGGTTCCCGAGGTCCCGGCGGGCAAGCTGCGGGTGCGGATCGGTTTCTGCGGTGTTTGTGGCAGCGACATACCTCGCTGCTTCAGCAAAGGGACCTACAACTTTCCAACGATCTGCGGTCACGAGTTCGCTGGCACCGTGGAAGCTTGCGGCGAGGGCGTCTCCGAATTTTCCGTTGGCGATCGCGTCGCCGTCTTTCCGCTGATTTGGAACGACGACCACCCGGCCTGCGAAGTCGGTAAATACGCTCAAAGCGACGGATACGATTATTTGGGCAGTCGCAGCGACGGCGCGTTCAGTGAATATGTGATCGCTCCGCAACGGAACCTGATCAAAGTGCCCGACAACGTGTCGTTGGAAGAAGCCGCCATGACCGAACCGGCGGCGGTGGCATTGCACGCAGTTCGTCGGGCTCAGCTGCGTTTGGGGGACAGCGTGGCGATCTTCGGTTTGGGACCGATCGGATTGATGGTCGCTCAATGGGCGCGGGGAATGGGGGCGTCGCAGATCGCTTTGTTCGACATCCTGCCCGAAAAATTGGAGCTTGCTCGGCGACTTGGGTTCGAGCATGTGTTCGACAGCCGCGACGAATCGCCCGCCCTGGTTGCCGAACGTTTGACGGGAGGCCGCGGTGTGCACGTTGCGATCGAAAGTGCGGGAGTCCCGCCGACGATGACCGCTGCGATGCAAGCGACGCGGCGTTCCGGACGCTGCGTTTTATTGGGCAATCCGGCGGCCGATGTCACGCTTCCGGCCGCCTTGATTTCGCAATGCATGCGAAGAGAGATCGACATCTTGGGGACATGGAACAGCGATTTCAGCGTCTTTGGCGACGACGATGATTGGCGTACGGTGCTCGATGCGATGAGCAGCGGCGTGTTGAACCTGAAACCATTGATCACCCATCGCGTGCCGTTGTCGCAAGGCATCGCGGCGTTGGAAATGATTCGGGATCAGAGTGAATTTTACGCCAAGGTGCTACTTCATCCGTCGCAGGGACCCGACGCGGCGGACAAATAAGACTCACGATCCTTCTACAACAAAGAATGTCGCAACGATGCAAAACTCGATTTACTATCTCGACAAACCCGGTGGCACGTTTTCGCTCGCTCAAGAAACGATTGGCGAACCTGGACCCGGCGAAGTTCGGCTCCGCACCAGCAAGACGTCGGTCTGCCAGTCGGATGTGGTGATCTACAACGTCGGGTTGCCGCGGATCTTGTCTTGGCCCGCGATTCTGCTGCACGAAGTCGCCTGTATCGTCGACGCGGTGGGGCCGGGAGTCGACAAGTTTGCCCCCGGCGATCTGGTCGGACTCGGATGTGATATTCCGTGTGGCGATACCGATTGCATTTACTGCGGTAAGGCTGGGACGGGGGATTGGACCAGTTGTCCCAATACGCAGGCAACAGGACACGAGTTCCCTGGGTTTGCGCGATCCCACGCGATTCTACCGAAGTGGTTTGTCGACGACGGACCGATCGTCAAGTTTCCGGCCGGGTTCAACCCGAATCATGCGTGCCAATTGGAACCACTGGCCTGTTGTCTCGAAGGGATGACCCGGGTCAACAACTGCATTGAGAATCGGATTGTTGTGTTGATTGGTGCCGGGTCGCAAAGCACTTACGCGTTGCAGTGTGCCCAGGCGATGAACGCCAAGAAGATCATTTTGATCAATCGTGGCAAAGAGCGGTTGGAACGCGTGTTGGCCGATTTCGGCGACGATCGGGTCGTGGGAGTTCGCTGGGACGAAAACGTCGTACAGACGACGTTGGCGCATTGTAAACCGTACAACGAACCTCACTTTGTGATGGTTAATGCGCCGGTACGCGAAGCGTATGATTTGGCGCCGAAGTTGATGGGATACGGAACCGTTTTGGACGGACACGCCGGGGTGAAAGGGGCGGATGGCAAACCGCGGATCGCTCATGAGGTCGATCTCAATAATGACATCCATTACCGGTTGCAGTGCTACCAAGCGACACATGGCAGCAGCATGCACGGGATTCGTCTGGCCCATAAATTCCTTTCCGAAGGCTTGCTGCCAAAGATCGATCTCATGACCAACGCGACCGAAGTCTTTGGACAGGACCAGATCCCCGCCGCCATCTCCCGAGCGGCAGACAAAGATAGCCTGAAGGTGATCATCGATTGGGATCGTTGATCGCGGGCTCGAATTCGGTCCGGGGATTTTTGACCGCAGACGATATGGCTGCGGTTGTCGCCGGTTTGGAGGGGCCGGCGGTCAGCTTGGGGACTGCCAGCGAAGGCTGTTTTGGTTACACTGCCGGGATGAACAAACGACTTACCAAAATCTGTAAATATCTGAGCTTCATTCTGAGACATCATCCCGAAGCGATCGGCGTTCAGTTGGAGGCTTACGGTTGGCTCGAGATCGACACGTTGCTGAAGAATGCTAATGCCGCCGGGAAATCGATCACGCGCGAGCAAGTGCTGCAAGTGGTGGAAT
The DNA here is from genome assembly GCF_007741475.1 of Rosistilla ulvae. Classification (NCBI taxonomy): domain Bacteria; kingdom Pseudomonadati; phylum Planctomycetota; class Planctomycetia; order Pirellulales; family Pirellulaceae; genus Rosistilla; species Rosistilla ulvae. Next base: position 3,730,551 of record NZ_CP036261.1, on the reverse strand, counting down.
TGGATGAAGAACAGGCTTTCGCAATCAGCGAAGATGGCTCGCGAATCCGCGCCGTCCGTGGACATTCGAATTAGACTGGCTTGAGGTACGCTTCATCCATTAGGAATTCAATTCTCGTGTTCACCGTTTCCCTTTTTCGTCGTCCTCTGCCTCTGGCGAGCTTGTGTCTGATTTGTGCTGCCACGACGGTGTTGGCAGAGGAAGCCATCTTTCTCGGCCAACCAAAATTGCTTCAGGAGCATGGTGCCGGAGAGGGGCCGGTCTGGCATCCCCAGTTGGGCCTACTGACCAGTGGCGAAGGAAACATCAATCGCCGTGATCTATCGGGTTTGACGTCGGTCTATCGCCGCGATGCGGGGTCCAACGGTTTGCTGTTCGATCGCCAAGGGCGGTTGATCGTGTGCGAAAACCGTCGGCGTCGCGTGATCCGGATCGAGCCCGATGGCAGCGTGACGGTGCTGGCCGATTCGTACGATGGACAAAAATTCAATCAGCCCAACGATCTGACGATCGATTCCAAGAATCGGATCTATTTTTCGGACCCTCAATACGGCGACCGCAGCGGTATGCAAATGCGGGATCCCGAGGGGCGTGAGATCGAAGGGATCTACCGCATCGATCCGGACGGACAGGTCGATCGGATCATCGCGCATGAGGTCGATCGACCCAACGGGCTGATTGTGACGGCGGACGACAGGTTTCTGTTTGTCGCCGACAACAACAATGCACTCGGTGGAGCGAGGAAGCTGTGGCGGTTTGAGCTTCGCAGCGACGGAACGCCTGACCTTGCCAGCCAGACATTGATTCATGATTGGAAGACGACGCGCGGTCCCGATGGCATGAAGCTGGATCAGAGTGGTCGGTTGTACGTTGCCGCAGGGCTGAATCAACCTCATCTGCCACAGGAGACCGCTGATCCGCCGACGGCCGGTATCTATGTCTTTTCGGCGACTGGCACGCAGATCGGTTTTGTCGCGATTCCACGCGATGAAACGACCAATTGCGCCTTTGGTGGCGAGGATGCCAAGACCTTGTTTGTCACCGCCGGTGGCACGCTGTGGAGCATCCCGACGGCCGTGCCGGGCTACCGAATCCGCTAGTCCGTGGTGACCTGGGGTTTGCAGCAATCGCTCCAAGGACAACACTAAGAACGACAGAATCGTCCCTAGGCCGTCGTCTCTGTGCCCGGTCCGATCGTTATCGTTTTCATTCCTTCGTTTCCACGACCCCTCGAATAATCTTATGCCTATCCAGTGGTTCCCCGGGCACATGCATCAAGCGCGGCAGGAAATGCAGGCGATCCTTCCCAAGGTCGACTTGGTGATAGAGGTCCTCGATGCGCGGATTCCGTATTCCAGCGAAAATCCGTTGTTGGCGGAACTGCGTGGCCAAAAGCCGTGTTTGAAAGTGTTGGCGAAGAGCGATCTCGCTGACGAATCGATGACCAACGATTGGCTGAATTATTTCGAACAGACGGCGGAAGTTCGAGCCCATTCGGTCACCACCGAAGATGTGCCGACGATTCGCAAGCTGAAACAGATTGCAACCCGGATGTTGCCGCATCGCCGAGGAAACAAGATCAACGCCATGATCGTCGGGATTCCGAATGTTGGTAAATCGACGATCATCAATGTTTTGGCGGGGCGGAAAATTGCCAAAACGGGAAATACACCCGCGGTGACCAAGCAGCAACAACGGGTCACCATCGGAGATGGGTTCGCCCTCTTGGATACTCCCGGGATGTTGTGGCCCAACGTCCATAATGTGAACAGCGGATATCGGTTGGCGCTGTTGGGATCGGTCAAAGAGACCGCGATGGACTACGGCGAAGTTGGCTTCTTCGCGGCGAAGTTCATGAGTGCACAATATCCCGACCGGTTGGCGGACCGCTACAACTTGGAATCGATACCCGAGACGGAACTGGCAATCATCGAAGCGATCGGTCGCAAGCGAGGTTGTCTTGGCAAGATGAATCTCGTCGATCTCGATCGAGCATCGCGGATCTTGGTGACCGAGGTTCGCTCGGGCGGCCTGGGGCTGCTGACCCTCGAAACGCCTGAGATGATGGAAGTTGAAAAAGAGCAAACTGCCGCAGCGATCTTGGCCAAAGCGGAAGCGACCAAAGCGAAAGACGCGCTTCGTAAGAAGCGGTTTCGCGACAAACAGCGAGCTCAACGCAAGTCGCGCGAAATGGATTGAATCGGTCGGTAGCGAATTTGGGAATCGCCGGGCGTCGTCCTGGGCGTGGCTGCAGATCGTTCAAGAATTGATCGGTTGCCGGCCGATTGTTGCCCAGCAAGCTGGCCGAAACGTCAATTTGCCGCGTAAAAGCATGCGTTATCTGGTGTTGGCATGGGATGTGCGAATAGTGACGGGCGCGTCACATTTCACATTCGTCTCCGCAAATGGAAGTCGACACCATGCAAGTTCTCAGCGCCCCAACTGCAACACGTCGTCCAATCTCGAGCTTGATCGAAGCGTCCCGTCGCGAGATCGCCACGGGTTGGAGTTCGGAAGAACGCGCCCAGCGGAAAGCAGAAGCCGAGCAGAAGTTCGCTCGGTTGAGCGAACTTCTTTTCGCAGCGAAGAAGGTGCTTTGATCCGTGCTCTCGCTATCTGCAGCGATTGCTGATCCCGCGAACCACTGGCAGCCCAATCGATAGGTTGGGTACGAAATGACTGACGATGGCATCGATAGGGATTCTATCGACAGCCGCCGGTTCGGCCACCGCGCCCTGTTCACCCAAGCGGGTGAAATCGACAGCCCGATTCGACGCGGAGATCTTCACCGTGGGCTTCACTAGGAAGCATTAGAGGCTTGACCAGGCTTTGCGTCGCGGTAACGTTGGATCAAGGTGTTGGTGGAACTGTCGTGCTGCAACGGTTGTGAACTGCCGCTGGCCAATTCGGGCACGATCTTTTTCGCCAGCACCTTGCCCAGTTCCACGCCCCATTGGTCGAAGGAGTTGATGTTCCAGATCGTACCTTGCACAAACACCTTGTGCTCGTACAACGCGATCAACTTGCCAAACGATTCGGGGGTCAAGCGGTCGATCAGGATCGTGTTAGTCGGGTGGTTACCGGCAAAAATTCGGTGGGGCACCTGGTGATCGTCGACCCCATCGGCGCGAACTTCGGCTTCGGTCTTCCCCATCGCCAACGCTTCGGTTTGCGCGAAGAAGTTCGCCATCAAGAGATCGTGATGGTTGCCCAGCGGATTGAGTGTTTCGCAGAACCCGATGAAGTCGCAGGGAATCAATTTGGTCCCCTGGTGGATCAATTGGTAAAAGGCGTGTTGGCCGTTGGTTCCCGGAGCGCCCCAAATGATCGGACCGGTTTGGCAATCGACCGGGTTGCCATCGAGGTCGGTCTGTTTGCCGTTGCTCTCCATATCAAGCTGCTGCAGGTAGGCGGTCAGTTTGCCGAGATAGTGATCGTATGGCAGGATCGCAACCGATTGAGCGTCGAAGAAGTTGTTGTACCAGATCCCCAACAACGCCAGCAGGACGGGCAGGTTCTGTTCGAAAGGTGCGGTTTGGAAATGGCGGTCCATGGCATGCATGCCCGCCAACATCTCGCGAAACTGATCGGGGCCAATCGACAGCATCAGCGAAAGCCCGATCGCCGAATCAAACGAATAACGGCCACCGACCCAATCCCAAAAACCAAACATGTTGGCGGTATCGATGCCAAACGCTGCCACTTGTTCCGCGTTGGTCGAAACCGCGACAAAGTGTTTGGCGATCGCCGCTTCATCGACCAAGCCAGCCAGGCACCAGTCTCGCGCGGAGTGTGCGTTGGTCAAGGTTTCTTGCGTCGTAAAGGTTTTCGAAGCGACGATGAACAGGGTTTCGGCGGGATCGAGATCCTGGATCGCTTCGGATAAATCGGTGCCGTCGATATTCGATACGAAACGGAATTGTAGATCTCGTTGGCTGTAGTGCCGCAATGCTTCGTAGGCCATCACCGGGCCGAGATCCGATCCGCCGATGCCGATGTTCACGATCGTGCGAATCGATTTGCCGGTATGTCCCTTCCATTGGCCACTGCGAACGCGATCGCAGTACGCCGCCATCTTATCGAGCACGGCGTGGACTTCGGGAACGACGTCCTCACCATCGACGACGATCGATTGATCCTTGGCCGCTCGCAGCGCAACATGCAGCACCGCGCGCTGTTCGGTGGCGTTGATTTTATCGCCTCGGAACATCGCGTCGATTCGATCCCGCAGCCCCGATTGTTCGGCCAGGTCCAACAACAGCTTCAGCGTTTGGTCGGTGATCCGGTTTTTCGAATAATCGAGATAGATGCCAAGCGCTTCGGCGGTCAATCGTTGGCCGCGATCGCCGTCGGCTTGGAACAGCGAACGCATGTGTGTATCACGAATTTCCGCGTGGTGCGTCTGCAGTGCGTTCCAGGCAGGACTGGCGGTCAATGTTGGATTCGGGCTTGTCATGCTACCGTTCTTATTTTTCTTGGGGGTGAAAACGCTTCGTCAGCCACGCAGCAAGTGGTCGTTGTTCCTAGGAATCCGCGCCGCCATGATAGCGGGGCGACGATCGAGGCGTCCCTGCCACGCGATCTCCGCGGCGGAATCTCGAACGATCATTCTACCGCCTGTTTTCGATCCGCCAAACCGCCCCAAAGGGGACCATTCTTGCGATTCTGATTTTCTATTTTGTATTAGTCGCCGACATCGTGAATCGACTCACTCTCCGTTGTCTGCGTCGTTCCACAATCGGATCACCGGATCGGTTCGGTCGTGGTGATAGCCAAGGATGCTGAGCGTCGCGGGATCGAGATAAAACCGGCCGGCAAAGCGTGGATCCAAGCCGATCCAGCAAGTGGCCAGGATGTTCAGAAAATGGCCGTGAGAAAAGAGCAGCACGTTGCCATCGATCGCGCGGATCCGTTGAATCACGCGGTGGGCGCGATCGGCCACTTCGGCCAAGGTCTCGCCGGCGGGACAACCGTCGTCAAAAAGATTCCAATCGGGGCGTTGCTGACGAATCTCGCGGGTTGTCTTCCCTTCGTACGCGCCGTAGTTCCATTCGACAAGATCGGGGTCGTCGACAGCAAGATCCGCGTATCCGGCGATCCGACATGTCGCCGTTGCGCGGCGCAGTGGGCTGGTGAAGACCGCGTCGGGGGCGAGATCCTCGATTTGTTGACCGAGTCGCCGCGCATCGCGGACGCCACGCTCGGTGAGCTCGATATCGGTCCGTCCTGTGTGCTGGCCGCTTCGTGACCACTCCGTTTCGCCGTGACGCGCAACAAATATTTGGGGAAGCGGATGAGAGGCGAAACGTCGCATGTGTAGCCTTTGGTTGCTTGGGAATTGAGGCGGGGGGGCAGCTTCAAGGCCCTTATTCAGCCGTTGTGCCCAACTTCTTGGACAACGCAAGATCCCAGATAACCTCGGGCGTTTCAATCGAAAGGAATGCCGAGTATCCGCACTGGTGGGAACAAGTTACAAATTTTTCTTGTCCCTCCCTGTCCACCCCCAACGCTTAGATAGATGACATAAAAAGTGGCGGTTTGCGTTTGCAACAGCAACTCTGTCGGTGAGGTTCTTGAGCGAACGCGTGATTCGTTCGGTTGGGACCGACTGACAACCTTTTCAGCAAAGCTGCCACGACATACCCGTTCGACGTGATTGCCGTTGCGAAATAGAGCATCGGTGGCAGGCGAAATCGCCGAGCATGGGTGTGCGGCCCCTTATACACAGACCGGAACCGATGATCACACTTCGTAAGTCGAATGAACGTGGCCACGCCGATTTAGGCCGACTGAAATCGTATCACACGTTTTCCTTTGCATCCTACCACGACCAGAACCACATGGGATTTCGGGCGTTGCGTGTGATGAACGAAGACCGCGTTGCCGCCGGTCAAGGATTTGGCCGTCATGCGCACGCCAATATGGAAATTTTGTCCTACGTTCTCGACGGGACACTGGAATTGAAGGACTGGATGGACAGTGGGGATGTGTTGCAAACGGGGGAACTGCAACGCATCAGCGCTGGAACGGGCATCACGCACAGCGAAATCAATCCATCGCCCTACGAACCGGCTCATTTTTATCAGTTTTGGTTGCTGCCCAAATGCCGCGACGTCCGGCCCAGCAGCGAACGAAGGCGGTTCGAAGAGAACGAACTGCGAAATTCGTTTCGGTTGGTTGCATCCCCCGATGGTCAAAATGGTTCGATCTCGATCCAACAAGACGCACGCATCTATCTATCGAAGATGGAGGAAGGTTCTTCGATAAGTTTTGAACTGTGTCGCGGTCGGTACGCATGGCTGCAGGTGTTGCGTGGTTCGGTGACGCTCAACGCAACAGCGTTGGATACGGGGACGGGGGCCGCGATTCAGGACGAAGTCAACCTGCAGATCGATGCTACCGAAAACGCAGAAATCATGTTGTTCGATCTTGCCTAAGAGGCAATCCTGAATGGTGCTGAAGGAACCCGATGACGGACCAATCCCACATCAAGAAACTGTTGGAAGAGATTTTGGAATCGAATCGGGATCCGGTCGTTGTGTGTGCCGGTCGTCCCGATTTGTTGCCGGAGTTGCATCGCCGTTTGCAAGAGGTGCGTCGCACCGAACGTCAGGTGGAGCGGTTGTTTCCGGAGTGGAATCGAAGGCCTATGAATCGCAACAATTTTCCAACAGCTTTTGCACGCGTGGGCGAAGTGGATCGTTTTGGGGCAACAGCTGAAGGCAGTTGAGCAACGCGCGTTCCCCTTGTTCGTTGTGCTGCATTTCTAGCAGTGTTTCGCCAAGCGCCCCGTATGCCGCGCCGTAACGCGGATCGATCTGAATCGCTTGTCGAAACGATTCCACCGCTCGCTGCAGCTCTCCAGTTCCTCGAAGCGCCAATCCGAGTTGGTAGCGTCCAAACGCATCGTTGGCATCGACTTCAATCGCCTCTTGAAATTGGTCGATCGCTTCTCGAGGTTTACCTGTGGTCGCGAGAGTTTGCCCGAGGTTGTAGTGCGCCAGGACAAATTTTGGATTGATCTGTAACGCAGATTGGAAGAATTCGACCGCCTCGTCGGTGCGCCCGAGTTTTGCGAGCGCCATACCCAGGTTGTTGTGAGCGGGGGAGGCATGCGGTCGAACCGCCAACGCCGCTTGGTAATAGCGTATCGCTTCGGACGGTTCGCGTTCGGACAGTTCGTCGGCGAGAGCAAAGTTGGCTAGGAAGTCGTTGGTGTGCGCCCGTTGCACTTGTTTGCGGAAGGCGACCGCATCGAGCCCCGCTTCGTCGCAACGGTCTCCCAAAACGCACAGCAATTGGACCGACAAATTCGCTTCAAGGGCCTGTTGGGACAGATCCGAAAGCACCGCCGCATCCAACCATTTCTCCGGATCGCGAATTCGGTTGCGCAAGCCTGTCGAATCGGGATCGGCGGCCCGAGCGACGGCCAAGACCCAATTGCGACGATCGCCGGCGTTCGCGCAAACGGCCCAATCGTCGAGGGCTGCGATCAGCGGAAGCTTTGCCTCGGATCCCTTCACGCGGTTGGCAACGCCGGTTGGATCGTCATGCACACTGCCCATGCCCAATTCTTCAAAGATCGCTTCGTAGCGTTGATCGGCAACCGCTTGGTTGTGTGCCCGGTCGTATCGGCCATCGATAACAGCGAACCGATTCAGTGACAATGAAGCCAGTTCTTCGATAAAATCGAGATTGGTAATCGCTTGGTCGATCCGCTGCCGCAAATCGACGTGCCCTCCGTCCCCCAGTTTTCCTAACAGTGCGAGACTTTCGGCATACCTACCTTGGCGTCCCAGTTCGAGTCCCGATTCCAATCGAGCGGTCAGCCGCGCCTTCTCGGCTCGGCTGCCGGATGCCAACGCGAGTTCTCGCGTTCCGTATGCGGCCAGCAGGCCAAACAGGGCGACGGCGGTGACGATCAAAGCGGCGGTCGATGGACTCCGCCGAACCCAACGCCACCCCCGAGCGGTGCGGCTGATCGGCCGCGCTGCGATCGGTTCATATCGCAAGAAACGCTGCAGGTCGTCGGCCAGATCGGCGGCCGATAGATAGCGTTGGTGCGGTTCCTTCTCCAGGCACTTCAGGCAGATGGTTTCCAGGTCGCGAGGAACATTGTGGTTGGAGTTCGATGGGGGGATCGGATCTTCGGAGATCAGCCGGCGTTCGGTTTCGATGATCGATTCATCGCGAAACGGTGGCTGGCCGGTTAACATCTCATACAACAGTGTCCCCAAGGCATAGATGTCGACAGCGGGGCCAACGAACTCGCCCGTCGCCTGTTCGGGAGCCATGTAGCTGGGGGTCCCCATGCGGGCACCGGTGAGAGTCAGATCCGCTTCGCCATCGAAGCGTCTCGCCAAACCAAAATCGCTGATCTTGGGCGTTTGGTCGTCTGTCAACAAGATGTTGGCGGGCTTGAGATCGCGGTGCACGATGCCCCCCTCATGCGCCGCTTGTACAGCGCGCGATAACACCGCTGCCGTTTCAGCCGCCTCGCGTACCGACACCGGGTTGGCCGCCAGTTTTTGAGACAGCGTCCCCCCTTCGACCAATTCCATCGTGTAAAACGGCCGGCCTGCGACCTCCCCCACGTCGTAGATTTGGACGATATGAGGGTGCCGCAAACCTGCGATCGCTTCCGCTTCACGGGCAAACCGCAACCGTTCCACATCGGTCGCATAAGACCCGGCCAGCAGCGTTTTGATCGCCACGGTGCGATTCAGTTGAAGATGCCGCGCATGGTAGACGACTCCCATTCCGCCGTGCCCAAGCACCGAATCGACATCGTAGCCGGGGATCTCCGGTAAAGCGGCGTTCTGCACAGCCGTGCGCGCATCGACCAAATGAGCCGGCGTTACCGACGGGGGAAACAATTGATCGATTTGAGATTCGACGCTGCGGATTTTTTGAAACCGGCTGCGAACTTCGCGAATCAATTCGGGATGGTCCGCACAGACCTCTTCGACCGAACGGTGGGATTCGAGCAGTTCTTCCAGCAGTTCGTCGATGGGAGATTCGTTACTCATGGCTTCAGCTTTCGCGTCGCAACGCGGAATGATCGGCGCAAAACGGGAAACGTTCGCGGCACCGATCAACCTTCGTTGGGGGAGGAGGCCGTTGGATTCAAATCGCCCAAAGATTCGGTCAGCAAGATCACGCCGCGGTTCAACCGTCGTTGGATCGTCTTGGGGGAAACGTCCAACAGGTCGGCCGCTTCGGTATGCGACATCCCTTGGATACGTACCAGTCCAAACACCTCCCGTTCGGGATCTGGCAAATTTTCGATCGCCGCCAACATCCGCACCGCATTGGGACTCAACTGAGATCCGCTCGGTTCGGGCGCGGGGACCACGGCACCGTCCAACGCTTGGTTTTTAGGATGATTATCCAACCGTCGCGCTAGGTCGTTCAATTCCCAACGCATGTGTTGGTTCGCGAGCCCAAAAAATTGCCGCACGTTGGTGGGGCGTATCTCCTGCATCGCTTTGATCAACCGATCGACCACCGCGCTGAGCATCTCTTCGGACTGCAGGTTCAATGGCGGCTGCATCAACCGCGGATAACTGCGGACCAGCAATGTTTCGCACAGCAGGTGCAAGCGACCGACCGAACGCGCGATCAACGCTCGGATGATCGGTTCGGCGGGAGTGTCACCGTCCAGATTTGCCAACTCGCCGAGATACCGCTGAACATCGAGAGTGGTTGGGTCGTTATCCATGGCGGCTTCACTTCTTACAGGAGCCCTGTGACGCGGTGTTCTTAAGGTTGCTCGGTTGGCTGTTGGCCCCGCACTTGTAGTGCTTATTCTGCCTCACGTTTGTTGCCTTGACTAGTCAGGCAACAGGGAAGTCAGGGCAAATCACTGTTTGACTTTAGGCATGATTGGTAACCCGTCGCTGAAGCGAGGCACTGCGTGAGTTATTCGCTTAAGCGTCGGGTTACCATTTTCTCTGCCGTTCCAGTTTAAAAAAACAAGTTGCCCCTTACCGGGAAGTGTTTCCGAAGACGCATTTCTGCGCCGCCCTGACAGAGTGGAAACAACGTGACATGGCACCGTATGCTTCGGCCGAACGATGGGCCGGCGTTCTCGGGGGGCGAGGTACTCGGTGCGGGCGCCGCGTCCCCGTGGCGGAGACGCGAGGCAACGATCGACAAGCAAAACCGGGGCGTCCAACGCATGACACTTCGCGATCGACTTTGCCGATCGGATTATGGCGTCGGTTTGGCGTTTGGGGAACTACCGTTGCCACAGTATCAAATTCAGCTCCAACGGAATCGCAACTCCTTCGTGAACCGGCAAGACCCGTGCGGTGTAGTCGTTTGCGTCGTCGCTTGACGGAACGCCGCCGCGATAGATCGCCCAACGCGTACCATCATCGTCGTCCCGCGTTGCTTGCGGCTGCATTGCGACGCGGCGAGGTTCGGGGCCATCGGTCGGTTCGGCGTACAGTTCCACCTGCACGAAACTTGGATCGAGTCCATCGAGATAGACCTCGACTTCGAATTGGTGTTCGCTGTTATCGGATCGGCAATCGACGCGACCGAAACGCAACGAGCTCCACTTTTCTTTCACGGATGTTTCCCAGTTGACGATGCTGGTTGCGAGTTGACCGTTATACGCGACGCGTTCGCGATACACCTGGGCCGCCGGTAGATAATGTTGTTGGGTGTACTGACGAACGGTGCGGATCGCAGAATATTCGGGCGTCAACGTCGCCATGCTATTCCGCATCCGCTGAAGCCAGGCCGTTGGAATCCCTTGTTCGTCGCGGGCATAGAATTCGGGGATGACTTCGTTTTCAAGCAGCTCGTACAATTGTTCGGCTTCGGCAGCATCCCATGCGGGATCGTCACCATGTTCGCGCCCGTCCCCCAACGCCCAGCCCAATTCCGGCTTGTAGGCTTCCACCCACCAACCATCGAGTTCCGAAAGATTGATGCCTCCGTTGACCAACACCTTCATCCCGCTGGTGCCGCTGGCTTCCCAAGGACGCCGCGGAGTATTGATCCAAACATCGACACCTTGAACCAAGCGTTCGGTCATCAACATGTCGTAATCGCATAAGAAGATGACGTGCTTCCGCGCCGTCGGATGACGAATGAATTGAACCCATTGGCGAAGCAACTCCTGCCCCGCGGTGTCCGCCGGGTGCGCTTTTCCAGCCAGGATCAGCTGCACCGGTCGTTCGGGATCACTCAACAGACGCAGCAATCGATCGGGATCGTGCAGCAACAGATTGGGGCGTTTGTAGGTTGCAAACCGGCGTGCGAAACCGAGTGTTAACGCGTGCGGATCGAACAAATGTTTCGCTGCTTCGACGTCGGAAGCATCGGCCCGTGCGACCGCGAGATCGCGAGAAAGTCGCTGTCTCGCAAATTCGACCAGCGACTTGCTCGATTCAATTCGGAATTGCCACAGCGTTGGATCGCTGACTTTTCGAATCTCTTCCGACAGCGAATCGCACGGCTTTCGCCAACGATCCTTGCCACAGATCTCGGTCCACAATCGATCCGCAGCGGCCGAGTCCCAGCTGGGCATGTGGACTCCGTTGGTTACATGCCCGACGGGAATTTCAGCTTCGGGCCACTGTGGGAACAACGGTTCGAAGATCCGTCGGCTGACGGTGCCATGCAGGCGACTGACGCCATTGATCGCACCGCTACCACGGATCGCCAAGTAGGCCATGTTAAACATCTCGTCGTCGCCCGTTCCCTGACGTCCCAGTGCCAGCAAATCATCGACCTCGATCCCCAACATTTTCGTTGCGTAAGGACCTAAGTACTGTCGGATCAATTCGGGGGAGAAGCGATCGAACCCAGCGGTTACCGCTGTGTGCGTTGTGAACAGATTGCCAGCGCGCGTCGCGGCGAGGGCGACTTCGAACGAATGCCCGGTCGCTTTCATAAAACTGCGGGCGCGCTCCAAGACTGCAAACGCAGCGTGTCCTTCGTTCAAGTGGCAGACTTCCGGAGCGATGTCGAGCGCTTCGAGCAATCGCCATCCGCCGATTCCGAGGACCAGTTCCTGTTTAAGACGCAGTTCGGCATCGCCGCCATAAAGTTCGCTGGTAATGCTGCGATGTGCCGGATAGTTTGCCGCGTCGTTGCTGTCCAGCAAATACAATTTCACGCCGCCGACCTGAGCTTGCCAGGCGCGTAGCCAAACCGAATATCCAGGCAATGCGATTTCCAACCGCAACCATTCTCCATCGGCGCGTCGCAGCGGAGTGATCGGTAATTGGCCCGGATCGTTGTACGGGAACAACGCCTGTTGCATCCCATCGCCATCGATGGTTTGACGGAAGTAGCCCTGTTGATACAGCAGCCCCACACCGACGACCGGAACTCCCAGATCGCTGACCGCCTTCAATTGATCCCCCGCGACATTCCCAAGCCCGCCGGAGTAGATCGGCAGGGCTTCGCTGAGCATGAACTCCATGCTGAAATAGGCCGCGCGGGTGAGTGGCGAGTCGGGATGCTCCTGTTGGAACCAAGTCGATTCTTCTTGAGCTTGTCGCCGCGCTTCGATCAATGCGTCCAAGGTCTCGCGGAAAGCGGGCCGGTTTAACTGCTCTTCGATGCGTCGCCGCGAAACCGTTTGCAAAACAACCCACGGATTGTGCGTTGATTCCCACAGCTCGCGATCCAGATCTCGCCAGATGGTATCGGTTGCGTGGTTCCATGTCGAACGCAGGTCCAGCGCCAGATCGGTTAACGCATCCCACCCGTCGATGTCAGTGGGCTGGGGATTGCAATTTGGATGGCCGCTTTGAAAGGATGGGTTCATGCTGATAGGTCCTGGTGACGCGATTGTCGAAAGCAAAGTTTGTCGCAACGTTTCGCCCCGAGTTCTCGCGTGTCATTGCTGACGCCGGGGGGGATTTCGCTGTCCGCTCGGTTACCGGAAATCATAGCGACAGGTCGGTTGTGCAACATCGGTACGCCGCCCGATTGCGTCGGGAATGTCGTCCATCGGAAAGGAGACGCGTCAGCTTCCTTGAGGAGCGACTATTCTTTGCGTCAGACATTTGTGCGACACGGGGAGTAGCAGAAGACCGCCGCCGCATGTCGGACTACGGGCGCGGCGGCGATCTACAACTGCGGTGAGTTCCGGTCGATCCTTTCGATACTAAAATCGATTCCTTCGGTGATTTGCGTTGGCAACGGATGCGTTGCCGGATGCAGAGCGTGCGCTAGGATTTCGAGGCTGTCGATTAAACGAGGCCCGGGGCGACTGAAGTAGGCTGATCCGTCGACGATATAGACGCGGTCGTTCCGCACACAACGCAGGCGGTCCCAGCCACGATACGATTTCAGGATCGGTAGATCTTGCTTTGCGCGTTCCACGTCGAAACCGCAACATGCCACGATCATGACCTCGGGATCCGCGTCGACAATCGTTTCCCACGGCGTTGTCACCGATCGCGCTGCCGGGACGCCGATCGCTTCGTCGCCCCCAGCGATCGCTACCAATTCGGGATTCCAGTGTCCGGCGCTGAAGGGTGGATCGATCCATTCCAGCAGCATCACGCTGGGGCGACGGCCGATCGATCGTGACCGCTGGGCGACGGTGTCGATACGCCGCTGCAGCGATTCCCGAGAACGCTCGCCTTGCGACACACATCCCGCTGCTTCGGCGACTTGCCCGATACTGTCCAAGACATCGGACAGGCAGGTTGGTTCCAGATTCAGCACTCGCGGCGCGTATGGCAGCGAACAGGCCGCCGCGCTGACTTCGCGTTGGGAGACAGCGCAAACATCGCACAGCGTTTGGGTCACGATCAGATCGGGAGCCAACGATTCCAGAACTGGCATGTTCAGTGAATAGAGGGCGTGCTCGGTCTTCAATCGCTCGCGAACCAACGCGTCGATCTCGCGACTGCTGGCCTCCTCGGGGATCAGCGTGTGGGTGACTTTCGGCAGCCCGGTCACCATCGCCGGGGAATCGCACTCATGCGTGACGCCGACTAATTGGTCGCCAAGTCCCAGACCACAGATGATCTCGGTCGCGCTGGGAAGCAGGGAAACGATGCGCATTGCAGATTTCTGAAGCGGAGTGAAGGGATGATACGGCCGCCGGATCGAGGGGGGCGGTCTCTGGCAGACGCTGTCCGTCGATTGGGCAGCATACCGTAGAACACCGGTTGCCGCTGCCACCGCGTCACAACACCCTAGACGCTGGCGGTTGGGTGAATTGTGCAGTATTTGGAAACTTCTATAATTTTCTGCGTGACAAATGCCTTCGCATCCAGCCAGGGGAATCTAGGGAGAGAGCCGATGGCGAATCAAATCGAGTCCGATGCAACGATCGACCTGTTTCGCTGCGCGGTCGACGGCGATCGCGCGAGCCTTGATCGGCTGCTCGCTAGCTATTCGGGCTATCTGAATGTGCTCTCACGGATGCACTTGGATCGCCGGATTCAGCACCGGGTTAGCCCGTCGGATGTGGTTCAGGAGACCCTGCTGGAGGTGCATCGGGATTTTCCCAATTTCCGTGGGGAACGGATCGAAGAATTCACCGGTTGGTTGCGTCGCGTGCTGGTCCATAACATCGCCGCCGCCGTCGAGACCCATCTGGTCGCGGCGAAGCGAAGCGTTCGAGCCGAACAGGTGCTCGAAAGCTTATCCGCTTCGGTCGATCAATCGCATCAACGCTTGGCGTCGTTGGCTGCCGATCAACAGCGGTCCCCAGCATCGGAAGCGGACCATCAAGAATCGCTCTCCGAATTGGCGGCAGCCTTGGAGCGGTTGCCGCCGGACTATCGGACCGTGATCGTTTTGCGACACATCGATGGTCTCCCATTTAGCGACGTGGCCGATCGAATGCAGCGGTCGGCCGGCGCGGTTCGGATGTTGTGGCTGCGGGCGATCGAGCATCTTCGCATAGCAATGGATCAGCAAGTATGAAGACTCAGGAACGGATCGACGACCAACAACTGCAAATTGCGGAGCTGTTGGACGACTACGCCTGCCGTTTGGAACGCGGAGATGAAACCGGGGCCGAACAGCTGTTGGAAGCCCATCCGGAACTGAACGGTTCTTGGGGGATGCATTTGGATAGCTTGCGGGCGTTGTGCCGGGCGACCCGCGATCCCGAGCCCGCCACGCAAGATCGGCTCGACGAGGTGGCTGTCGATGGGGCGACGCTGGGGGATTACCGCCTGGGACGCGAAATCGGTCGGGGTGGGATGGGAGTCGTCTATGAAGCGACTCAGTTGTCGTTGCGCCGCAATGTGGCGTTGAAAGTTCTTCCCTTTGCCGCGGTGTTGGACAGCCAACAGGTGGCGCGGTTTCGAAACGAAGCCCAAGCGGCGGCATCGCTGCACCATCCCCATATCGTTCCCGTTTTTGCTGTCGGCTGCGAGCGCGGCGTCCATTATTACAGCATGCAATTGATCGACGGCCAGTCGCTGGAACAGGTGTTCGAGGAATCGAGGGCGTCTCAGCCAGCACATTCCAGCGGTGGCGGTGCCCCATGTCGAGTCGACAGTCCCCAAAACCAAACGACGCTCGACGCGCCGTTGCCCGCGAGCATTCCACGTCGGCTTGCGGCATCGGTACGCTCGAAGCCGCCGGTTCCTTTTGCGGATCGGTCGACCCAGGCGGCAGCTGGCGATCGGACGCAGGAAGGTACGACGGGGTGCGATCCCGACGAGATCCAACGGACCGTCGAGCTGATGATCTGCGTTGCCGACGCGCTCGATTTCGCGCATCGCGAGGGAGTCGTTCACCGAGATGTGAAGCCTTCGAATCTATTGATCGATTCGGCGGGAAAGGTTTGGGTGGCTGATTTTGGGTTGGCCCGAGTCCGCGGTCTGGGCAACTTGACCGCCGAGGGAAAGGTGATGGGGACGGCACGGTATATGAGTCCCGAGCAGATCGCTGGGCGGCAACAGGAGATCGATCACCGGACCGACATCTATTCGCTTGGGATCACTTTGTATGAATTGTTGATCAAACGGCCCGCCTTTGAATCCCAAGACCGTGAAACTTTGTTTCATGCGATTCAGCATTCCGGCCCCGCGCCGCTTCGGCGGATGAATCCCGCCGTCGCGCTCGATTTGGAGACGATCGTGCTCAAAGCGATCGCCAAACGAAAGGACGATCGATATGCGACGGCCGGTGAGATGGGAGAAGATTTGCGTCGCTTCTTGGAGGGGAAACCGACTTTGGCGCGACGTCCGACGCGCGTCGAGTTGGCGTTTCGCTGGGCCGTCCGCCGGCAACGGCTCGTCGCTGCGATCTTTTGTGTTTTGATGCTCTCTATCGCCGGGCTGACAACGGCGACGCTGCTGATCTCCCAACAGAGTCGCTTGAAAGATCAAGCCACGGCCCGCGCCCATCTGCATTTGGATCAAGCCCATGCGTTGGTCGATCGCTTCGGCGGAATGATGTCGCAGCGCTTGGCTGATTTGCCCGGTGGAGAATCGCTTCGCATCGACGTGCTGCACGAAGCCGAACGCTATTACTTGGATTTTCTTCAGTACGCCGATCACGATCCCTCGCTTCACTCCGAACTGGCGAAAGTTCGGTTTCGCCTGGCCGCGACGTATCGACAGTTAGGGGATGTTCAAGCGGCCGAAACAAAATACCAGGAATCGATCGCGGCCTACGAGTCACTTTGCGAGCATTGGCAAGGGAGCGACGAGGACCAAGCCGATATGGCGCTCGGGTTTCACAATCTGGCGGCGTTACAGAAGCATCAGGGACGCTTCCGCGATGCGTTGGCCAACTATCGAACGGCCAGCGAATTGCAAGAGCCATTGGTTCACCAGCCCGCGGCTCCGTCGCGGTATTTGGTCGAATGGTCGATGACGCAGAACAATCTCGCTCTGTTGTTATGGCAATCGGGTGACGACTCGCCGGTGGCGCCGCGACTTCAGCGGGTGCAGCGTCTGCTGAACAAGGCGTTGGAGACCGACCCCGACGATGTGTCGCTGCGACAGCAGATTGTCGAGTGTCGCAATTCTTTGGTGGCGACTACGATGGAAACGGATCTCTCCCAGGCGGAGTCGCTGTTGCGGGCGAACCTCGCCGATCTGCAATCACTCGCCGCCTTGGTTGCTGCTGACGATAGCAAACGGGTGGAGGTCAAGGGCTGCTTTGCCGGGCAATCGATCTCTTGTCAGATAGCCGTTTCGGAAAACAATTTGGCGACGGTGTTGGGGCGTCAGGGAAGCCGTGGCGAAGCCTTGGAAGTGATCCGCGAACTGATCCACAGATTGACATCCGAGATCGAAAACGATCCGATGGATCGGGCCTGCGAAGAACAACTGGCGATTGCGGAGAACAATCTCGGCCAATTGATTTGGAGCGGTGCCAGGAGGGGCGATGAGGTGAGCGAGAGAGATGCTAGCGGTGAGGCAGCGGCGATCGTAGCGTTCAAGGCGGCGGAAGAACACCTGCGGTCTCAAACCAACCGATGCCGGAAGACTCCTGAGCCCTTGAGCCGGTTAGCTGCAGTGCTGCATAATCTGGGAACGGTCGACCAATCTCGCGGTCGAACCGCAGCGGCGATCGACTATTTGACCGAAGCGTTGGAGTTGCAAGCACAGGCGGTTAAACAGGCCCCGTTTCACCAGGGATATCGAAAACACTTAGAACAACACCGCGAACTGCTCGATCGAATTCTGAGTCAGTTGAAGGAATCGCGATCCCCCGAAGGTCGATCGCTCGCCGACGCGAGCGATGGTCGTTTGGGCGGCGGAAACTAGCAAGGAGTAGGCTGGATGTCCTATTGGAGAACGACAAAGATTAAGCGTCCCCCGAATCAGCGTGTGCGCCCGCTCAGAGGTATCGAGCGACTGGAATCGCGGAACTTGCTGGCTGGGATGATCAATGTTTGCGAGACGTTGCTGGAAGCACCGCCACAGAAACGAGCGGTTGTCGAGGTCGACGTGCAGCGGTCTGTTGCGCCGCGAAGTGCGCGACAGCTTGCCGAAATCGAATTGGCGACGGAAGAGCTTGCAGACGCGGGAAGGGCTGATTCCCGTGATACCGACCATGCGATTTGGGGCTGCGGGTGCGATTGGATCGATGAGGCGAAAGTCGAGCCGCCAAAGGTTGGTCAGCAGCCATGTTGTTGCGACGATGATGAACCTCTCGATGAAGGTTCCGACGAATTGGACGTTGCCAATCCGATGCACCCCGAATCGAATTCTTTCTCTCCGGCGGACGATCAGCACCCAAGCCTCGACTTGCCGCGAATCGTTTCAACAAACGAACGCGGGCTCTTTTCAATCTTCGCCATTCCCACCTCGGTTCCGGAGCTGGAGGCTCCGATTGCGTTAACGCCCGGCTCGACACCCGTCGCACGAAGTGCTGTCGCGTATCGGTATTTCAGCGATTCGACGAAATCGTCGGCAACGTCGGGGGGGACGCTGAAATCGGAGGCGTTGGCCAACTACGCGACGCAGGAGTCGTTTGTAGCGTTCACGCTTTTGGATCTTGACGACGTCCATCCGCCTGCTCCGGTACGAAACCTCGCAGCCGAATCGGCTGAAGAGTCCGCTACCAAACTTGTCGTCGCACCTGCGTCAACCGCTGTGACGCGCGACAGCACTGCGGGCAAACTCGACTGCGATGCGGTCCTGGCAGCCCAACGCGCGATCGACTTGGCGAACGCCACTCTTCGCGACGCCGATGTGGCGGTCGGCGCTTCGGATGCGTGTGGTTGTGTCAGTGCCAACGACGCGGGGAATCAGGCATCGTCGGAGACCGTTGGGACGATCTGCGCATCGCAGGATGCGACGCCAGGTTCGGATCGCAATTCGATGGACGCCTTCTGCGGTAAGTTGAAACT
Source organism: Rosistilla ulvae (assembly GCF_007741475.1). Taxonomy (NCBI): domain Bacteria; kingdom Pseudomonadati; phylum Planctomycetota; class Planctomycetia; order Pirellulales; family Pirellulaceae; genus Rosistilla; species Rosistilla ulvae. The sequence continues at coordinate 3,711,746 of NZ_CP036261.1, read as the reverse complement.
GGGCGTGGTCAGTGTCGTTTCGATCTTGTTTTCGATTCGCTCGATTTCCAGCGATGGCGATCGCAAGGGGAACGTTGGGGATGCGGTTCGCAGTCGTTCGTCGGGCCAAGGTCTAAGAACGCCGAAAGCTCGCCGCGCCGATCGGATCGCCGATTGTCAAATTTTCGGTCGGGAATGACTTACGCACGGCGGCGTTTGGGGTGAACCGATTCGTTGCGGCTGCAACGTCATGCGGTTGAAGCTCGATTCGAAGCGGCCATGCTTGCTCCTGCAATCACAGACGTTCGAACACTTTTCTCCAGTCTCCTTCATTTGCGGTGGCGATTCGTTCAAGCGGGTGGGGTGGTGGCTTGAGTTGGATCGTTGCGCTGTCTAAGCTATTCAAGTCGTATGACTCTTGTTGCCAATGGGCAGTTGGGGCGCCGCGCAAATTTCGGCTCGCGGAATGCCAAATTTTTGATGACGGTTCATCGAACCGGCGTTGGCGGTAACAAGGTTTGGAGTTGTGAGAATGATATCAACGCCGTTGTCCGCGCTGGATTGCTGTGCCTGTTGAACTCGGTCGCCCCGTCGGTGGAACTTTCCGTTCATGAATGATCGCTCCGATTCGCTCGATGGAGAGGCGTTGCGCAACTCGCCCAGTCGGGTCGAAGCCTTTTGTCAAGAACTCCGGCAAAACGCGTCGCATTCCATCGCAACCAACATGTCGTGTGACGGTTCTCACCTGGCCGCGGTGGTTCGGTTGTTCGATCGGACGCTCGACGCGTCGTCGACGAAGACGATCAATTCGACCGATATCGACTTCGAACTGGATCCCCCCGAGCGTATCGGACGGTTCACGATTCATGGAATCATTGGGGCGGGTGGTTTCGGAACGGTCTACAAGGCCCAGGATGATCTGTTGCACCGCGATGTTGCAATCAAATCGATTCGCCGTCGCAAATCGAAAGCCAATGCCAGCGAGGACGAACGATTATTGGAAGCGCGGGCCGCAGCGAGGTTGAGTCATCCGTTCTTGGTGCCGTTGTACGAGGTGTTTCAAGACGAGGATTCGGTCTATCTGGTCTCGGAATTTTGTCAGGGTCCGACGCTGGCAAAATGGTTGACTGAACATCCCGGTCCCGTGCCGCCCCAGACCGCGTTTGAATTGTTGGTGCGGTTGACCGATGCGATCCTGCATGTCCATGAACGTGGATTGGTCCATCGCGACATAAAGCCGAGCAACATCTTGTTGGAAGAAGCGGCATCGACATCGGGATCGGCTACGTGGACTCCTCGATTGACCGACTTTGGTTTGGTCCGCGATCTGTTCGACGAATCCGAGTTCGACTCCCAAGTGCGTCTGATCGGGACTTTGTTATACATGTCCCCCGAACAATTGCTCGACACCGAACTTGCCCACGGCGAACCGTGTGACATCTTCGCGATAGGGGTCGTGATGTATCGCGTTTTGACCGGGGAATTGCCTCATCAAGGATCCGATGGGCTGCAATTGATCACGTCGATCTGTGTGAAGCAGCCCCGACGGCCGCGTGAACTGGTCCGTTCAATTCCTCGCGATTTAGATGCGATCTGTATGCGCTGCCTGGCCAAAGAGCCGGCCCAACGTTACGCGTCGGCAGCGGATTTGAAAGACGACCTGATCCGCTGGGAACAGGGACGAATGGTGAAAGCGCGGCCTCAATCACGGGCCGAACGGACGTGGCATGCGGTGAAGCGTTCGCCGATCGAATCGGGGCTGTTGGCTGTGATCGCGTTGCTTGTCGTCGCAAGCCTGCTCGCCTTGGCTCACAGCAATCGCAAGTTGGCCGCCGAACGCAGTTCGTTGCAGGTGGCGTTGACCGATGTTCAATTGAGCGAACGTCGAGCGGTCGCCGCGGAACAGGATGCTAGTGCGCACCAGGCGGAAGCTGAAGCGAGTCGGACGGCCGCCGTGAAAACGGCGTATTTATCCGATCTTCGCCAAGCCTATACCGCGTGGGCAAAAAACGACCGCGCCAAAGCGTTAAATATCGCAGGCCGAGTGGAAGATTACGCAACGGGAGTGGTGCCGATCGGGTTCGATCTAAAACTGTTGAAGTCCAGAGCTCTTCACGGATGGCATCAGTGTGCCGCGTATTCGTCGATGATTAGTGAGGTTGTTCTGCTTCCCAGCCAAGATGCCGCAGCGGTTGCTGATATCGACGGGACGATTCGCATTCTGGATTTGGAATCTGGAGAGGTTCTGCGCGAGTTCGCCCCCGTTGTAGGGACACGCATGTTTGCCTTGGCCGTTTCCCCCGATGGAAACACGCTCGCCGTGGGACGCCAGGTAGCGACCGACTCAAATTGGCTTGATAATTTGAACGAGGTTCACTTTATTGCCCTAGGGGACCATGCCACACCAGAAACTATCAAGGACCTACCCACGACGGTCGAATCGCTCGCGTTTTCCCCCGACGGCAAATGGTTGGCGGTTGGTTGTCGGTATGAACCGATCCCGATCTATGATCTCGCAACCGGCGAGGTCATCGAAACGGTCGAAGCACCGCGTCGCAACGAATTTATCACATTTTTTCCCGATGCCACGCGGTTGTTGACGCTCAAGGATCAGTTCACGCCGGTCGTTGCCAGTCTGCTTCCTCAGACGCCTGATCTCGTCGTGCCGACAGATTTTCTTATCGAAACCATGTCTCTTTCCGCTGATGGTCGATGGTTGGTCTGCGCGTTCGCTCACGAGACGTTTCTGCGGCGATTTGATCTTGAATCGGAGGATCTGAGTGCGGTTGAACTACGGCAATCGTATGGTCACGCAGAGGCTGTTGCTGTTTCCCCCGATGGTCAACGCATTGTTGCCGGGATGCGGAATGGCGGTATCGTCGGCTGGGACTTGTCGGATCCTGCCAAAGCCGGCCGAGGTGCCGATGAGGAGACAGAGCTTCCGTTTTGGAATTATTCCCATTTGCAAATCCTTCTCAATGGAGAGGTCTCCCAACTCGCGCTCGATGCCGAGGGACGCATCATCAGCGGTGGTGAGGACGGTTCGGTAGCGATCAGTTCGCTCGATCCCGTGCCCGATTCACCGCAAATCGTGAAAGGGAAAACACCGAATGCCGTGCTTGCTGTGGATGGGCGTCAGGCATTCATCGCGAATGCGTCCATTGGAAGAGTACAACGTATCGATACCAGCTCGTTCAACGTGATAGAGGCAGTTGCGGATATCCCTGATTTCAGCGTTCAAACCATGGAAATCTCTCCCGATGGCAGGTGGTTGGCGTACGGTGATCTCCATGGCAACACCTATCTGAACGCACGTGATTCATCCATCTTAAATATGACGCATGTGGCGCCTCCTCATGAGGGGTTCACGCCGCCCGTCGTCAGCGTGGGCTTCAACGCCAGCGGTGATCAGTTCTTTTCACTAACGCGCGGGGGAAATTGGCTGATCCTATTTGATATGGTCTCAACCACTGGATTGAATGGCAGCGCGTACGGGGTTGAGGTTGATCGGCAAGAGTTCCCGGTGGCCAACCGGTTCGCCACGCTGCTTGGTGACAATAAGATTTTGTTGTTTGGAGAGTTTGTCAGTACCTTTGACTTCGTCACGCGCGAGACGAAGGTTATCGATCGAGTGAACACCAGCGCAGCAGGCGGGATGTGCAACGATTTTTTGCGAAAGATAGTCTACATCGCGTCGCAAGATAGTCGGATTCGCAGCTACGATTGGGAGGGCCGGATGGTCGCCGCCAGCGACCGTTGGGATTCGCAACAACCAAGTGTTTCCGGTTTAGAGCCGAGTTGTATCACCCTGACTCCCGATCGCAGGAGTTTGTTGACTGGCGGCATCGATGGCTCGATAGCGATCTGGAATGTCGAGGACTTGCAGTTTGTTGGGACCGTTCGCGCTGCCGATGAGCAAGGGGCCATTTCCCATATCGGAGTCTCGGAGGACGGCAAGGTTTGGAGCTACCATCAGCGCGATACAGATGGCAAATTTCCGCAGCGTGGGTTACAGATCATGCGAATCCAGTAGAATACGCAATCGCCTTGAGTCTGCAGCCGTTTGCAATTTAGGGCTGTCGATGGGTGATCACAAAAAGGCACGGCTTTTATGTTTGCCAAACCACAACAAGAACATCTTTGGCTCGATCGATTGGTCGGCAATTGGGCTTTCGAACACCATTGCGAAATGCCCGATGGAACCAAGTCGGCGACCGAGGGGAAGATGGTCTGCCGGTCGCTCAGCGGCATGTGGTTGATTTGTGAAAGCAGCGGGATCTCCGACGACGGCCAGCCTTGGTCGTCGATCATGACGCTTGGGTTTGATGTCAAACAAAACCGCTACGTCGGTAGCTTTATCGGGTCGATGATGTCCAACCTCTGGCTCTATCAAGGCGACCTCGACGACGCGGGGAAACGTCTGCCTCTGCAAAGCATCGGACCCACATTTGCCGGAACGGGAACTTGCAAGTATCGCGATACGATCGAGATCATCGACGCCGATAATTGGCTGTTTACAAGCGAGTTGCAGAACGAAGCCGGGGAGTGGGTAAAGTTCATGGATGGACCCCACCGCCGCGCTTGAGATCCGTGTTTGGTAATCCGCGATTGGCAGACGCCTGCGCGGATCAATTAGCTCCTCTTTAAGCTCGCTACGCCCTGATCGCGATCCCCGCCGGCGCTATCTGCGTTGCGGATCAACGCCCCCGACAGCCGTTCGGCGACTCGACGTAGAAACAAAAAGAGCCATCGTCGCAATGATGGGGCGATGGCTCGGTCAATTCGTTTTCAACGGATCAATATTCAGCGCTGCAAAGTGGCTGAAACAGATCTCGCCTATTTTTTGGCGGCTTCAAAACGGTAGATGCATTCGCCGCGAGCGCTTTGGGTCAGGTAGTAGACTTCGCCGTTGGCATCTTCGCCAAAGGCCAACACGGGGACATCGCCGCCAAAGATCTGCAAGTTCTTGCGAACGCGGCCGGCTTGTTGATCGTAGTCCAAGGCCCAGACACACCCGGTGACGTAGTCGGCGTACAGATACTTGCCTTCCAATTCGGGCAATCGATCGCTGCGGTAGACGCGGCCGCCGGTGATCGAACGACCGACGCGGTGGTCGTATTCCCAGATCGGACCGATCGGTGGATTCGGCGATTCAACAGCGGTGTTGCCAAACGGGTAGGAACCTTCACGCATGCTCCAGCCGTAATTGCCACCCTTGGTGATCAGATCGACCTCTTCCCACAATTCCTGGCCGACGTCGCCGCACCACAGGTCGCCGGTCTTCGAATCGAAAGCGATTCGCCACGGGTTCCGCAATCCGTAAGCGTAGATCTCGCCGTGGGCACCCTTGTGTTGAACAAATGGGTTGTCGGCGGGAATGCCATACTTGCGATCGCCATCGGTCTTGTCGACGTCGATCCGCAAGATCTTGCCTAGGATTTTGCTTAGGTCCTGCCCTGCGGCGTACGGGTCGTTGCGGTAACCGCCGTCCCCTAATCCGATGTAGAGATACCCGTCGGGGCCAAATTCCATGCTGCCACCGTTGTGGTTCTGGAACGGTTGATCGATCTCCATGATCACCGTCTCGGAGTCGGCTGCGGCTCGGTTGGGATCGTCCTCCGAAACCGTGATCCGCGAGATCACCGACTTCTTTTCGGTTGGATGGGTGTAATAGATGTAGACGTGACCGTTGTTCTTGAAATCGGGATGCGGGGCGAGTCCCAGCAGTCCCTCTTCGTTGGCTCCTGGACTCTTCCAATCCTTGACCTTGCCGCGGCGATCGTAGAACAGCTTCGCTTCTTTAACGTCCGCGCGATTTTCGAAGATCCAGATCCCACCCTGTTGCGAAATCGCAAACAAGCGACCGCTTCCATCACCGGCGTCGGCGAGTTCGATGATCCGCATGGGACGCAGATTGCCCGCTTCATCGACAGCTTCCCAGTCTTCCCACTTCAGTTCCGGGAAGGCCAATGCCGATTCGAGGGCCAATGTTCCGTCGATCGGTTGGGGAACCGCCCCGCTGTCGCTCAGTTCACGAATTTTGACGTTTCGATAGGAGACCAAATTCCCGTGATCTTGCAGGCAGATGTGCCCCGATCCGGCGCTGCCAAACGTCTCGTAGGGAGCGAACTTGCTGGCCGCGACCCGCTTGTTCCAGTCGGCGCTGCCGAGTTTGAAGGTGTAATACCGGACGCCATTCATGACGACTTCGCAATTGTCCTCTGCGATCCGAATGTACAATTGATTCCATTGGCCAGCCGGACGGGTGGAGTCGATTTTTTCGGTTTGGTCCTTTGCCCAGCTCGGAGGTGTTGGCTTGTAAAGCTGATACAACCAACCAGCTTTTTGCGGATCGTGGCCATCGACGTTGTCCTGAACTTGAATCTCGGGACCACTCTTCCACGGCGTGTTGTTATCTTCGGTGACGTGGAACATCACACCGCTGTTTCCGCCTGGGCTGATGTTGTATTCCAGCGACAGCTCAAACGCTTTGTATTTCTTGTCGGTGATGATGTCGCCGGCCCCTTTGCCTTCGCGGACCATCGCGCCGTCGACAATCTTCCAACCGTCGGAGAGACCATCCTTTTTGAAGTTGCGCCAGCCATCGAACGATTTGCCGTCGAACAGCAGCTTCCATCCGCTGCGGCTCTCCGAATCGGTCAATTGATTTAAAGGAACTTCGGCCTGGGCAATTCCGGAAATCAGAAACAGCACCGCCAGCAAGTTGCGAACGTTTGTCACAGTCATGGGCTTCTTGTATTAAGAGTTAAGCGTGAATCGAGACGGGACGGAGTGACCGGAGGATTCAAATCGGTATCGCATGAAGCCTCCGGAATAGCCGCGATTATGATGGATCGGGTCGTTTGAAGCTACCGTCGCACGCGACAAAGCCGGGCTCCGGCGGCGCGTTCCGCAGGCCGGCTGGGTTGGACACGATCGTTCCTCGGGCGATCCGCCTGACGTGATGAGGCATACCAGCCGCTCGGTGGCTCGATTCGACGGAATCGTCGATACGCGCGAGGTTGTTTGTCAGGGCAAATCACTGTTTCAAATCGATGTATCAGCCGGCACACGCTTGCAGCTTGTCGGTTTAGTCACAACGAGCTTCGTTACATTAGCCGTTTGGGCGTTAGCCTCGGTTTAGTGGCAGCGGAACCGAGGCTAACGCCCAATCGGCTGATTGAGCCGACGTTCCGCTAGCGTCTGGCTCCCTTGGACAACGCCTCGCTAATGCGTGCCGGCTAATTTGCCTATATGCACAAACAGTGACTAGCCCCGAAGTTGTTTCCTGGATCGTTCGCAACACACCGCCGAAGTCGCTATATTGGCTGCCGCTCACCTTCCCATTCGCGGGCAGGCCTCGAGGCATGGGCTTCGCATCACACCAACGCCCGCAGCTCTCAATCATGCATAGGAACAACGACAACATGACGATCTATCGCAACCGGTTTTTTGTTCTCGCCACCGCGATGACGCTTGCCTGCTTGGCGACCACGCTACAGGCCGAAGTGAAGCTCGCGTCGATCTTCAGCGATTCGATGGTCTTGCAACGCGATCTCCCCGCGCCGGTATGGGGCTGGGCCGATCCGGGGGAACAGGTCACCGTCACGCTGGGCGGTCAGACTCAAAAGACGAAAGCGGATGCCGATGGGCGTTGGCAAGTGAGTCTGTTGGACCTGAAGGCCAGTGCGGAAGGACAAACGCTTGTCGTCGAGGGGACCAACACGATTAAGCTTGACGATGTGCTGATTGGCGAGGTCTGGATCTGCTCGGGCCAATCGAACATGGAATGGCCACTCAGCAGAGCGACCAATGGAGCTGAAGAAGTGGCGGCAGCCGACCACCCGCAAATTCGATTGTTCAACGTTCCCGGTCACACCACGTCGCCGGTTGGGAAAGATTCCTGTCCCGGCCAATGGAAGGTTTGCCACCCCGGTTCGGCCGGTGGTTTTTCAGCGGTGGGGTATTTCTTTGGCCGCCGTCTGCAAAACGAATTGAACGTTCCGGTCGGCTTGGTGGGAACCAATTGGGGCGGAACGCGAATCGAGCCATGGGTTTCCCCGGAAGGTTTCCATAAGGTTCCCGAATTGAAGTCGATCGCCGATCAAGTCGACGCGTATACGGCGGAGACCAAAGTGGGCGCCAGTTCCCCGTCGGCAATCTACAACGCGATGGTCCATCCGTTGGTTCCGTTTTCGATGCGTGGTGCGATTTGGTACCAAGGTGAATCGAACGGTGGCGAAGGTGAATCGTATTATCATAAGACGCGAGCACTGGTTTCCAGTTGGCGTGAGCTGTTCAACCCAAACCTTGGGTTCTACTGGGTCCAGTTGGCGAACTTCAAGCAACCGACAGAGGATCCTGCGGGAGGAGACGGTTGGGCGAAGCTGCGCGAAGCGCAAACCAAGGCGCTCGACATCGACCACACCGGGATGGCTGTGATCACGGACATCGGTGAAGCAAACGACATTCACCCGAAGAACAAGCAGGACGTCGGCGATCGTCTGGCCCAATGGGCGCTGCACCAAACCTACGACAAGCAGCAGATCGTACCGGCGGGCCCGTTGTTCAAGAGCCAGAAAATCGAAGGGGATTCGATCCGCTTGAGCTTTAATCACGTTGGCGGTGGTTTGATCGTCGGTCAAAAGAACGGTCTCGATCCGACTCAGGAGGTTAAAGAGGGCAAACTGGAGCGTTTTGCGATTGCTGGCGCCGACAAAAAATGGCACTGGGCGGATGCGACGATCGATGGCGACACCGTGGTGGTAAAGTCACCGGATGTTGCCAATCCCGTCGCCGTCCGATACGCCTATACGATGAACCCCGTGGGGGCGAACCTTTATAACAAAGAAGGGATCCCAGCATCCCCATTCCGCACCGACACTTGGTAGTTGCGGCAGGGGGGCCGATCGCATTTCGGACCGCCGTCGGAAGCTTGGTATCGCGGCTTTCGGTGGCTCCTGAACGGCGCCCGGTTTCGGGAATGGTCGCCGGGGGTATATACTCACGGCAACGAGCGTCTGCGGCAACTCGGGGGTCCAGCTTATGCGTTGGTCCTCGGGAGAAGTGAGCACATGCGATCGTCGGCGTCTTTGCCGACACATGTGACGCGGGCCACCCAACGGGAGATCGAGCATCGCCAAAAACCAAAACACCTTCGCCAAGCGTCAACGTGAGATGGACAAAAAGATGAAGGCCGAGGCCAAACGGGCTCGCCGAATCGCCGCCAAGGATGCTCCTCCGGTGGTCTACGACACGGATCCTGAAGACGAAGATGCGTCGGTGTCGGATGACGATGCTGCGAACGAAGACCCTATCGATGCCGTTGAAAGTTAATCCGCTGGCTTTCGCAAACGCTCTGGTGCATGTCATACCCCAACTCAGAATTTGACGACAAAGCGTTTGCTGATTCTTCGACCAACGGCTTCGGTCGATTGGTCGACCACGCATGGATTGTCGCCGCGGTCATTCTTCTGATCACTGGTTTTGCAACCATTGGTTACGTCGACCCGACGCTTCTGGTTCCGCCAGCCGAAGAGACGTCGGTCGATCACTCGACCACATCCGAAGCGGCTGGTCGCAAGCAACGGGCGACGCCCAACGTCCGAATCGCCCAACTGGCGGGATTCGATTTGGTCCTGTTGGTCCATTCCGGCGACCTGTTTACCCCCTCATCCGCCGCGGCGCTGCGGCATGTCGTGTCGCGGCTCGAAGCTTTGCCTCAAGTCGATAGCGTTCATTGGATGGATCGCGCTCCGCCGTTGAACATCTTTGGGTTGCGAGAACCGGTCTTCCCCAAAGCGACAGCTTCGGAATCTCGATTCGACGCGGCCAAAGCCAAGGCCTTGGGCAATCCGATGATCGGTGGGTTCTTGCTTTCCGGCGACGCCAAGTCGACGTTGGTCAATGTAAACATCGATTGGTTGTTTGTTCGCAACGATGAGGACTGCACGACGGCGATCCGCGAGGCAGCTGAACAAGCCGCTAGCGAGATCCAGGGGAACGATTTGACGTTTCAAATGACAGGTCGTGTGCCGTTGGAGCTGTCGCTACGAAAACGAAATCGATCCGACGAACGGACCTACCAGATCATCGCCAATGTATTCACGATGATCATGGCGATCATCCTGTTTCGCGGCGTGATCGCTGTCCTGATCGTCGCCCTCGCACCAGGGCTGGGCGTCTATTGGACGCTTGGCCTGCTGAACTACTTCGACCTGCAAGACAATCCTTTTAACCATGTCGTTCTGCCGATCTTGATCAGCCTTGTCGGCTTCACCGACGGCGTTCACATGATGGTCCAGATCCGCGCCAACCGCGCGGCGGGGATGCCGCCGCGAGCGGCAACGCGGCGGGCGCTTTCCGAAGTTGGACTGGCCTGCGGATTGACCTCACTGACCACTGCGATCGGCTTTGGTTCGCTCAGCCTGGCACATCATCGCATCGTCCAGGAGTTTGGATGGTGCTGCGTGTTGGGAGTGGTCGTCACGTTCATCGCCGTGGTCACGGTGATCCCGTTGTTGTGTATGACACCACTGGGGCTGCGCGTTCAATCGGGGCACAGCCGCGGTTGGGTCGATCGCAACTTTGGCCGCGCTCAATGGATCGTCGATTCCGTGATCCGCAACCATCGCCGGTTTGCGATCGGCGGCATGTTGGGGCTGGCGGTGATGGTTGGGATCAGCAGTCTGTTGCGCCCCGATGAACGTCGCAACAGCGCTTTGCCAAGCACCGGTGAAGAGCTGGAAGCCTTGCGGGCGATGGATCAGAATTTTGGAGGCCTGGAAACGGCGAAGGTGGAGGTCGAATGGACCGACGCGATCGGTTCCGACTCTCCCGAGGTGTTGCAGGTGATGCAGCAGGTCGACGCGGCGTTGCAAGCCGAACCCCAGCTTGGGTTTCCGATTTCGATTGCGACATTGGTCGCAGCGATGCCTGGTGAAGGGGATGCCGCCGATCGTGCCAGCTTGATCGAATTGCTGCCGCCGCCATTGAAGCGAGCCTTTTTTACTCCGGAACAGGGCACGGCGATGGCGATGTTTCGCGTCCAGGATTTGGGGATTGCTAAATACGGACCGGTCTTCGAACGCGTGGATGAGAAGCTTCAACAGATTGCGGCACAGCACCCCTATTTCACAATCAAATTGGCGGGGGATGCGGTTTGGCGCTGGCAGAATCTCTATCAAATTGTCGTCGATCTGGCGCTCAGTTTGGGAACGGCGATCGTGATCATCTTCATCGTCCTTTCGATCGTCTATCGTTCGATACGGATCGGATTGATTTCGATTGTTCCCAACGTCTTTCCGTTGGCCGCGACCGGAACTCTGCTGGTCTTCGCCGGGCAATCTTTGGAGATCGTCAGCGTTTGCGCCTTCACCGTTTGTCTGGGGATCGCCGTCGACGACACGATCCATTTCCTGACCCGGTATAACGAGGAACGGAAAAAGACGGACGACAAAGCCGAAGCGATTCGGCGATCGTTTGTCGCCGTTGGAACTGCGTTGATCATCACGACGATCGTCTTGGTCGCGGGGTTTGTCACCGCGCTATCGAGCGATACCCGCGACCATCAGATCTTTGCCACGATGGGGATTCTGACGATCACATCCGCCCTGTTCGCCGACCTGATCTTCCTGCCGGCGCTGCTGACGATGTTCCCGGGACGCAAACGCTAGCGCTTCGCGAAGTCGAATCGCCGTCGGTTGATGTCTGCGAGCCTCGGCGCCGGTCGGGTGGTCGGTGTGACGCACAAGTCCCCGTGCGGTTCGATTTGAAGTTGGTTAAGTTGCGGATTCATCGGCAGCGATCGCGCGGCCGACGCGGTACAATCGATTGGCGAATTCGCTGTTACCTCTTTGAAACACTATTGGATCTCGATGAATAATGAGCGTTCTGCAAATTCGCTGTCCTGGATGCCAGGCTGTGTTGCGAATTCCAGCAACTGCCGCGGGCTCCAAAGTTCGCTGCAGCCAATGCAAAAAGATACTTGCGATCCCGGCCCGCTCCCCTGCTTCGGAGAGCAAAAAGAGCAGCGGGCAGAATCCTGCCGCGTCGGCCGCGCCTGCGCCCCACGTCGGCGATGACCCCTTTGGCGGATTGGATGATTTCAACGCGGGAGCTCCATTTTCTGCTGCGGCCCCCTACTCTCCTCCGCCAACGAACAATCCATCCGCCCCCTCGTTTCAACCCACGCAAACAAAGCAGGCCGGCGGCGATGCATCTGCCGCGATTGCCACGAAACCCAAGTGGTTAATTCCCGGGCTCGTCTGCGGCGCGTTGGTCCTTGTCGGAATGGTCGGCGCAACCGTCTTGGGCTACTTCGCCTTTACTCGTTCTGTCGATGTGGCAGTGGCCGAGCAACGGGCTGCTCAGTCGTCGGCGAAAGCTGCAGCGGCAGCATCGTTGAAGGGGCAGATGGAAGCGATGGCGCTCGACAATCCATTGCCCAGTACGTGGACGCCGCAGGGAGCTACCGGCGCAACGGTGAACATGCCCGCCGATGCGATCGTTCGCGAAGTCGCTTCGCCGGTTCAGGGCCAGCTGGTCTTTCGGGTCGCTGGAACCGACCCCGACAGCGGTGCAACGTTCTGGTTGACGGAAATGCCGATCGCGCCCGGCAGCGAAATTCGCCGCGACATGTGGCTCCGCAATCTCTACCGTTACTCCGGTGGACAAGCGGAGGAGCTTGCCGAGATTACGCGGTCGGGCGTCGCGGGAAAGCGGATCGTCTTAGCCCGCGATGGTGAACAAAAGGACCCGTTGTTGGAAGTTTTCATGATGCCCGATCGCATGGTCGTCACCTCGGTCCAACCGGGTAAGGCAAAGCTTGGCGAAGCCTTTTTTGCTTCGCTGACGCTCTCCGATTCAGGCGATTCGGGAGGCGAAAGCACCCCTGGTTCCGCCGCGGTCGCGTCGACGGACCAGCCATCCGCGTCGATGCCAAAAACGACGCGGCCGACCGGCGATGAAGCGCGTCGCCAAAAGATTTACCTCGAATATCGCCGTTATGCGGGGGCAAACACGACGCGTTCGCCGCTGCCTGGGATCAATGCACGCGATGCGGTTGATCGGTTGTTGGGACAGGTCAACGAGAGTCAAACGCAGGCGTTTTTAGTCCTCCATAACCTGACCGAACAGCAGCTCGGGGAGATCATCACCGAGGGGAACAATAAGAACTGGGGGGCGCGGTAAAGCGGGGTTTAGGGCTGAATGCAAAGTATTCAAGCCCGATCGCTTCGGATATACTGTCGGCGCTGGCTCCCTCGTAAGTTGGCCCCTCCCAAGCGGGCAGATCCGCCCCGGTTCCCGTAGTTTTCACCGAAACGTACCTGGATGTTCTCACAAGCATGGCTTCGCTGTTCGTAATTCGTGGTCGAGACCAAGGTAAGCACTATGCACTGGACAATGCTCGGTACACCATTGGCCGGGATGTCAGCAACGATATCCAGCTGATCGATTCGGAGGTTTCGCGGCAGCACGCCCAGGTTTTCACCGAGGGTGAATTCTTCGAGGTGATGGATTTGGGCAGCAGCAATGGGACTGCGGTCAATGGCAGCCCGATCAACCGCTGCATTCTCAAAAGCGGAGACCGCTTGCAGGTTGGCGCGACGATGATGATCTTCACCGGCAACGGTGAACCGACGACGATGGAGGGACAGCACGGCGTCGACATCATCCAACAATCGCGGCAGATGGAAGGATCGCAGATCGTTTCCTCGCTCTCTCGCGTCGTCGAAAACGATGCCGAGATGGAGTCGTCGCAGGTCAAGATCGATGCTCGCGTGGAGGTGATGTACCACACGGCGCTTGCCGTCGGCCGGACGCTGGAGATTCCACAACTGTTGGATCGGATCTTACGTCTGGTATTCGACTGGGTCGCCGCCGATCGCGGTTGCATCATGCTCTCGGATCCCGAAACAAAGGAACTTCGCCCCGCCGCGCGGTGCGATCGCAGCGAGGGGCCGATCAAAGATCGGATCGCGATCAGCCGCACGATTCTCGATTATGTGATCGAGAAAAACGAAGGGGTTCGAACCCGCGACGCCAAAGACGATGGACGTTGGGACAGCGGCCAATCGATCGTCCGAATGGGCATCCGCGAAGCGATCTGCGTTCCGTTGCAAGGACGTTACGACGTCGTCGGTGCGATGTATGTCGATACCTTTACACCGCCGGGGCGCTTCGTCGACGCCGGGGAACAGGGCCGTTTTGTCGACGAACATTTGAAGCTGATGACGGCCATCGGCCATCAGGCGGCGCTAGCGATTGAAGACACGTTTTATTATTCGTCGCTGTTGCAGAGCGAACGTTTGGCTGCGATGGGGCAGACGATCGCCACGCTGTCGCATCACATCAAGAACATTCTGCAAGGCATTCGCGGCGGCAGCTATCTGATCGAGACCGGTTTGGACCGCAACGACAATGATGCGGTTCGCAAAGGCTGGGCGATGGTCGACAAGAACCAAGACAAGATCTCGAACCTCGTGCTGGACATGCTGACATTCAGCAAAGAGCGCGAGCCGGAACTGGTCGAAGGGGATCTCAACGCGACAGTTGCCGACGTCGTCGAGTTGATGCAGGTTCGCGCCGATGAAGCCGATTGTCACCTGGAAGTCCAGCTGGACAAATCGCTGCCGACAGCTTGCTTTGATGCCGACGCAATGCATCGCGCGGTACTGAACATCATGACCAATGCGATCGATGCCGTCGAAAGTGGAGATCGCGACGAGGGCGTGCAACAACCGTGTGTCCGTATCTCGACCAGCTTCGTCGCAGGGGAAGGGTTTTATATCGATATCGCCGACAATGGGCCGGGGATCGATCCGGCCGATATCGAAAAAATCTTCTCGCTGTTTGAGTCGAAAAAGGGAGCTCGTGGGACGGGGCTCGGTTTGCCGGTCAGTCAAAAGATCATGCAGGAACATGGCGGCGAGATCCTTCTGGAAAGCCAGCGCGGCACCGGCACCAAGTTCCGGTTGCATCTGCCCGCGGTCGATTCGGCTCCCGAAACGATGATCTAGTTCGGAACCGCCGGTGCGGGGCAACTTTCCGTCGATCTGGAGCGGTCGGCGATCGGCGAAACGGCTATAATAGTGGCCTGCGTTTTTCTTCCTTTCTCTCTCCATCGAGACACGTCATGCCTGTCCAGATGCAACTGGCTCGGATCATCATCAGCGAGATCAGCGATAACCAAGTGATCTACCTTCAAGAGGTCGACGGGGATCGTCAGTTTCCGATTTTGATCGGGATCTTCGAAGCGACAAACATCGACCGACGGGTGAAGGAAGACTACAAACCACCGCGCCCCTTGACTCATGACTTGGTCGTCAACGTTGCCGAAGCACTCGGCGCCGAAGTCGACAGCGTCGTGATCAGCGGATTGCAAGAACATACCTATTTTGCCCATCTGCGATTAAAGAAAGATGGAGAGATCATCGAGATCGATTCGCGTCCCTCCGATGCGATCGCGGTCGCTGTGACCTTCAGCCCGCCGCTGCCGATCTACGTCGCCGAAGAAGTGCTCGACGACGCGATCAAATCGTAAGTCGCTCGCCAGCGTTCGCTTCCCCGCCTCCTTAGCTCTGTTGTTCGTAACCGCTTAACGCGTCGCGGCGCGTTCCCGACGGGATCGGTCCAATCCGCGAACCGCTCGATCCCCACCTACCAAGAATCACCCTACCTTTACTTCTGGAGACCTCAGCTGATGCACAGTGTTTTCCGACTTCTGACCCTTGCTTTGATAATTGGATTGCCATCGATGGGAACCGCCGAGACGCTGGATGTTTGGTTCGGTACGACGACCCCGAAAGACGGTTTGAGCAAAGGCATCTACCACGCCTCGTTTAACACCGAGACGGGGAAACTGACGACGCCCGAGTTGGCCTTTGGAATTGGGAGCCCCGGTTTCCTGGCGCTCCATCCCAACGGCAAGGTGCTGTATTGCACTGGCACGATCGACGGCGAACCGCTGTTGACGGCGCTGTCGATCGAATCGGGAGCGGATGGCGAGAAGTTGAAGTTGATCAACGCTGCGGCGATCGGTGACGGCGGCGCGGCGCATCTGTCGGTCGATCAAACCGGCAAGGCGCTCTTTTCAGCCCAATACGGCGGCGGATCGACAGCGATGTTCGAACTCGCTGAAGATGGCGAGATCCTGCAACGCAGCGATCTGAAAAAGCACTCCGGTGGTTCGGGAGTCGTCGGCAAACGCCAAGACAAACCGCACGCGCACTGGGTTGGCACATCGCCCGACAACCGATTTGTGATGGTTCCAGATCTCGGGCTCGACAAGGTTGTGATCTATGAACTCGACTTGGACGAACTGAAGCTGAACGACCACGGTTTTGGCAGCGTTCCTGCCGGTGGCGGCCCACGCCACATGAAGTTCCATCCCGATGGAAAACACGTCTACGTCCTGAATGAACTGGCTCTGTCGGTTACTGTCTTCGATTACGATCCCGAAGCGGGAACGATGACGGCGATTCAAACGATTCCAACCGTCACCGAGGAATCGAAGGCAAAAGAGAATCACAGCAGCGGATCGGAGATTCGCGTGCACCCAACGGGCAAGTTTGTTTACTCCGCCAATCGCGGGCACGACACGATCACTGCCTATTCGGTCGACCCGGAAGATGGCAAGTTGACGTTGATCGAAGAGGAACCGATCCGCGGCAGCTGGCCTCGCAACTTCAATCTCGATCCGACCGGCAAGTGGTTGATCGCCGCCGGCCGCGACAGCAACACCGCCGCTGTCTTTTCGATCGATCAGGAGACCGGGGAACTGACCTTCACGCAGCACAGCGCGATGGTTCCGACTCCGATCTGCGTGCTGTTCAGCAAGCCGTAATGTCTCGCGGGCATTGATTTGCCAGCGACAGGGAGAATGAAGACGTGTTCCGTATCAAGATTTGTGGCGTCCGCGCGGCCGAAGACGTTCGCGCGGCGGAAGCCGCCGGCGCCGATTGCATCGGACTGAACTTCTATCCTCCCAGCGTTCGCTATCTTCAGCCGGAAGCCGCGGCGCTGCTGGTTGAGGCTACGCCGACGTTGAAAAGCGCCGGCGTGTTCGTCAACGAACCAGTCGATCGGGTCCGAGAGATCGCCGAAACGGTAAAGCTCGATTGGGTGCAGCTGCACGGCGATGAGACGCTTCAAACCGGCAGAGATCTGATCGCTGCCGGACTTTCCGTGATCCGAGCGGTTCGATTGCCGACGACAGAACTGACGGCCGCGACGATCGACGCGATCGTATTGCCGTGGGCGGAGATCGGAGCCCGGATCCTGTTGGATGCCGATGGCGGTCCACAATTTGGTGGCTCCGGCCAACGGCTAGACTGGGACGGCATCGGACGCTGGGCTGCACAGGCGTCTCTTAACGACTGGATCCTGGCCGGCGGACTGAATCCCGTTAACGTCGGTGATGCGATTGTCCGCAGCCGCGCCGCGGCAGTCGATGTCGCCAGCGGAACCGAGAGTGCTCCGGGCCAGAAAGACCCGGCAAAAATCGCGGCGTTTGTCGACAATGCAAAAGCAGTTTGGGCTTAAGGACTAAACAAAAACGGGCGGATGTTGCCATCCGCCCGTTTTTCGTTTCTACGTTCTTACATTTTGTGTTCTAGCAACGCAGCGCGGCACGTTTGCCGCGTCGCTTGTTCGAACAAAGGCTTTATTTGCCGTGGCGTTTCATCGCTTCGACAACTGCCGCACCCATGTCGGCTGGCGAAGCAGCGACAACGATTCCGGCGTCTTCCAACGCGGCAACCTTCTCGGTCGCGGTTCCCTTGCCACCGGTGATGATCGCACCGGCGTGACCCATCCGTTTTCCGGGAGGTGCGGTGCGACCGGCGATGAAGGCGGCAACTGGTTTGGTGACGTTCTCTTTGACAAACGCCGCGGCTTCTTCTTCCGCCGAACCACCGATTTCGCCCATCATCAAGATCGCTTCGGTCTTCGGATCTTCTTGGAAGCGAGCCAGCAAATCGATGAACGATGTGCCGACGATCGGATCGCCACCCAGACCGACGCAGGTGCTTTGGCCGAGACCCAAGTTGGTCGTTTGCCAAACCGCTTCGTAGGTCAACGTGCCGCTGCGGCTCATGATGCCGATGTTGCCTGGTTGATGAATGTAGCCGGGCATGATCCCGATCTTGCACTCACCGGGAGTGATCAGGCCGGGGCAGTTGGGGCCGATCAGGACCGAACCACTCGCCTTGGCCGCCTTGAAGACGCGGACCATGTCGAGGACTGGAATGCCCTCGGTGATCGCCGCGATAACTTCGATTCCGGCGTCGATCGCTTCGAGGATCGCGTCGGCCGCAAACGGCGGCGGAACGAAGATCATCGTCGCGTTGGCACCTGTTTTTTCAACAGCTTCACCGACCGTGTCGAAAACGGGTACGCCGTCGACGTCTTGGCCCGCTTTGCCCGGCGTTACACCGCCGACCATCTGGGTGCCGTATTCTTTGCAACCTTTGGTGTGGAAGGTTCCCGCGCCGCCAGTGATGCCTTGGCAAATGACGCGCGTGTTTTTGTCAATCAAAATGGACATTGTTATTCCGAATTCCGTAAATCGTGTAGGTCAACGATTTGTTGTGAGTTGTAAACGATTCAAAACAAAACAGTCGTCAACTTTAGACGCCTGCCGCTTCGACAACCTTCTTTGCAGCATCGGTCAGGCCGACGGCATTGATGATTTCGACATCGCTTTCTTCGAGCATCCGTCGACCTTCTTCGACTTCGGTTCCTTCCAATCGAACGACCAAAGGAACGTTAAATCCGACCTCTTTGCTGGCCGCGATCACCGCATCGGCAATCGTCGTGCAACGCGCGATGCCGCCGAAGATGTTCACAAGAACCGCTTTGACGTGCGGATCGGCCAACAGAATTCGGAACGCTTCGGTAACTTGGTCTTTGTTCGCTCCGCCACCAACGTCCAAGAAGTTTGCGGGTTCGCCACCGTGATGCTTGATGATGTCCATCGTCGACATCGCCAGTCCAGCTCCGTTGACCAAGCAAGCGATGTTGCCGTCCAACTTGACAAAGCTCAGCCCGGACGCGGCAGCTCGCAATTCGCTTGGTTCCTCTTCGGCATCGTCGCGCAGCTCGGCGATGTCTTTGTGGCGGAACATCGCGTTGTCGTCGAAGGTGACCTTCGCATCCAAAGCGATCATCTCGTCGTCGCCGGTGATCACCAACGGGTTGACTTCCAGCAGGGCACAATCGAGATCGACGTACAACTGGCAGATCTTTTTCATGAACAGGTCGGCCGAACGGGCGGCTTTACCGCTGATGTCCATCGCCTTGCACAACTTGCGGACCTGGTAGCTCTCCAATCCAACGTGCGGATCAAAGTGTTCCTTCAAAATCTTTTCGGGCGTCTCTTCGGCGACCTTTTCGATCTCCATACCACCTTCGGTACTGACCATCAAAACGGGCAGCGAGGCGGCGCGGTCCAGGACGATGCCGAGGTACAATTCGCGAGCGATGTTGCAACCCGATTCGACGAAGACTTGATTGACGCGTTGGCCTTCGGGACCGGTTTGGATCGTGACCAGGTGGTTGCCCAACAGGTTCTCGGCAACGCGAGCCGCGTCGTCGGCCGATTTGACCAGTTCGACGCCGTGTTGTTCCGGCTTTTCAGTCACCGTACCCTTGCCGCGACCGCCGGCATGGATCTGAGCTTTGACAACCGCAATCGCGCCGCCCAGCTTGTTGTATGCGTCTTTGGCTTCGTCCGCATTGCGGGCGACCATGCCTTGCAGCACGGGGACGCCAGCGGCTCGAAACAGTTCTTTCGCTTGATATTCGTGGATTTTCATTAGATGGAGGCCTTACAGGAAACAGGACGACCGCACGCTGGGAGGGATTATAGAACCCGATGCTATCCCCTTAAAGGCGTCGTGACAGGGCGGGTTCTGATTTCTTGAGGTTCGAGGGGGACAATCCGCTCTGCGGTCGCGTTGACGATTATTCGTCCCGGCGACCGCAGCGAGTCATTTCGCATCACACAGGTTGTCAGTGTCGCGCAGACTCGCAACATTGGACTGAAATGGTCGCGCTGGCGACTGCCCAGCATGCCCTATGGAAACTAAAATCAAAGATGATCCCCGCAAGCTACTTCCACGAAGGTCTTACCTACGACGACTTTCTCGCCAAACACGGTTCGGACCTCGATCGACGGAAGTGGGCGGCGGTCTATGATGCTTGCGAGTTGTCCGACGCGCAAACCGCGTTGATCGCCGGGTTCGTTCGCGAGATGCGAGTCCTCTGTTTCGCAGGGGCTTGGTGCGGCGATTGCGTGCAACAGTGCCCGATCCTGCGGCGGATCGAACAGTCCAGCGATAAGATCACCGTTCGCTATATCGATCGCGATGCCAGCGAAGAACTGAAAGGAATCATGTCGATCTGCGGAGCAGCTCGCGTCCCGCAGATCGCGATCTTCAGCGAAGAGGACTTTTTTGTCGGTCATTACGGCGACCGCACGCTGGCGAGATACCGTCAGATGGCCGACCAATTGGCTGGTGCGGCGTGTGGATCGGGGATCGTTACCGCTGGCGATCCGGTTCAGGCGGCGGTGATCCAAGAATGGCTAAATGAATTTGAACGCGCTCAGCTGATGTTGCGAACGTCAGCCCGACTGCGCGAGAAGCATGGAGATTGAACCCGATGCAAACGATTACACCCGACGAACTGCGGGAAGAATTTCAAGAGATCAACGACTATGACGAGCGGCTCGAATACATCATCGAGTTCGCCGATGGGCTGCCGCAGATGTCGGCCGAACATCGGGTCGAAGCGAATCGAGTGCAAGGTTGCGTCAGCAACGTTTGGTTAGTCGCCAGTCAACGCGAGGGCGAATCGGCTGACGATTCCCCGATCCTCGACTTCGAAGCCGATAGCGACGCGGTGATCACCCGCGGTCTGATCGCGATCATCGTGGCGTTGTTGAGCGGCAAGCCGGCCAAGGAGATCCTGGCGATCGACATCGATGGCCTGTTCACCGAATTGGATCTGCAGGGACATCTGACTCGATCTCGCAGCAACGGCTTGCGATCGATGGTTCGCCGCGTTCGCGCACTGGCCGAAGCTGCGTTGTAGTTTTCCCTACTGGCAAGGGCGCTCTCACGATGAGTAACGAATCGTCGACCGAACACGCGAAGATTGTGATCGCCCACCGTGGCGCATCGGGGTATCTTCCCGAGCACACGCTGCCGGCCAAGGCGTTCGCCTACGCTGTCGGTAGCGACTTCTTGGAACAAGACGTGGTGCTCAGCAAAGACGACGTGCCGCTGGTTTTGCACGACGTCCACCTGGATACCGTCACCGACGTGCGGCAGCGGTTTCCCGACCGTGCTCGCGACGATGGCCGATATTATGCGATCGATCTGACGCTGGACGAATTGAAGTCGCTGTCGGTTTGTGAGCGATTTGATCCGGCGACCGGACAGGCTGTCTTTCCGACTCGGTTCCCGATGGGACTGTCGCAGTTTCGGATCGCAACGCTGGCCGAAGAGCTGGAGCTGATCCAGGGGCTCAACGACAGCACCGGTCGCGACGTAGGGATCTATACGGAGATCAAACGGCCGGCTTGGCATCGCCAGCAGGGCAAAGACATCTGCCGGATCACGTTGGCGGTGCTGAACCAATACGGCTACAGCAGTCGATCGGACAATGTCTACGTCCAATGTTTTGATGCGGCGGAAAATCGGCGACTCCGCGACGAACTCGGCTGTCAAATGCGGTTGGTGCAGTTGCTGGAAGACGAGGACTGGGGGCGAACCTCGGCGGAATACGATCTGGCCGCGGCGGAGTCCGATCTGCAAACGATCGCTCAATATGCCGATGCGATCGGGCCTTCGATGAATGTTGTTGTCGTTCCCCACGCGAATCGCCAAGGCTATCTGTGCACGCCGCTTGTGGAACTGGCACATCGATGTAGCTTGAAGGTCCATCCGTGGACATTGCGAGCCGACTCGCTGCCCGTATACGTCGACAGCTTCGATCGGTTGATCGAGCTCGCGTTGTTCGAAGCGGATGCCGACGGGGTGTTCAGCGATTTCCCAGACCTCACCGTCGCGACGCGGGATCGGTTATTCCAGGCATCGTAGGCCATGGCGGCCCTGGATCGCTGGCATATTGATGAAAATCGGGTCGTCGGCTATCATTCGCTCGCGTATAGCAAGCGTATTAATATGTTTGAGTGCCTGCTGGGGGGCCTCGGGCTGCTTCAATAAATAATCCATTGGGATGCACAAAAAATGAGTGGTGATTGCGATTTCGGGCTGATCGGCCTAGCTGTAATGGGTGAAAACCTGGCCCTGAATGTAGAGAGCCGCGGTTACAAGGTTGCCGTCTACAACCGCACGACCGACAAGGTCGATGCCCTGATCGAAGGCCGCGCCGCTGGCAAGAACTTCGTCGGTTGCCACTCGATCGAAGAATTTGTGAAGTCGTGTGCCCGTCCGCGCAAGTTGATGATGTTGGTCAAAGCGGGCCCCGCTGTCGACGCGATCATCGAACAATTGACGCCGTTCCTGGAACCAGGCGACATCATCATCGACGGTGGAAACACTCACTACGCCGATACCGAACGCCGCACAAAAGAAGTCGAGGCCAAGGGCTTCCACTTCATCGGCACCGGTGTTTCCGGTGGTGAAGAAGGCGCTCTGAAGGGGCCAAGCCTGATGCCAGGCGGATCGAAAGATGCTTGGCCGATGGTCAAGGAGATGTTCCAAGCGATCTCGGCGAAGGTTGGACCCAACAACGATATCCCTTGCTGCGATTGGGTTGGCCCACGCGGTGCCGGCCACTACGTGAAGATGGTTCACAACGGCATCGAATACGGCGACATGCAGTTGATCTGCGAAGCGTATCAATTGCTGAAAGACGTCGGCGGCCTGACCAACGACGAGCTTTACGACGTCTTCGACGAATGGAACAAGGGCGAACTGCAAAGCTACTTGATCGAGATCACTCGCGACATCTTCAGCGTCAAAGATGGCGACACCAACGACCACTTGGTCGATCGCATCTTGGACGTCGCTGGCGCCAAGGGCACCGGCAAATGGATGAGCCAATTGGCGTTGGATCTGGGCGTGCCAAGCACCCTGGTCACCTCGGCTGTATTCGCTCGCGGCATCTCGGCTCAAAAGGAAGCTCGCGTTCGCGCTAGCAGCATCCTTCCCGGACCGGCTGAAGGCGATAACCCGAAGCTGGCCGCAGCGGTTGCCGAATTGGCGGGCGACCGAGCGACCTTCATCGAGATGGTTCGCCAAGGTCTGTACGCGTCGAAGATCGTCAGCTACGCACAAGGCTTCGTCCAACTGCAAGCTGCATCGCAAGAGCACGACTGGGATCTCGATTACGGCCAATGCGCCCTGCTGTGGCGTGGCGGTTGCATCATCCGCGCCCAGTTCCTCGATCGCATCAAGGAAGCGTTCGATGATCAACCGAACCTGGAAAACCTGATGCTGTATCCTTATTTCAAGGATGCGATGGCAACCGCTCAGCCTCATTTCCGTGCCGTCGTTATGGCAGCAACCCAGTTGGGCGTTCCGGTTCCCGCGTTCAGCACCGCGTTGGCATACTACGACAGCTACCGTCGCGATCGCTTGCCAGCGAACCTGCTGCAAGCTCAACGCGATTACTTCGGTGCTCACACCTACAAGCGAACCGACAAAGACGGCGTCTACCACACCGAGTGGTTGGATCTTCGCAAGCAACCGACCAGCTAGTTCTGGCGTTACAAAAAAAGCGACGGCGCCAACACGCCGTCGCTTCAAAATTCATTGGGTGCCGCGACTCGGCGCCTGATTGTTGCCAAGCGACCGGTTTATCGACCGGTCGTTTTTTTATAGGGCGTGCTGCTTGTGAGCCTTCGGCGGCTTACGAGCTTGCGTTGCCGCGGCTGGCTTTCGCTTTCCAAAACATGCCGGGCGAATTCCTAACGCCATCGCCATAGCGAATGCACTTACCGGAGCCAGGAAGCTCATCAACGCTCCCATCTTGACCGAGTCTTGAATCGGTCCGGGCATCGGGAAGGCTGCTGTCGAAACAAACAACGCGACGGTGAAGCCGAGGCTGGCGATGCAGCCCAGCACGACGACGTGTCGCATGTTCATTCCTTCCGGCATCTCCAGCTTGAACGATCGAACGGCCAGCAGAGTCATCAGGCTGATACCAAGCGGCTTGCCGACAAATAGTCCCAGCAGGACCAGTCCTGTGCCGGCTCCGACGCTGCTGAAGACGACGCCCGCATTGACCAAGGCAAACATGCCCAGGATCAATTCGACCGGATGCTTCCACCAGTGCTCAAAAGCGTTCAATGTATCGGTTCGCGCGTCTTCGGCTTTGGCAAAGAATCCAAGGTCGGTCTTCGCATGCGGAAGGGTCGGGATGATCGGAACCAGGCCCAACGCGGCGTGGATGCCAGCCATGTAGAACGAGACCCAGCTGAGGACGCCGGGGATCGCCAAGTACCACCAGAAATTGCGAACTCCAGCTCGGTTCATCGCCATGCCCGAAGCGACTGCGGCAACGGTGAATCCAAGCCAGGCAAAATTTGTTTCTGCCGAAGGATAGAAGACAGCCAGGATCATCAGCCCAATCGCGTCGTCGGCGATCGCCAACAACAACAGGAACGAGATCGCCGCGTGGCCGCCACCGAAGATCATTCGGGCGACCAGTAGACTGAACGCGATGTCGGTTGCACAAGGAACCGCCCAGCCGGCACCAAGCGTGTCGTTGCGGCCCAGCAAAGTTGTACCGGCGAGATAGACTATCGCGGGTCCAGCGACGCCACCGAGGGTTGCCAGCAACGGCGTGGCGGCTTTGCGAAGGTTTGAAAGTGGTCCGCCCGGAAGCAACGCTTCCCAAACTTCTTTCGCTGCGATGGCAAAAAACAAAGCCATCAAAATGTCATTGACTAGGAAATGGATCGTGAATCCGTGGTGTCCGCCCGCTTCGGCTGCGTGAGCATGTCCGTGGCTCAGGCCCAGGAATTGAGCGATGTCCCAGTGTACAAATGCGTTGTAGGCGTCGGAGCCTTGGCTGTTAGCGACATTGGCCCAAATCAGAGCGATCGCCGCACCGAGGACGAGAAACAGCGAGTTTTCAAAGAAGAACCGAAGATCGATTCGTCTGGCGCTGTCGGATTGGTTCGTTTCCATCGGGTTGCCCTAACCGTGTGGAGAGATTAGTGAATGTTAGGCGACTGCCTGTGGGAAGCATAGGTCGCGAAACGACGAACACAAATTCAACCGCCTGTGTTGGAGGATAAGGTCTGTGATCTCAGCTTGACCAAAGTTGCGGTCTAGCAAGTGGCTCGGCTGGTCGGAGCGTTGAATTCGTCCTGTGAGCAAGGCCATTTAGTGTTTCACTATAAGTATCAGCAGATACTTGCTAGCGTCAGGTTCCCTTGGACAACGCCACGCTAGTTCGCCTAAACTCAAACGCTTGTTAGCCCTGGCCTGTTGAGCGATTCGATACCTCGTCGCACCAAGTCATCATATAATGGCTGCTAGAGCTGGTCACGTTTGGCGGCGGCGGATAACTCTTCGTTGCGGCGTGTTTGGCGTAGTGCAATCTCGTTTTTGAACCGAAGGAGATGGTCCAGTGCGTGTTCCACAACGACGTCAATTCTTGCAAACGGTTGGTGCCGCTGGTTCGGTGCTGGCGCTTCGTGAGCTCGATTTCCTGGGCCGTTTGCCTCGGGTTTCCGCAGGTGAAGCGGAGCTTCCCGGCACGGCGGTTCGATTCTCGTCCGATATCGAACCGTTGGTTCGGTTGTTGGAACAGACGCCGCGGGAGCAGGTGATCGAACGCTTTGCAGCGAAGATTCAATCGGGAACCAGTTACCAAGAAGTGCTTGCGGCACTGTTGTTGGCTGGGGTGCGGAACATCCAACCGCGACCAAGCGTTGGTTTTAAGTTTCACGCCGTTTTGGTTGTCAATTCCGCACACCTCGCCAGCGTCGCCGCACCCGATACCGACCGTTGGCTGCCGATCTTTTGGGCGTTGGACTATTTTAAGTCGGCTCAGGCACGCGATGTCCGCGAGGGGGATTGGACGATGGCGGCGGTCGATGAGGCGAAGCTGCCACCGTCGCATCGTGCGAACCAAGCGTTCCGCGAGGCGATGGACGCTTGGGATGTCGAAGCGGCCGATGTCGCGATCGCCGCGCTCTGCCGATCGGCTAGCGCTGCGGAAGTCTTCGACCTGTTGGCTCACTACGGTTGCCGCGACTATCGCAGCATTGGTCACAAGGCGATCTATGTCGCAAACGCCTACCGGACGCTGCAATGTATCGGATGGCGATACGCCGAACCGGTTCTCCGTTCACTCGCCTACGCCCTGCTGAATCACAACGGTGAACCGAATCCATCCGAGCATGACCTTGGCCCCGACGCCGCCTGGCGGGTGACGCAGCAAAAGCTCTCCACTCTCGACGAAAGCTGGAATCATGGAAGGATCGATTCCGCCGCAACGTTGTCTTTGTTAGACACGTTGCGCAGCGCGTCGCCCGATGAAGCTGTCGACGCCAGCGTGCAGATGCTTGCCGACGGGATCGCTCCGCAATCGATCGCCGATGCGATTTTCTTGTCCGCTGGTGAGATGATCGGCCAACAACCGGGAATCATCGCGCTGCATTCGGCGACTGCAACCAACGCGATGCAGTACGCCTATCGGACGGCGTTCCGCGATCAAACGCGTCGCGAGCTGCTGCTGCAAAATGCAGCCTTTATTCCCTACTTCCGCGAATCGATGCGGTCGCGAGGAAAGATCGCCGATCTGCGGATCGATGCCACACCAGCGGAGGCCGGTGGGAAGACCGAAGCCGATCTTGAGACGATCTTTCGCACGGTCTCGAGCGATCGCGAGCAAGCGGCGACGCAGATGCTCGGTTTTTTAAACGGAGGCGGTCCGCCCGAATCGGTGATCAATGCCGCGCGGCGGTTGGTCTTCTTAAAGGGAAACGATTCGCACGACTACAAATTTAGTTCTGCGGTGCTGGAAGATTTTTATGCGGTCTCCCCCGCCTTTCGCAACGCTTTCCTCGCCAACGCGGCGTTTCTGTTACCGGGTAGCGATGATCGCGACAACGGGCTCGTGACGAAGGTCCACGCCGCGTTGGGATGATCCGTTCGATGCACCAAATCAATTGGTAGCCGTCGCATTTCGTCGAGGCTCAGTTCGCCGGAGCGTTCGTCGGGACGAACGTGCCCGTGGTGGACTGGTTGTTTTTGACAACGGGCACGTCGCTGGATGCCCCGGTGGGAAACCAGCGTTTCAGTTGTAGACAATGGCGTTCCAACACGTTCCAACTGAGCACTGCCGCCGCATAGGTCAGGACGAACATCACGCCGATGTACATCACGTTTGCAAGCAGCGGCCTACCGACCAGCGTTTCAAACGCGGCAACCGAAACGACAGCGGAGGTGAGCGGGATCAACGGATTTTGGAAGACGTACATGGCGTAGCTGTATTTGCCAAGCGTCCGCAAGAATTTGAGGTTGAAGAAGCGAGCCAGTGGCGTGGATCGATTGGCTGTAAGCAACCAAATCAGGATCCCACCCCAAACGATCGGCCAGATCGTCAGCGGGATCGTGAAGAACCGCTTCTCCGTGATTCCACAAGCTAGCACGAACAGCCCGCCAATTATAGTCGTCACCGGCAGCCAGCGCCGGAGCGGTTCGAGTCCTTGTGGTTGGCGGGCGATCAACGCGATCGCCGCTCCGATCAACAACGCATCGCAGCGGAACAACGTCAGGACATCGGGGGCCACACCGTTGTCGCTCAGTAGCACAAACGCGATCCGCGATGTAGCACTGACGATCGCCAAACCGACCGCCGTGCGAAGGGCGACTTTGTTGGAGATCAGGTACAGGACAAACGGCCAGACGAGGTAAAAATGCTCTTCGACCGCCAGCGACCAGAAATGGTCCAGGTAGCCAAAACACCACTGATCGGCGAAGCTCATCTTCACGTTGACCAGATAGGTCCAAAGGTAGAATTGATTGTCGATCGCATCGTGAAACATCGTTCGCATCGCGGGAACGAAATGGGCGGCGACGACCAACGCGATCAACGTTGCGAAGTAGAGCGGGAAGATCCGCAGGCTGCGTCGTGCAATGAAGTTCCGGAAGTAGTGAGGCTGGTCCTTTGCGTCGATCAAGATCCCCGTGATCAGGAATCCCGATAGGACAAAAAACAGCTCGACGCCACGACTGCCGAAACTCGCCCCGAGGTGCATCAGATGCCCGAGCGACGAATCAGTCGGTATCTCTTTGGAGAATCGATACAGCGTCACGATCAAAATCGCGAAGCCCCGCAAACCATCCAGCTCCGCCACATGCTTGCCAACTCGCCAGACGCGGTCCAGCCTTACGGTGGGGCGGCTGTCGGTTTGTGTTGCGAGGGAAGCCATGTTGGATCGCTGGCGGGAACGGTGTTGCGAGGGAACGACGCCGAACGGTACCTAGCGAAAGAGAGCATGGCAACCAAATTTGGGGGAGTTGCGAAAGTCCCCCCGACGCGTCTTCGTTACAACACAAACGTTCGGTATATCCCGCTGCTCGCTGCCGGTTGTGCAGATCTTTGCACGTTTGGGGCGCGAAGGCGGATGGATTTCAATTGCGACTTGGTTTGCGATTCCCGCTGCGTTGCGGTTGCTGTTGAAAACAGAAGCCGACACGGTGAATGACGCGTGACTTGCAATTTCGCACTCCGTATAATCGGATCGACTATCGATGGGAACACTTCGGTTCTCAGTCGAGAGTGAACTTGTCGATCAATGTGGTTCGGCGTCGCGGCCGCAGCCTTAAAAGCACGCCTCGGAATGCCGCGCCGCAGCCCGTCAACAAGTTGTGAACTGCGAATTTCCTCGGTGTTCGATCCATGGAGTGTTTGCGAGTGGTATCTACTGGTGCTACGCGTTTCGCGTTGATGCTTGCAACACTTTCGTTGTCGTCGGCGGCTTCGTCAGACGACGCGGCCAGCTTCTTTCGTGGGCTGAATCTCAATGGCCCGGCCGTACTGATCGATGGGAATCGTTGGGAAGGGAAGGAGTCGGGCAATTACGAGTGCAAGGACAAGGCCTTTGAACAACAAGGCGTCGCATTTGTCCCCGCGACCGACCCGCAGCGGGCGCTGATGATCCGCAGCAGTCGTTGGAACGGGAATCGAGTGCTGCTGAAGAATCTGCCAAACGAGACGTTTACGGTCTTTCTATACGTTTGGGAGGACAACCGAAGCGAAACGTTTGAAGTTCGTGTCGATGGCAAAACGGTGGCCTCTCAGTTTTCCAGCGGTGCCGCCGGGCATTGGGAACGTCTTGGGCCGTGGTACGTCGACGTCACCAAGGGGAACATCGAACTGACAAGCCGCGGTGGCGCAGCGAACTTCTCAGGCGTCGAACTTTGGCGCGGCAAACACGACGGTTCGCACGAGGCTCCGATTTCGGAAGATCAGCTTGCGTTCTTCGAGACTCGGATCCGACCGCTGTTAGTAAAGCACTGTTACGAGTGCCATAGCAGCGAGAGCGACGAACTGCAGGGCGGTTTGTTAGTCGATTCGCGGCCGACGCTGCGACGCGGGGGAACCAATGGACCGGCGGTGGTTCCCGGCGACGTCGATCACAGTCTCCTGATCCAAGCGGTACGGTACGCCGATGGGATGGAGATGCCGCCGGAAGAAAAACTATCAGCCGCGGAAGTCGCCGATTTGGAACGCTGGGTTGCGATGGGCGCTCCCGACCCGCGAGCGACCGCGACGCGATTCGTTCGTAAAAAGATCGATGTCGAAAAGGCGAGACAGTTCTGGTCGCTTCGACCGTTGTCCGATCCGGCGGTTCCAACGCCGTCGTCCGATTGGCCGGTAACCGAAATCGATCGGTTCATTGCGGCGAAGCTCGACAACCGCGGCCTGGTTCCAACTGGCGATGCGGACAAACGGACGCTGATCCGCCGGGCCACGTTCGATCTGACCGGTTTGCCCCCTTCGCCGCAAGAGATCGAAGCCTTCGTGGCGGATGATTCGGCGGACGCTTTTGCTAAGGTAGTCGAACGCCTGCTGGAGTCGCCTCGTTATGGCGAACGATGGGGGCGGCATTGGATGGATCTTGTTCGATACGCCGACACCGCTGGCGACAACTCCGACTTCCCCATCCCCGAAGCCTACCTGTACCGCAACTACATCATCGATTCGTTCAACGCCGACAAACCGTATGATCGATTTATACAAGAGCAGATCGCCGGGGATCTGATGCCCGCCGATGGCGATGTGCAGAAGAACGAGCAGACGGTTGCCACCGGCTACCTAGCGAGTTCGCGCCGATTTGGATCGGTGATTAAGAACTACCCGCAGCATTTGACGATCGAGGATACGATCGACAACCTAGGCCGGACGGTGCTCGGGATGACGGTCGCCTGCGCTCGCTGCCACGACCACAAGTTCGATCCGATCTCGCAGGACGACTATTACGGTTTGTATGGCATCTTCGCAAGCACGCGGTATCCGTTTCCCGGAATCGAACTCGATCAAAAGCCTCGCGACTTTGTCGCTCTCGTCGACGGCGGCAAACCGGGAAAAGAGTTGGCTTATGCGATGGCCGATGGGAACCCGCGTGACGTTCCATTGCAACAGCGGGGCGAACCCGATCAACCTGGCGATCTGATCCCTCGCAAGTTCTTAGAGGTCCTCGGTGGGCAGATGCTTCCCGAACAGGCGACTCAGTCGAGTGGGCGGTTGCAGTTGGCGCAGTGGATGACTGCCGCCGACAATCCGCTGACCGCAAGAGTGATGGCGAACCGCATCTGGCAATATCATTTCGGCAGCGGACTTGTGAAGACGCCCAGCGACTTCGGGATCCGTGGCGTGGCTCCCAGCCATCCGCAGCTGCTCGATTGGTTGGCGTCGCGTTTGATCGAAGACGGTTGGTCGATCAAGTCGCTTCACCGCCGGATCATGCTCAGTCGCACCTATCAATTGAGTTCGCAAGCCGATGGCAACACGAAAGCTCTGGCTGTCGATCCGAACAACGATCTGCTTTGGCGTTTCAATCGCCAGCGGATGGATGCGGAGACGCTGCGCGATACGATGCTGTTGTTAAGCGGCGAATTGGATTTGCAGATGCCGCGCGATCCGCATCCGTTTCCAACGGCGGAGAAGTGGAAGTACACGCAACACCACCCGTTCCGCGACAGCTACGACTCGCAAAAGCGGAGCGTCTATCTGATGATGGCGCGGCTGAACGCGCGTCCTTTCTTCACGACGTTTGACGGCCCCGATCAGAACGCCAGCACCGCCTCGCGCGACAGCAGCGTGACGACGGTCCAGTCGTTGTATCTGATCAACGATCCGTTTGTCCATGAACGGGCGCAAGAGTTCGCCCTGCGGTTGATTGCGGAAAGGAAAAACGTGGCGGAACGGCTGACTTATGCCTTTGAGTTGGCTTTTGGACGTCCGCCATCGCAGTCCGAACGCGAGGGCGTGGCGGAGTGGTTGCGTTCGCTGAACGATCAATTGGATGATTCGATCGGTGATGCCGCGCAGCGTGAGCAGGCTGCTTGGACCGCGCTGGCCCGATCGCTGTTCCGCACGAACGAATTTTTGTATGTCGATTGAGCCATGGTAGTCAAAGGTTGGATGTGATGAATTTTATCGAACCGACGCGTCGGCAATGCCTTCGTTCGCTGATCGGCAGCTCGATCCTGTTCCCTGCCGTTCTGTCGGACCTGGCGGCGGCGGAGGCTCCCGCCGTGGGACCGCTGACACCCAAGTCACCTCATTTTCCCGCCAAAGCAAAGCGGGTGATCATGGTCTTCGCCACCGGGGGCGTGTCACACATCGACAGCTTCGATCCGAAGTCCGCGAAAAAGGGACGCGATGGCAGCGGCAAAGACAAGTTGATGGGATGTGTCTTCCCGACAAACGCCGACAAGAAAACGGGGACCGTGGTCAGCGATCTGTTCCCGCACCTGCGCGATTCGATGGAGGATATCTGTTTGATTCGATCGATGAAGTCGGCTCACTTCGACCATACCGAAGCGGCGGTCGGGATGCATACAGGTTCGCCGACGTTCGCCCGACCAAGCATGGGATCGTGGCTCAGTTACGGCTTAGGGACGGTCAACCAGAACCTGCCTTCCTTCATCGTGATCGCCCCCCATCTTCCTTACGGAGGCACGCAGGTTTACGCCAGCGACTTCTTGCCCGCTTACCATCAAGGAACGCGTGTCATCCCCGGGATCGAACCGATTGCGAACCTGGCGCCGCGAACGACCCGGGAAAAGATCCAACAGATGGAACTGTCGCTCGTCGATTCGCTGAACCAACAGCATTTGGAGAGCCGCCGCGACGATTCGCAACTTGCCGCGAGGATCAAGAGCTACGAAACAGCTTTTCAAATGCAAACCGCAGGGCCGGAGGCGTTTGATTTATGCAACGAAGACGAGCCAACGCTGTCGATGTATGGGCTGAAGCCAGGAGAAACCAAAAGCTTCGCGTGGCAATGCATCATCGCGCGGCGACTTGCCGAACGGGGCGTGCGATTCATCGAACTTGTCGACAGCGGATCGCGCCCGAACTGGGACTCGCACGGCAATATGAAAGAGCACGAACCGTTGGCGAAAGCCGCAGATCAACCGCTGGCCGCGCTGATCCAAGATCTCAAGCAGCGTGGGATGTTGGATGAGACGTTGATCGTTTGGGCTACAGAGTTCGGTCGCACACCGACCAAAGAAGGCAAGTTTGGCCGCGGACATCACGGCGATTGCTTTTCGATCTGGTTGGCCGGCGGAGGCGTAAAAGCTGGCTTTGTGCTCGGCGAAACCGATGAACTGGGCAAAGCAATCGTCCGCGATAAGATCGACGTCCACGACTTACACGCCACGATCCTGCATCAAATGGGGATCGATCACAAACGGCTGACCTACCGGCACGCCGGCCGGGATTTTCGACTGACCGATGTGCATGGCCGGGTCGTGAAAGAAATCTTGGCGTAACCGCGAAAGCGTTTGCGACGCAATCGCGGTAACAATCTCGCGATTGACTATTTCGGCAAGATCGCGTTGTGGTAGACGTCTTGCACATCGTCGCAATCGTTCAACATGTTCATGAACTTTTCGAACATCGGCAGGTCGTCGGGGCTGATGTCGGTGTTGGTTTGAGCGACGAAAGTGATCTCGTCGACATCGAACTCCAACTCCGGCTTCGCTTCGAGCATCGCCTGCTTGGCGTTGTTGAACTCGGTCGCGGGAGCAAACACCGTGATCTGTCCATCTTCGCATTCGACGTCGACGACATCGACGTCTGCACCCAGCAAGATCTCCAACACCTGGTCGGCGCTATCCCCTGGAAACCGCAGCACGGCCAAGTGGTCGAAAGAGTGGGCGACCGAACCGGGAGCACCCAGCTTGGAACTCGTCTTCGTAAAGCAATTGCGAACGTCGGTGATCGTGCGGTTGTTGTTATCGGTCAAGCAATCGACGATGACCGCGCAGCCACCGGGACCATAACCTTCGTAGCGTGCTAGTGAAAAGTCTTCGCCGCCGCCACCGGACGCTTTTTCGAGCGCCTTCTCGATCACATGCGCCGGCACTTGCTCACGTTTCGCTTTGTCGATCAGGCTGCGCAATGAGGGATTCGCCGCCGGATCGGGTCCGCTGTTTTTCGCAAGAACGTACAACTGCTTGCCATATTTGGAATACAGCTTGGACTTTTGTCCCGCTGTTTTGGCCATCGACACTTTGCGAACTTCAAAGCTTCTTCCCATGTGCTTGGATCTCTCTTCACCGATTGCTTGATTGAATAGCGATAACTTGACAGGCTGCGCGAACGGTCACGCTTTGTCACACGCTTGGATTCCCAGAGAGCTCGGTGGCGATCGAGCTCCGGCGTTGACAAGCGATCCGTCCGCGGAGACGCGGTATCTGTCAACGACCGACAACGCGAAACCTGCCACATCGGTTGGAGTGCCGCTGCGGGGATGTCCCGTCCAGCGGCCGCATCCAGTGCGGGCTGAGCTAATTTTCGAAGTTCGGTCGACGATAGAAACCGCGATCGATCTGAGATTCTAACGCAATCCACCGCCGCTGTAATGAGCGCTTCCCGCGCAGAAAGTACATGACGAGCCAGCGGCGCCCGAATCTTTGGCACCGAGCGTCCGATAACGCACAGCCGATCTGCGCGCCATCGCTATCGATCGGGCCTCCCCAAATACGGTTGGCTCCGATCCACTGGACGCACGCCGCACTCTTACGCAACGTCAGCACCCCCGGTTAGCGATATTCCCTCCAAGTTGTTTGACGGTCGACCGTCGACCGTATACAGTACGGCGATGGAAACTACATACCCCAAACGGACCATGTCTGCGGCATCGCTGCGGAAGGTTCAAAAGCAGTCGGTCAGCGATGATGTGGAAACTCAATTGCGAGGCGCGATCCTTTCGGGGGCGATCGCCGAGGGGGAGACGCTTGCCGAAGCCCAGTTGGCCGGTCAGTTGGGGGTCAGTCGCGCTTCGGTTCGGCAGGCGAAGTTCCAACTGGCGCAGGAAGGGCTGCTGGAGTTCGACAGTCGCGGAACGGCCCGCGTCCGCACGCTGACCGAGCAGGATGTTCGCGAGATCGTTGAATTCCGCGAGGTCCTGGATGTCGCGGCGGTTCAATTGGCGACCACGCGGATCACGCCTCAACAGATCGCGAAACTGGAATCGCTGATCGATCAAATTCAACGCGAGCCCGATCTGTTGCAGGTCACGATGCTCGATATCGCGTTTCACGATCAGATCCTTCACGCAGCGGCGAACTCGCGTTTGCTGGCGGCGTGGCAACTGCTTCGTCCCCAGTTGCAGCTGTGGTTAGCCGGAATGCATCGCTTGCATAACCTCGTGGTCGCCGACACCCAAGACGAAACCGCTCGTTCGCATCAACAGCTTTTGGAAGCGATCCAATCGGGCGATCGTGATCTCTGCGAACAGCTCGCCCGTAGTCATGCAAACGGTCTACGGTCGCGATTGCTGAACGATCATGGAAACGGAGGCTCCGATGAATAGTCCATCTCATGTTCGCATGGTTTGCCCGATCGCTCGGTTTCGACGCGCGGCAACGCATGCGTTTCGCGGTGGTTTTGGAATCGTCGCAAATTGCCTGCAGGGCATGATGTTGCATCGATTGGGATTCGACATTCAACGGTTGACCGCTCGATTCGCTGGTCGCGTCTTTCGCTTGACCGATCTGCACGGGGAAGTTGTCCGGGAGATCATCGCGTGATATCGCAAACGATCGGCAACCGCATCCCGCTTGCGTCGGCTGGGGCGTTGGAGTTCCAGACCGTCGGCGGCCGCTGGTTCTGCCGGCATCTCGGGAGGATCCTGCCGCTGAGCCTTGTGGCGAAGATCCTACTGTGTGTCGGCGGCATTGCGATTTCGCTGATGTGCAATTTCGAACCGGTTCGAGCGGATGATATCCGTCCGGTCGCCAACGACCTCTTTGAGAATACGATTCGCCCGTTGTTCGTTGCGCACTGCATCGAATGCCATGGTCCTCGGAAGACGGAATCGGGGTTGCGGTTCGACACGCGTGACACGCTGCTGCAAGGTGGTGACAGTGGACCGGCAATCTCGCTGGAGATGCCTCGCGAAAGCCTGATGCTACTCGCTTTGCGGCATCAAGACGGACTGGAAATGCCGCCCGATAAACCGTTGTCCGAAGCAGAGATCGCGGCTGTCGAGGCGTGGATTCGCGCGGGCGCCCCTTGGCCCGAAGGTGTCGTGTTGGGAGGGACCGGGCCGTCGCTGCGTGGAGGAGAGATCACCGATCAGGAGCGGGCGTTTTGGTCGTTTCAACCGATCCGCGATCCACAGCCTCCCACGGTCGTCGATCCGCCGGGGTTATCCGAAATCGATCGGTTTGTGATGCGGAAGTTGAAGGAGATGGACATACAACCAAGTCCGCCGGCATCGCGACGCGATTGGATCCGTCGCGCCACATTGGATCTGACCGGATTGCCACCGACGCCCGAACAAGTGCAATCGTTTTTGGACGATCGATCGGAGACGGTCGAAGCGGATCGAATTGAACAGTTGTTGGCGTCGTCCGCTTATGGCGAACGCTGGGGCCGCCATTGGTTGGACGTTGTGCGTTACGCCGACACCGCTGGCGAGACGGCCGACTACCCAACGCCACTCAGCTACAAGTATCGCAATTGGGTGATCGACGCGCTCAACGCAGACCTTCCCTATGATCAATTTGTGATGCAGCAGATCGCTGGCGATGTGATGGCCAACGCGATGCTCGTCGGCTCCGACGCCGATTCGCTTGACGCCGATCAACTGCGTCGGTACAGCGAGCTGTTAACCGCTACTGGGTTTATCGCGATTTCACGCCGCTTCGGCTTCGATGTTGAAAACTATCATCATTTGACGATTCAAGACACAATCGATGTCCTGGGGCAAGCGACGTTGGGACTGACGCTCGGTTGTGCCCGTTGCCACGATCACAAATTTGATCCCGTCAACATCGAAGACTACTACGCGTGGTATGGCATCTTCGCCAGCACAAAGTATTCGTTTCCTGGATCCGAAGAAAAGCGTCGCCCGTACGATCTTGTGCCCGATGTGCCCCCGGCGGTGTTGGCTCAGCGACAACGAGAGATCGATCTTCAAATGGCATCGATCGAATCGCAACAGCAACCGGTCGCCGAACAACTGACGCAACTCAACGCTCAGATTCAGCAAGCTTCCGGCACGTCGCAGTTTTTCGGTTTTGAAGAGTTTGAACTGGGCAAGCCACCGTCGCAGCCCTATCTGGCACTGGGAACCGCGACGATCACCGCCGCATCGCAAAGTCCCTTCGCCAACGTTTTCCGTTACGGCGATCGCGGGATCGCGTTTCCCAGCGACACGCAAAACAATGCCTTTGGTATGACGTTGGCCGACGCTTTGAATGCCGAATCCTCGCCCCGGATCGAATACAGCGTCGATTTCCGCAACACCTCAATTGCCAACCAAGGACAAGGAGCGTATCGCTTCTACGTCGGTCACGGCCCGGGCACGTCCGCTGCGATGGAATTAGCAGCCAACGCGACGACGTTTTTTGTCAAGGACGGCGCTCAGTACCAACCGGTCGCGGATCTGAAGATGGGGCAATGGTACAACGTGCACGTTGTCATGGATCTGCGCAGCCAACGTTTCGAAGGGACACTGACGTCGGGATCGGAGACGACAACGTTTTCCGTTCAATCATTTACCAGCAATTGGGATGGAATCGTCGACTACACGTTTGTCGATCGCTACGGCCCCGGCAGCGGTGAAACTCCCGCACATGAGATCGATAATCTGATCGTCTCGTCGACGCCACTTGTGTCCAACAGTCCGCTGGCGGAAGAGAAAGCCTTGCCAGCGGATGCGGCAATCGATCTGCCACGCATGTTCCAACAGCGACGGGAACTGAAAGCGATCGCCGATGCGTTGAACGAACAACGCGATCGACTGGCCGTCGGTCCGGTCGCTGCGGAAGAGCAAATCTATGGAGCGTTTGAGGCACCGACGGCGGTTAACTGCCGCGTTCAATTGCGCGGCGAACCGACACGGTTGGGTGACAAGGTGCCGCGTCGGAATTTGGAGATCCTAGGGGGCGAAGCGGTTCCTTCGGATGCGGGGAGCGGGCGTCTGCAGCTGGCGCGGTGGATCGTCAGCGACGAAAATCCGTTGTTCGCGCGGGTGATGGTCAATCGTATCTGGCAACAGCATTTCGGACGTGGTCTGGTCGGAACCGAAAACGATTTTGGAACGCGTGGCGAACTGCCATCGCATCCGGAACTGCTCGATTGGTTGGCGAGTCGCTTTCGCGAGTCGGGGTATTCGATCAAAGCGATGCACCGATTGATCATGACGAGTGCTGCCTATCGTCGATCCAGCGGGTTTGATTCCGATGCCGCGAAGGTCGATCCAGAATCGCGGCTGTTATGGCGATTCAACCGCCGACAATTGACCGCCGAGGAGATTCGCGATGCGATGTTGCAGGCCAGCGGAAGTTTGGATCCAAGCCGAGGGATGGCGCATCCGTTTCCCGCGGTCGAAAGCTGGGGCTTCTCGCAACACAATCCGTTCTACGCTGTCTACGAATCGAATCGGCGAAGCGTCTATCTGATGCAACAGCGGCTGAAACGCCATCCGTTTCTTGGGCTGTTCGATGGCGCCGACACCAACGTTAGTACGGCGCGACGCGGGATGACGACGGTCCCGACTCAGGCGTTGTATTTGATGAACAGCAAATTTGTTCACGAGCAATCCGCGGCGTTTGCAGATCGTGTTCTCGGCGAGTTCGACAATGATGCGGCGCGGATCGACCGCGCGCATTGGATTGCACTCTGCCGCCCCGCGACAGCGTCCGAACAGGACGAAGCGGTTCGCTTTTTGAACGCCTATCGCGTGGCGGTCTCCACTTCATCGATGCCATCGGACGCGGCCGATCACACCGCGTGGCAGGCCTATTTGCGGACTCTGATTTCGCGGAATGAATTTCTTTATGTGGACTAACGGATCGATTGGAGAATCCCCCATGAAGCCAATGTTTGGACGGCGTGAACTGTTGCGCAGAAGTGCCGGCGGGCTGGGCTCGATCGCTCTGGCGGCGATGCTCGCCGAAGAAGGGGCCGCGGCCACTCACGCCGCCGCCAATGATCCGTTGGCGGCCAAGGTGCCTCACTTCCCAGCCAAAGCGAAACGCGTGATCCTGTTGTACATGACGGGAGGCGTTTCGCATGTCGATTCCTTCGACCCGAAACCGGAATTGTATGCGGGGCATGGAAAGAAGATCACCGTCGACAATTGGCAGGGCAAGATCGGCGAATTTCCGCGATTCTTGAAACGGCCGGACTGGCAGTTTCGTCCCGGTGGTGAGAGCGGGACGGAGGTCAGCGATCTGTTTCCAATGACTCGCGAGATCGTGGATGAATTGTGCGTGATTCGGTCGATGTCGACCGATCACACCAACCACTACGAAAGCACGTTGGGAATGCACTGCGGTTCGTGGACCTTCGCGCGACCCAGCTTGGGCGCGTGGATCAGTTACGGTTTGGGGACGGTCAACCGCAACCTGCCGTCATTTGTTGTCGTCGCCCCGCAAGCGCCGTATGCCGGGGCTCAGACCTGGGGGAGCGATTTTTTGCCGGGAAGCCACCAGGGAACGCAGTTCATTCCTGGGGATACGCCCGTTCCGAACATTCAACCGCGAGTCGGATCGGAAAGCCTGCAGCAGATGGAGTTGGCGTTGCTGGCACAGGCGAACCGCCGACATGCGGAAGCGCGTCCCGACGAGGCGGTGCTTGATGCTCGCATCCGTTCGTTTGAAACCGCATTCGGGATGCAGCAAGAAGCTCCCGAAGCGTTGGATCTGTCGAGCGAATCGGCAGCGACGCTGCAAGCTTATGGATTACAGCCGGGGGAAAAAAGCGGGTTCGGTTGGCAATGTTTGGTCGCGCGTCGTTTGGCTGAACGGGGCGTGCGATTTATCGAATTGATCGATGTCGGGTCGTCCAACAATTGGGACGCGCATGGCGATATGCAAACGCATCTGCCGCTGGCGAAAAATGTCGACGGACCGATCGCCGCGTTGATCACGGATCTGAAGCAGCGGGGGATGTTGGACGACACGTTGGTGGTTTGGACGACCGAGTTTGGACGTACGCCGTACCACGAAACGGCCGACCACGCCGGCCGCGAGCACCATCACCAAGTCTTCTCTTCGTGGCTCGCCGGCGGTGGCGTTAAGGGGGGCATCGTTCACGGGGCGAGCGATGATTTGGGGATCGCTGTCGACAGCGACCGGGTCCACGTCCACGATTTCCACGCCACGATCCTGCACTTGTTGGGGCTCGACCACGAACAGTTGACGTTTCGTCACGCCGGCCGCGACTACCGCTTGACCGATGTGCATGGGAACGTGGTGCGCGAGATTTTGAGTTAAAACGAGTCGGACGGTGGAAGGGGCTGCCGCAGGAAGGAGCGTTGTGGTTCGGTCTGTCTCGAACCCGCAGTTCGAAGTTTGTTTTGCGGCTTGGCCGGTTGGTACGAGCATTCGGATACCGCAACGGTGCTGGCCAGCCGCGACGGCTTCGGCGACAATGGCCGCATGAACAAGATCAAACGCGGCGTGACGCCCGGACCCTTTATCGAATCGGTCATTCTCGACCGGTCGCGGATCTACGATCCAGAGCATTATGCGTTTAAGCTGCCTGCGATGCGCGGGTTTTCGTCGCTGGACCTGCATCCGCAAGTGACCTTCCTGGTCGGTGAAAACGGTTCGGGCAAATCGACGATGCTCGAAGCGATGGCGATCGCCAACGGGTTGAACGCCGAAGGTGGCAGCCGCAATATGTTGTTCGCGACGCGCGAGAGTCATTCGGAATTGCATAAAGCTCTTCGTTTGCGACGGTATCACGCGCTGATCCCCGACGCCTGGTTCTTGCGAGCCGAGAGTCTGTTTAACGTGGCGACGGAGATCGAAAACCTGGGTGTCGGCGGCAATTACGGAGCGCGGTCGCTGCATGAACAATCACATGGAGAAGCGTTCATGAGTTTGATCGAGAGCCGATTTGGGCAGGGTTTGTATTTCTTGGATGAGCCCGAGGCGGCGCTTTCGCCTCAGCGACAGCTAGAGTTTTTGGTGCTGCTGCACCAATTGGTGGGGCTCGATTCCCAGTTTGTGATCGCCACTCACTCGCCGATTATCATGAGCTATCCGCAGGCGAAGATCTACGCGTTTGGAGAGCGGGGAATCGAACCGATCGCGTATGAAGAGACCGAACACTATCGGGTGACGAAGTCGTTTTTAGACGCGCCGCAACGGATGCTGCGACATCTCTTGGATAGCGACGACTAGACCGGCATACACTCTTCTTCGATGGCAACTTGATCGCGTCCGCTCCCTTTGGCGCGATACAGCATCGCATCGGCCCGCGTGTACCAAGTTTGGGAGTCGTCCTTGGCGGTTAATTTGGCAAGGCCCATCGAGATTCGGAGCGATCCCATCGGGGTACGCGAGGGCATGATGTTTAGCTTTTGAGTAGCGAAATGTCCGCGTAGCTTGTCGGCAAATTGGACCGCTTCCCATGCGGAATTCGATTGCAGAATGACGGCAAATTCATCTCCCCCTAGTCGCGATAACGAAACGTTGGGGTGCCGGCGCGATATCTCTGTGGCGATGAAACGAATCACTTGATCCCCGGCATCGTGGCCATAAGAATCGTTGATCGTTTTAAAGTGGTCGACGTCCATCAAAATCAGGTAGACGCATCCGCTGCAGTATTCAAGGCTTTGGATCGTCTGTCGGACCTGTGCATCGAAGTACCGCCGATTTCCGATACCGGTCAGATGGTCGGTCATCATCCCGCGTTTGGATTGTGCCAACTCCGTTTGCAGTTTTGCGATTTGGTTCTTTGCCGCAACGAGTTTTTCCGACGCGTCGTTCAATTGTTGTTTCATCAACGTCGCTCCCGCGTTGATCACGGCGATACAATCGGCGGAGTTCTTGTCGGAGGGAGCTGTGTTTAACAGTTTGCTGGCTGTATTGATCGTCCCTTCGAACTCTGTTCCGGCGGCCTGTTGTTGGGAGAGCAAGCTTTGGAAGCGATTCAGTTCCGCGACGAGCGCTTCGCCCACGTCGGCGTTGGTTTCATCGGCGGGATCGCAAGTTTGAGAGTGAATCGATTCGAGTAGGCCAACGCTGATCGATCTTGCTTCGGTGACTGCTGGGGCGAGTTGTTCGACCAGTTCTTGGTCCATTCCTTCGACATATCGATACCAAACACGGTAGACGTTGGGGGTCGGCGGTGTCTTGAATTGTCCGATCAACCGGAGCGCATCTTTGGCGATCGCAAAGGCGTCATGTTCTTGATTTGGGCGATTTTCGGTCATGTGACGTGGTCGCAATGCGTGGACTTAGATTCTGATGCCGCCAACGGTTCGATTTAAGACTTGCATACAAGTCACCTCGTTCGGACAACTTTCTGGCCAAAAAACTGCAATGGGGGATCCAAGCAAATAGGGTGTTATCGAATTTGCGTACAGCCATGGATTATCTAGGCTTCATGCGTGATTGATGGGGAAGTATAGGTCGCGCAATTGTACTGCGGTCCCAGACGAGTGCCGTTTGCGGTTTCCCAACGCGATGAATGAGTGGTTCAAACAGGAGTCAAAGCCGTTGGTGTGTCCGGATCAGTGTGAACCGCTGCGATCGTTTCTCACCGTCTTATGCAGTGAAAAGGCGAGTTCGATTTATGAAAGTGTACGAATGTGGGCACCAGGAAATAGTTGGCAAAATGGCTGCCGGAAGATTGTCAAACGTACAGGTTGTAACTTTAATAGGCACTGTAACATTTAGCGATTGTATCGATTTTGCAGATGCGGCTCGCCGGCGCAACAGTTCAAATCTTTTCGGCAGAGTCGAAGAATGGCACCAAGTTTTATTATCCCTGGAGAGCAACGTGAGCATTCGCAAGCTATTGGGCACAGCGGTCCGAAAACAAAACGCACGTAAGAGATCCGCGGAAATCCGCCGCGGGGTGATGAAGCGATTGCTGAGACATGAGTCGTTGGAGATGCGACAGCTGTTGGCGGCCGATCTGATCCTCGATTTCGATGGCGGGATCGTGAGTGCAGGACAGGGGTATGACCTGCCTTCGGCGAACTACGACGGATTTGACTTCGATTCGTTTGCCGGATTTGATACCAGCGGAGGTGCTGCTGGGAATGTTCATGAACAGGTCTTGCAGACTCTCGCTGGTGTACGCGAAGACTTTGCGCCGTTTGATGTGAATGTGTTTTGGGATAATCAAGGCGTCCTGTCGGCGTTGTTCGATGCGGAGGATACCGTTGTGATGACGGTAGCCCAGGACCACGATGAGATTCCTGGAGAGATCGGTACGCCGTTTGGCGTCGCTTCAAACGTCGACCTCGATCAATCGATTCGAGATACCGCCTACGCATTCTTCCCGCCGCATCGAGACGACGCGTTCAACGAAGACGCACAATTTCAGTTGCGTGAGCTGATCGATACGATCAGCCATGAAGCGGGTCACACTTTTGGGGTTTCGCATTCGACCGAAAGCGATGCTACGCAACAGCAGATCGTGACGACGGCGGCGCAGAACCAGCAGCTCGATAGTCGTTTCTCAAGTGAAGACTTGGTGCACGACAGTCCCGAGGTGGGTGCGGAGTACAGTGAGACGGCACGATTGATCTTGAACGTTGGCGCCGCGGCGGTTGTTCCCAACGACCTGCATAGTTCGCAGACGCTTCCGATGGAGACGACGCTCACTGCGAATGTTTCCGCGAGTTCCACGACCTACATCAACGGCGGCGCGATCGACTTTGCGGGGGACCGAGACGCGTTCCGGTTTACCGCGGCTGATAGTGGCGAGTATGTAGTACGCCAGTTGCCAACCGCTGGTTCCACCTTGACCTCTTACGTAACGATCTGGGATGGCGATGGCGACTTTCTCGCCGGCGGTCCGACGATGACCAGCTTCACGGCTACCGCGGGGGCGACCTATTATGCAGTCGCTGGCAGCACGTTTGATCGTCTGGCGGGGGCGAACACTCCCACGGCGAGCGACACCGGCGCATACGCTTTGGTTTTAGGATCTAGCGTGACTGTCGACGGGGCGGGGAATCTGATCTACGACGATGCCGATGGCAGCCGCAACGATGATCTGACGATCGTCGTCGATGGCAGCAACTATCGAATCAGCGACCCGACAAACGCATTACTCGCGGGACCGGGTACGACGCAGGACGGTGCGGACATCTTGGTCCCGATCGCCGACGTGACAGGAGAAATCCGTTTCAACACCCGTGGCGGTAACGATTCGCTCAGCGTGAATTTCAACGGCGGTAACATCGTCCGCCCGATCGTCTTCAATGGCGGCACGCAGACCTCGGCGACGGGCGATGTGTTGTCGATCATTAACAATACGTCCCCTGCGACGAACCAAACGCTTACCTATACAACTGCCGATGCCGACGGGAACAACGGCAATATCGATCTCGATGGAACGCTGATCACCTATACCGGCTTGGAACCGATCAATGCGGGAGACGCCGCAAACACGATCCTGAACCTGCCCGTTGGTAGCGTCAACAATGCAACGCTGCAAAACAGTGCCAACGCCGGTGAGATCGAGATCATCGACAACGGGGCGACTTTCGAAGATACCGTCATACCCAACCCAACGGTTTCGCTGACGGTAAACCTTGGCCAACTGGGCGATCAGTTGCAGGTGGAGACTCTCGATGCAGATTATTCCGCATCGCTGATCATCAACGGAAACGTAGCCAATAACGACGTCGTTCAATTGACCAACGTGGTTCTGGACACGGGGAACGCGGGGCGTGGTTTGTGGGTTACCGAGACCGAGACTCTGGAAATTACAGGGGGCAACATTTCGAATAACACCGACGCGATCGGCGGTGGAATTCTGATCGACAACTCGACCAGCGGTACGCCGACAACGGCAACCATCAGCGGCACGATTATTTCGAACAACACAGCGACCGGCGGCGCGTCGCCTGTCGATGGTGGTGGCGGAATCTTTAACCGTGCCGGTGGGACGCTAAATATCGTCGCTGGGGCGATGATCACTGGCAATATGGCGATCAATGGAGGGGCCAGCGGCGGCGGAATCTATAACTTTGGTACCCTGAACGTTTCGGATTCGACGATCAGTGGGAATGTTGCCAATCGAGCGGGGGGCGGTATTGAAGCGACCGCTGGATCGATGACGACGTTGACAAACGTCACGCTCGAAAACAACAACGCGGGGGGCGCACCGGCGACTCCCAACCCTGGAAACGGCGGCGGCCTGAACATCACCGG
Source organism: Rosistilla ulvae (assembly GCF_007741475.1). Lineage (NCBI taxonomy): Bacteria > Pseudomonadati > Planctomycetota > Planctomycetia > Pirellulales > Pirellulaceae > Rosistilla > Rosistilla ulvae. The sequence continues at coordinate 3,666,897 of NZ_CP036261.1, read as the reverse complement.
CAACGGGAACGCCACGATTATCGGCGGCAGCGTCAGTGGAAACTACGCAGCCCAGGAGGGAGGCGGACTGTGGAACGGCAGTGGAACGATGACCGTCACCGGTGGCACCTTGATCTCGGGCAACGTCGCTGACGGGAACGGGTTCGATCAGGCCGGGGGAGGCATCTTCAACAATGGCGGTACGTTAAACGTCAATGGCGGCGTGACGATCGACAACAACACAGCAAACAACGCCCCCGGCGGCGGCGGTGGAATCTTGAGCGTTGGCGGGCTGGCGAACGTGACCGGCACTACGATCACCAACAACGACAACTACGGCATTCGGATCGTCAACGGTTCGGGGAGCATCACCACAAATACCTTTGGCGGAAACACAACCGCCGACCTGGTCGTCGATGGAACCAACGGGGCCGATCTATTCGACATCGATGACGCACGTGTCGCCTTTGGCGCCAATCTCGTCGTTTACGATGGATCGGTTCCGGACCTCGATGTGCGCGGGCTCGATGGTAACGACATTTTTAACGTCTCTCCGAGTGTCGACACGCAGATCTTTGTCGACGGCGGGAATCCGATCAGCCCCGCGTTGCCCGGCGATACGCTGAACCTGAACCTTCCCAACGAAGCGAATGTGTTCAGCGACAAAGCGACGCCGCCCAACATTTCGATTACATCGACGATCGCCGGCAATCCGACCCAACCGGTGACTTTCGCTTCGATCGAAACGATGCTCGCCACGCCGAGCCCCGCAAGCCAAACTGTCAATTTCTTTGGCGATAATAACAACGGAACCGCTCAAAGCGACAACCTTGTCATCGTGGGACGCGACGTCGATTCTACGGCTGCCCCGATTCCTGGCGCTCAACCCGAGTTCCAGCCCGATTCCGATGGCGACAACGAATTCCAATGGACGTTTAACAACAGCGAAGTCTATGGATTCCGCAATGTTTCGTTTCTGAACTACGACAGCGGCGATGAGGTCGACACGCTTGAGATCTCGCCTTACGCCGACGATCGTCCGCAAGGCTGGGATATCGACGTCTTCTACAATGAAGGCCTACCGGCTGGGATCGATGGCGATCAGGTCGACCTACTGATCTACAACACCTCGCTGTTTGGTGGCGCGGTCAGCGAAAACATCGTCGTGAAACCGAGCGGCCCGGATAATGGCGAGTTGATCGTCACCAACGCCAGCTTTGGGACACCGATCGTCGACATCGACTATGTGGCGAACACCGACATCATCATCAATGATGACGACGGATTCGCCAACGACACCGATACCTTGACGCTGCTGGGAACCGACGGGACGACGCCACAGACCAGCGGCGACGAAACCGTCGTCGTCAACTTCACGCTCGACGGGACGGTCGGCAACAACATCGTCAACGTTTCCGATACGGCAAGCGGCACGCTGTTGTACGGGATCCGCGACATCAACAATATCGACGTCGTCAACTTTGACCTGGGCGACGGCAATGATCAGATCACGATTCTGGGCCGAGAAGGAGGCGGTGTTGGTGCCGATATCAGCATCGACACGGTCAACGTGTATGGCGGTGCTGGCAATGACACGTTAATCCTCGACAATACCGATGGGCTCAGCAACATGCCCGTCGGGATCAGCTATCACGGCGGTTCGGGCCAAGATCAGTTGATGCTGACGGGTCCCAACGCTGTCGATTCGTCGACTTACCAAGTTGGCCCCACCGTCGACGCGGGAACGGTGACGCATGTTCGGGACGGCGAAACACAAGTGATTCACTTCACCGGTCTCGAACCGGTGATCGACCTAGTCCCCGCCGCGACCTTGACGATCGTCGCCGACAACGCAGCCAATGCGATCACCTACAGCCAGAGCGAATTGAATCCGGCATGGGGCAAGGTCGCCGTCGATGGCTTTGAACCGATTCACTTTGCCAACAAGACAACGCTGATCATTCAGGCGGCTGGCGGCAGCGACGAGATCAGTCTCAACAATCCGGCCACGCCGAACAGCTTGACCGGAATCACCGTGATCGGCGGCGACCCGACCTCCGGAAGCGACGTCGCGATTGTCAGTGGCACCGTCGGAAATGACACGATCGATTTTGCTCCGACCTCCGATAACGACGCGATCATCACGGGAGCCGGCTTGGTTCCGATCACGCTGGTGATGGTTGAACGGACAGCAATCGACGGGCAGGGTGGTGTGGACGCACTGACGTACACAACCCCAGCTGGGAGCGACATTCTCGAATTCACTCCCGGACCTGGCAGCGACGGTTCGTCCGGTGCGATCGAAGCGGTTCGCAACGTCGGTGGACAATTGATGCCTTTGACGTTCAGCGATGTTTATGCTGGCGCCCCACCAGCACTTACTTTCGCCGATGCCTCCGGCAATCCGACCGATGTGCTTTCGATTCGGGGCACCGATGTCAGCAACAGGTTCGCATTGACATCGACCGGCAACGTCACGGCAGCCGATGCGCTCGGCTTTTTGGTCGCCCCACGGATGGCAACTGCTGGCGTTCGATCGCTGACGCTGCAGGGGCTCGACGGCGATGACACGTTCATCATCCCGGGCGATCATCCGTTTGCAACTCTGGTTGTCGAAGGAGGGAATCCCGACGGAGGCAGCGATACCGTTGAGTTCACCGCATCGGCGACGCTCGCAAATTTAGTCACCGTCGATCTCGGCTCCAATACGATCGGCGAAGCGACCTTCGCGGCTGTCAGTTTAGTTGGCATCGAGGTAGTGAATACCGACGCCGCGGGACACAACTTGGACGTCGATACGGGACTCGGAAACGATCACACTGTGGTCACGCTCACGGGTGCCAATGCGGGAACTCTGGTCAATAACGCCGCGGCACCGGCGGTGAACTTCAGCAACACGGCGACGCTTGCGATCGATCAGCAAACCGGCGACGACGTTCTGCAAGTTCGTTACACCAGCGGTGCCGACACGATCGATGTCGATCTGCCCGCCGGGATGATCTCCGATGGCGTGTTGGAGACAGTCAACTTTGTTAATGCCAACACCGAAGCGGTCGAGGTTTGGGGCGGTGCTGCAGACGATACGTTTAACGTAACTTCCGATCCGAACATTCCGGTATTCATCGATGGCGGCGATCCGATTGGTAGTTCCGCTGGCGACACGCTGAACCTGTTGGCTGGCGGTGGAGCGGTGATCTCCGAAGCCGGCCCAGAGACCGACGAGGGGAGCCTGTTTGTCGCAGGCAACCAGCGCGTCAGCTTTGACCACATCGAAGCTTTGGGCGTGATCGGCGCGATCAAAGCCTATCTCTCCGGGACAACCGACGACGATGAAATCACCGTGGTCGCGCGGGATGGTTTGTCGGGGCCTGTGCAATTTGTCAACGCGACGCCCGGCGTGCAAGACTTTACCACCAGCGTCAACGATGGCTTGCAGATCCTCTGGCAAGACACGCCGCAATTGGTGATCGATGCCAAAGCCGGGGACGACGATATCGTGATCCGGGCCCCGGCGAACAACAACGCCAACTGGAACATGATCGTCGATGTCTTGGGAGGCACACCGGCGGCGGGGCCTTTCCCCAAGGGAGATCGCTTGGAATTCGAAACTCCGTCGACCGGCACCGATGCCATCATCTATACGCCGACCGCCGTCGATGGCGGGACGCTGGTGTTGGACGAAAATGGTACCGGCGGCTACGTTCCTGGCGATGACACGATCATCAATATCGGTATCATTCCAGCACCGATGGTTGGCGTACCGATTCCGGAATCTGGCGGTGTCGAAACGCTGGTCTATGACGGCGAAGCGGGCGATGATCAATTGACTGTCGTTGCGCCGGCTGGCGACGACTTCATTACCCACACGCCCGGCAGCGATCCCGATGGCGGGACCGTGTCGGTCAACAGTCTGTTAGCCCTGCAGTATTCCGACATCGGGCTCGGTGGTGGCGTAGCGGTGGATGGCCAAGCGGGCAACGACACGTTGACGGTTCGCGGAACCGAGTTTGTCGACGCGATCAGCGTTGCCGGGACAACAGGCAGCGTAAGCCACACGCTCTCCAGCGGTCAGTCGCGAGTTGTTATCAATCAGCAGAACGTCGAAGGTTTAGTCGTCGACGCGTGGACTGGCGACGATACGATTATCGTCGCCGGAAACCATCCCTTCACATCGGGCGTCGCGATCAACGGTGGCAGCCCCGACAACGGCAGCGATGTTCTCGATTTCGTTGGCTCGGGCAACGCGATCACCGCCGACCTTGCTGCGCGTTCCGTCACCGAGTTTGGGTTTGGACCGGTTGCAATCACCGGTATCGAGACGGTCAACATCGCCGCTGACGGGGCGCCGTTGACGGCTAGTCTGACGAACAACGACGACTCGCTGACCTATCGCCCCAGCGGCGTGGAAGCCGGTACGTTCCGGAACGAAGCCGACAACACAACGTTTAACTTCAGCGAAGTGACCGGCGCGTTTACCGTTAGCGCGTTGGGGAGCGTTGCCGACCAGGTGATCGTCGAAGGAACGAACAGCCATGATCGGATCGTTATCGATTCGCCGAACCGGACCGCGACGGTGACCAATGCCGCCGGAATCGGATGGAAGCCCGTCGTTTTGGCGGCCGATGTCGAGCAAGTGACCGCGACGGGACGACTTGGCAACGACACCTTCCTCGTTGTCCCCGCCCCAACGGTTGGCGGTATCGCCAACGGAAACCTGCAGATCCATGTCGATGGTGGCCAGCCGGGGGCAAGCGATGCGTTGGTGATCGCAACAGCTGCCGGTGGCACGTTGCCGGCCAGCGATTTCGCAATCAACGCGGTTGGGCTGAATCCCGGTGAGGGACGGGTACGTGTCTTCCGCAACGCGATCGCGATGCCCGACATCAGCTACATCGATGTCGAAATCGTCTCGCCCAATGTCGTCGTCACTGGCGGCGTTCCGCAGCTGTTGGTTCTGGGCCCGGATGCTTATGAACCGAATGAGTTCCGCACGACGGCCACGTTCCTGGGCAATGGCGATTCGTTGAACGTCGACAATCTGGCGATCTTCCCGAACTTCGGCGAGCACGTTGGAGTTCCCGCCGACGTCGACTACTTCCAGATCGTCGCTCAGGAGACGGGGACCCTGGATGTCACCGCCTACTTTGAAGTCTACAGCCCCGCGTTGCTGCCCGAAGGCGGGCAGCTCGGCTTGAACGTGCTCGATTCGGCTGGCAATGTGATCGGCGGTGCGGGAGCGTTCGGAAACCCTGATGGCACAGCGAACGCGCGAGTCCGAATCCCCGTGGTAGCAGGGCAAACCTACTTCGCCACGGTCTTCGGGGCCGCGGCAAACGGAACCGCGAATGCTGCTGTCGTCAACGGATATGAACTGAGTATCACGAACGAAGCGCCGCCGGTTCCGTACGACTTGGAACTCAACGACATCTTGCAAGTTGGAACCGTTGCAGCGCTCCCCGCGCCAACAACGACCAGCTTCACCGCCGTGATCGCGCCGGCCAACGGTGTGCTTCCGCCGACCAATTTCGACTACATCGGCAAGACCGTCGAATTCACAAGCGGCCCCAACATCGGACGGACCGCGGTGATCACTTCGTTTAACAGTGGAACGAGTTTATTCGGCGTCGCTGCGGGATTAATCGCCGCGCCGACCACGGCCGATACGTTTGTCATCGAAACAACCGATACCGGACGTTCGCAACTGGACAATGTGACGCGGGACAACACTCCGATCATCACTTTCCGGTTGGACGACGACATCCTGCTCCGCGATTTGCCCGGCGATTCGGTGGCCGGCAATCCAGCTGACGAGATCATCGCGATTCCGTTTAACGGCTCGCAAACTGCAGGCGTGGGAGCGGCCGCGGTCGCAAACGCTGGCTTCCGAGTCGCCGTCTTTATCGAAGGCAGTCCGCAACAACCGGGGACCGCACCGCAAACTCCAATCGGTTACGCGAGGCAATTGCCCGGTACGCCCGGCGTTTACATCTTCGATTTCGGTCGCGACGTGATACCTGGCGGCGCCGCGTTGGCGCTGACCGATGGCAGCCACTTCATCAACGCAAAAGTCGAGATGATCGATCCGTCGATCGACGCGTTTGCTAATGACACTGCGTTTGGCGGCCGCAGCGCTTCGTTGGAGATTGTCGTCGATACCAACGGTCCGACGTTCTTCTTTGGCGACCCGGCTATCACAGGCGATGGGCTGCATCCCGACAGCGATTCGGGAGATCCGGGGCTGCCCGCGACATTCAACGATGGGATCACCAACGACCTGACGCCGACTTTCTGGGGACATGCCGAAGCCGATGCGATCGTCAAAGCGTACGTCGACGTCGACTTCAGCGGCACGCTGACCCCCGCGGATGTTCTGATCGGGCAAACCGTTGCCAGTCCGTTGGACGGAACGAATCAGGAACCGTTTGGTCGCTGGCAGCTAACGTCGACCGTCAACATGAACGATCCAACGCGGTTGGGTGCGTTGCCAGTCGACGGTCTGCGAACGATCTTGATCACCGCCGAAGACCCCGCCGGAAATCAGAACCCCGGCGGCGCGGTGGTTCAGACGCTCGATATCTTTATCGATACCGCGGGCCCGCAAGTGACAAACGTCTTCATCACCGGTTCGCCCGATTACAACCTGTTCACGTTGAAGCCGAACAATGTCAATCAGGGGCCGACGCCGGCGGTCAATGGACTGACGATCGACCTGCAAGATTTCCCAGCTCGTACCGCAGCCTTCCTGTACGCGGCGGTATCAAACGTTCCGCCGCTGGCACCGATCGTGTTGACAGGCGATCACTCGGGAATCATCCCGATCACCAACGTCTCCTTTACGTCGGATCCGTTGGTTCCGGGCAGCATCGCCACTGGATTCATCAGCCTGACGTTTGCCGAACCGTTGCCCGACGATCGCTTTACGCTGACGCTGAAGGACAACATCATCGATCCGGCGGGGAACGCGTTGGATGGTGAAAACAACGCAGCCGAACCGGTTGGCACTCCCTTCTTCCCGACGGGCGATTTGATTCCTGGCGGCGACTTTATCGCTCGCTTTACCGTCGACAGCCGCCCCGAAGTCGCGACCTGGTCGCAGGGCTTGGTCTACGCCGATATCAACGGCAACTTCGTCTGGGATCCCGAGGGGCAGGACAACGACGCCACCAACCGCGATTTTGTCTACAACTTCGGCAACATCACCGACGCCTACTTCGTCGGCAATTTTGCTGGCGTCGGCGCCCCGTCGGCGAGTGGTTTCGATAAAGTTGGTTCCTACGGAGCCTGGAACGGCGTCTACCAATTCTTCTTGGATACCGACGACGATGGCGTGCAGGATTTCGTCAGCAACATGCCCGCCGCCTATCAAGTGAACGGAATTCCGGTTGCCGGCGACTTTAATGCAGCCCATCCCGGCGACGAGATCGGCCTATTCGACGGGCAAAACTGGTACCTCGATGTCAACGGCAACAACCGCATCGACGTGGGTGAAAAGTTTGCGACCACCCTGCGAGGTCTTCCCGTTGTCGGCGACTTCAACGGCGACGGCGCCGACGAACTCGCAACCTACAACAACGACACCGGCCTCTTCCAGTTCGACTTGAATCGCGATCACACGACGATCAACGACACGTTGACCTACGGCTTCAGTGGCTTCAACGAGCGTCCGGTGTCTGGTGACTTTAATCTCGACGGTGCCGATGACATCGCGATGTGGGTGCCAGGTCGCGAGGGTCAGCTGCCAAAAGAAGCGGGCGAGTTCCACTTCCTGATCTCCGACAATCTCCCCGCGGTGCCGTTGGTGACAACGCTACCGAGCACGGTCTTCGATCCGTTCAGCCCTGCCCCGCTGGGGAACGACCGGATCGCGCAGTTTGGCGACGACTTCGCCTTGCCGCTCCTGGGCAACTTCGATCCGCCCGTCTCGGTTGACGGCGGCGGACCGACAGCCCTGGGGTCGTTGACGAACGAATTGAATCCGTACGACACGAACGCCGATGGATTTGTGACTCCTTTGGACGTGTTGCATGTGATCAACGCACTCAATCGTGGCAAGACGAGTCAGGTGAGCCAACCGCTTCGCGCGTTCGCGTCGCTAGGTGGCTATTATTTGGACGTATCACGAGACGGAAACATCACTCCGTTGGACGCGTTGCAAATCATCAACGCCCTGTCGAAATTCGGTAATGGAGCTGGTGAAGCGCCGCTCGACGACGACTGGTCGGCAGCGGTGGACGGCGTCTTCACGGATCAGGAAGAGGACGACGAGGATGACGACCTGTTGGATCTCTTGTCACTCGAGCGTGCGTTGGACCGATAGCCGCCGAGTAGCATCGACACGCTTCGTCCAACGGTAGTCCAAACGAAACAACCCGCTTTGATAGCGGGTTGTCTTTGTTTGGGGCGGTGCGTCTGTTCCTGGAGCACTCTCCGTTAGTTCAGCGATCCTGGGGGGAGTGGGTTTGCGGGGGTGTGTTTTCCGGCTCTAGCGAACGTAGTGGTGACAGCAGGTGTAGGAATCCGATGGAAGGTAAGGGCAGGCAAGCGGGTTCGAAGCATGGAAATTTACTAGAGCATATCGCCCGCGTTTGCGAAATTTTCAAGACCTACAAGGAATGACGCGATGGGGACTCGAAGTCTGTTTTTGGCAACGGTCGTGGGGGTAAGCAGCTTCTGGACATACTCGGGGGCCGATCTCTTCGCACAGCAGGCGATCGATCTGGTCTTCGCCGTCGAGGAGGCTGTTTCGACGCTTGCCAGCGATCGACGATACCAAATCGATAACGGTGGGTTGCTCTACAGCGATGCCGAAACGTTTCGTTCCGAATTTCCATGCGATGCGGGCAGCTGCGATGGCTACAGCTCGGGGAGCTGCGATGGCGGTTGGGTGCGGAACGATTGCGAAATCCCGTGGTGGGTTCATCGATCGGGGATATTCGGTGAATTTCTTTACCTTCGCCCAGGCGACACCGACATCGTCTATGCCATCGAACAGAACGACACTACGACAAACGCTTTTCCGACCGGACCTGTTGGGATTGCCGCGATCGATATGGCGCCGGGCTATCGAGTGGGGTTCGCGTTGGCCTGTTCGTTAACAAGCAGTTTGGTGGCTCGTTACACGCACTGGGATGGAGACACCCAAGACCGGATCATCCGCAATAACGCCAACGTTTTGAATTCACAGATCATCCATCCCAGCACCTTCACCACCGGGGGAAACAGTTTGCAGTCGAGTGCTACGACTGGGATTGAGTTCGATCTGATCGACGCCCAATACCGCCACAAATTGTTTTGCTCCGACACCACGATCTTCAACGTCTCGGGTGGTTTTCGGTATGGAAAGATGGAACAAACAATGTTGGCACAGCAGGAAGTCTCGGTCGCCACGGGACTAGTCAGCGTCGAAACCGATGTCGACTTCCATGGTTTTGGCTTTTTGTTGGGGCTCGACGCCGAGCGACGCAGCGCTAAGACCGGAATGTTGTGCTACAGCAAGGGAGAAGCGTCGTTTCTGGGGGGCGAATGGACCGGCGATTACCGGCAAACGCATCAATTTGCCGGCGGGAGCGTCACCAACGAATACGAAGACTTTCGGATCAGTCCGGTTCTAGAAACCGAACTCGGCATCGGCTGGCAAAACAAATCGGGATGCATCCGCGCGACAGCCGGCTACATGGCCTCGTGGTGGTGTAATGGACTCTCGACCCGCAAGTATGTCGACGGCGTTCGCAGCGCCAGTGCATTGAATCTCGACGAAACGATCGCTTTCATCGGACTCTCGACACGATTAGAGATTCGTTACTAACACCGCGTAGGGCTTCACTGTATAAAGCCCAACCACAAACCACCACGTTACCGCTCGCGAGCATTTCGTCGCCCACGCTTCAGTGGCGGAATCTCCTAGCGGTTTTCGTAACCCGCCGACGGTCGCGCGCGAGCGGCCGTCGGCTACTTTTAATATGCGTCCCAGCATCCAAAGCGATCCGAGCAAGCGGTCGCTTTGCGAGAGACCGGCACCTCGGATCGTCTCACCGCCGCCAACACGTCGCCGTGACGCAGTGCCGCATGGACACAAAAAAAACGCAGCCGAAGCTGCGTTTTCTGATGGTGAAGTTGACGTTCGCGTGAACAATTAGTGAATCGAGTTGACAACCTTTTCGGCTAACTCATCGATCGGTTGTAAGTCCGTCGTCAGCACCGGATGGTTTGCGTTCCCAGCTGATCCCGACGCGGCTACAACCAAAGACGGGATACCGATGAAGATTCCCCATCGGGTTGGCTTACCGATCGCGTTTTCATGTTGCCCAATCCGTCGTACTTGCGGCAGATGTGACCAAGCAACCAAGCAACCAAGCAGCACTCACTAATTTGTATTGTTCATCTTGTTTTCATAGGCTGCATCCATTTCAGGTTCTGGCTGATTGACGGGATCATTTTCGTCACCAACCTGACCCGAAGGGGCTCCGCCACATCCCACCGAGAACACGAAAAGGCTCAGTACAAACATCAGTAGAGTAATCTTCATCTTTGCTATCCCAAACTTCCAAGTCGCAATAAGTACGTTACGTTAGTTGGTGGTCTCGCCACCGCGAATCGATCCCAGGGCAATCCAAAGCGATTGGTCAATCGTCTCGGCTTCAAAGGAAACCGAACCGTCCGCTCGAAGCATCATGACGCCACCGGGATGGTATCCGGTTGGGTCTTTGACAGTAGCAACGGTCACCGACGTATCGTTATCGCAAGCCGGACCTTTGTTAGGCCCAACCAAAGTTGTAATCGTTGGTCCCTGAGCCGTTCGTCCAACCGCCCAGTATTGGTTGTTGCGATTCGCTTCGTTGTAGCCACCACCAGTTCCGGCTTGATAGGCCGCAACGCAGCTGTCGTAGTAGGTGTTGATTTCGGTGACGTAGGCCGCCGTGTTGCGGAAGACGTTCGCGTTGCCGCCAAGCGAATGGGTTAGATTGCTTCCCAATCGCACTGTCCATCCGTAACTCTCACGCTCTGGAGTGGTAGGATCCCAAGTGGTTCCCTGGTTGCGGCCGATCACGGTCTCACCCGCGGCAATGGTGTTGGACGAACCATCGGTGATATCAGCGAACGACATCCAGGCCTCGCCATCGGTGAAACCGCCTTCGGAGCCCGAGGTTACGTTCCAGGTGGTTTGTGGTCCACGCGACAGGCCGTAAGAACTCGGAGCAAGATCGGTCGACCATTCTGCTGCTGCGCCTGGATCGCTGGGGCACAAGAACGCGTCCAATCGAGTTCGCCGAGCTTCGACGTTGCCGGTTCCCGCATTCCAGGTGTGCCGGAAATCGATCTTGTCGTACAGAGGTTGTTGTTCAACGTAGGGCAGAATACTCGCGAGACCGCTCCAAGCAAGCCAGCCTTCCTTGCTTCCATCTAGCTTGGTCACTCCAAACGAACCTGGCGATGCCGGAAATGCCTTGTAGGTGTCGTGGTAGTTGTGAAGCGCCAAACCGAGTTGCTTCATGTTGTTCGAACAGGACATCCGACGCGCGGCTTCTCGGGCTGCCTGAACCGCTGGCAATAAAAGCCCAACCAAAATACCGATGATGGCAATCACCACCAACAATTCAACCAATGTGAAGCCCTTCGGGCCTCGTTTAGGGATACGGACCATATCAAATCCTCCAACAGAAAAGAAAAGTAGATTCCACAAATCACGAACGAATTGTGTGTTGTTGTCAGTCGCAAATGAATATTCTGCGAATAATTGAAAAGGTTGGGAGTAGAACTACTCCGAGTGAACTATGGCAAGATGTCGAGTTCTAAACAGGACTTAAGCGAAGGTTACTCGCCATAAAGTGCGGAAACGGTTCTTTTGACTTTTGGGTTGCACGCCAGAAGCGGGGTGCGGCGCAGTCACAACGAGGGGTTGCGCAGCAATCAATTTGAGTGGGTGGTGTTGCGCCGGTCGATCCATCGTGACTGAACGCTACTAAGTGTCCACTGCGCACACTGCGTCGGTATGGAAGCGATGTCGAACGAAATGTCCAGGCGCGGCTAGCGTGAGACACGTATATTGCGGGCGGCCGGCTATGCCACGGGCGCCAAGTGCTTCGCAACGCCGCGAGAATTGGAAACGTTGTTGGCGCAAGAGAAAAACACGCAGCGTTGCTGCGTGTTTGGAGACGTTGGCCGAGGGGGGCCAGCATGTTGTCGGGAAGTTGGGGGATTGTCGCCGACAGTGTTAGCGCTCAACGAAATCTGCGGTGCGCGGCGACCTTAAGGAAGCGAAACGACTTCGCCAAAGTTGCGACTGCCTGCTGCAATCCAAGTTGCTTGATCGGTCGTTTCGCCGACGAATGAAACCGACGCGTCGGCACGCAACGCCATCACGCCGCCAGGATGATAACTGCTGGGCTCCTTGATCGACATGTCGGTGACCGATGCATCGTTGTCACAACTGGGTCCGGAGTTCGGCCCTTTCAGCGTTGTGATAAACGGACCGCGGAACGCTCCGCCCCATCCCCAGTGCCGGCCTTGTTCATCGCTTTGCGTATCCCAACCGGTCCCTGCGTCATACATGCCTAAGCAGGTGTCATAGTAGGTATTGATCGCAGCGATGTGCGCCGCGGTGTTGTAGAAGACGTTATTCTTGCCACCCAGTGCGTGGGTCAACGTCGATCCGACGACCACACGATAGCTCTCATTACGATTGTTCGAACCGGTGTTCCATTGTCCCTGGTCCATCCCGATTTTGGCTTCCGACATGGCGAGAGTATTGGATGTCCCATCGGTGATGTCACGGAACTTGCAGAAGAAACCTTTATCGAAGACGCCCGGTTCACTGCCGGCACCAAGGTCTCGCGCCGCAGCGGGACCATGCGAGAAGCAATAGCTGGTTGGCGCCATGTCGGCGTTATAAGCGACCGACGAACCGGGGTCGCTGGGGCAGACAAAAGCGTCGATGCGAACGCGTCGGACGACGCTACTGTGTTCGGCAACGCCAGCGATATTGGCGTCGAAGTTGTATCTGAAATCGATTTGGTCATACAACGGGCCCTGTTCGATGAAGGGCAGGATGCTGGCCAATCCGCTCCACGATGCCCACGATTCGTTTTGAATGCTAGGTGAACGCGGCAGGGTGACTCCCGCGTTGGCGGGGAAGCACTGATAGGTGTCGTGGTAGTTATGCAGTGCCAGGCCCAGTTGTTTCATGTTGTTGGAACATTGCATTCGACGGGCCGCTTCCCGCGCCGCTTGAACGGCTGGCAACAACAGCCCAACTAAAATACCGATGATCGCGATCACGACCAACAATTCGACAAGGGTAAAGCCGACACGGCGTTGACGAACAGTCCTCAACATTTAGAGACTCCAGGTTAGGAAACAAAATTTTTAAAAATGGCGATACTGTGGACGTAGGACGCCCATGGGGACGTATTCTGTGCACCTAGAAACACTGACTCGACCGCATGTGTTTGACATGCGTTTTCGTTTTTAATGCATAAGGTGGGACGCTGCACTTGCTTGCGGATCCATGACTCACACCAATTGCAAACACCTGGCCGAGTGGGTGAGTACGGCGGCTGGCTTCAGTTTTTGAAGATCTTTATCCGGTGCACTCTTTATGGGAGCCCAGGTGTACGTGGGTGAGTGTACTAATTGGGAAATAGCCGGAGCCCGCCGACGCAGCGACGGGGCGGGTGTCCAGCCGAGCGGTAAGTTGACGTGCAACGATCGATATTCCTGGACTCGTTTCGCACTGACGTTGAAAACGAAAGCGCACAGCGAGATCCTGGCTAGACACCGGTGCATTGAACGGCGGCCGTTCCCCGCTCGGCTGCCGGTCGATCACTTTTGACTGGCGGCCTGTTCGGCAGCTCCGTCGACTGGCGGCATCGGTTCATTGAACTTGGGATCATCGGGGCTCACCGAATTCGGATTGCCACAGCCGAGCAGCGGCGTGGTGAGACATACCAAAACAACGATCCATTGAGCGACTTTCATCTACCTCTGTTCTCCAAGTTCAAAACGGTTTTCGAGCGCGGGTGGGATGCGCGACATGCGCCCCACAAAACATCACGCCCAGGTAATCCAACACGCCCACCGCGCACCGGTGTGGCAAGAAAGCAACAAACGTTTGACGCCCGGCATTTCAAGTCAGGCGACCAAAAGATGGTGTCGCCGGCGATGATGTCGGAGGTTGGGAGCGAGAATCTCTCCGACTTAGGCTGAATAGTCAAGCCTTGAGGGGGCGTTAGTTGGTGATCTGGCCACAGAATGCGGCGGAAAGGTCCTTGTGGGGATGGCTCGTGTCCCAGGAGAGGTGGGCTCTTAGCTGTTCTAGAGCAGCGTCAAAATCCCCGAGTTCGATACTGCAGGTCCCTACGTAAAAGTGAATTTCTGCGAAGTCATCGGAATCGCGAATTCCCGGCTGATTAATCGCTTGCAGCGCCGCTCGAATATTCCGTGTTGGTTGCAGCGGCATCGTGGCTGTGACCTCAAGAAGATCGCGCAGTGCCCCATGGTTCAGCTTTGGCAGTAGTACCGTAGCTTCTGTAAACTCACCTTCCAACAGTCGGTCGCGAATCGTGTTCTCTAAGTCCTGTTGTTCACGATTTCGACGGATGCTTGAGGCGTCAACCGAGCCGATGCGTTGCTGTTGCTTCAGCGTTTCGATCGCAGTTTCAATTTGTTGTCGCTGCGGCGGCTGCAGATCGCTGCGGGCGAACAGCTTTTGGCTGTGCGCCAGGGCGCGGGTTTGGTCGATCAACGACGGGACGCCGGTGTAGCGGAGCGTTCGGTGGGCGCTTTCCAACAATGCCATCGTGCGCGCGTATTCCGTTTCGGTTTGGTCATCGTCGGGGAGGACGCGGAGGGCGGCGAACGGAAAGCGTAGGGCCGACAACACCAAGGAGACCTTCCGCGAATCGGACGGGCCGCCGAAAGCGATCGCCCGTTCGAAGTGGACTTCGGGGGCGGGGCGAGGAATTTCTAAGATCGACAACAAACGGGCCGCTTCACGCAGCGGGGCGCTGGCCTGGCGATCGTCGGTTTGCGCAAAGATCACCCGATCGCTGTCGATTCCCAGCGTCTTCCATGGTGAATCGAGCGAGTGATGCCGGATCGTGCTGAGATCGTTTGCATCGACGACGATCAGCTTGGGGTTCCATTCGTCGAACCACTTGCGAAAACCTCCCCATTGGCCATCGCTGCGGACATAGCGATGCTCCCGCCAATTGCTCCAGTCGTTCACGATCGCAGCGTATTGTGGATAGAAATCGCCGTAGATATCCCAACGGTCGTTGACCACCAAAGGGAGTGTCTGACGAGCGTCTTGCAATTCCCAGGCGTTCGCTAAGTCGAGGTTCTGCACAACGACCGGGCCGGCCAGATTCCACTGCCCCGTGTCGACAGTGCGAGCCGACGATAACGATCCCAATATTTCGTGGCGCTGCAGTCCCAGGTGGGCTGCCAGCAATGCCATCGCCATGCCGATGGCGGCCCAACGCCAGCGGCGGTTGCTGGTTTGTTCTGCGGTTTGCAACAACACAAATCGATCCGACGACGCAGTGCAGGCGATCGCCAGCGATGCGAGCCAAAAGTAGCGTCCCGAACCAACCGCTAACGCCGTGAAGAGGGCCAGCAACAGGCCATCGCTCAAACGCGTCGACCGCGCCATGAACCAACGACGCCAACAGTCGATGATGAAGAGTAAGACGACGACATGGGGCCATCCGAAGTCAGGTGTTTTCCAGACGACCTGCATCGATGGCATTAGCGACTCGGGAGGTCGATCGATGATCGCCGTCAACGGACGCATCATTGCCGCCAGCAATCCCGGCTGCAGGGCAAATAACCCAATCAGCAACAAGAGCCATCCGGCGGTGAGTCCTAAGATCAATCCCACTCGCAGGCGATTGGCAATCGCCTGTTGGCAGACCGACACGACGGTTAGGGCCAAGATCGCCAATGGGATCGCCATTTCCAGTGTCGTTGCCAATGCGGCACCACTGATCAAGCCAACCAACGCAAATGTCCGAAGGCTTTTGTCGCGCGATGGTTCATCGTGGGCCAGGACGCGGTCGCGCAATCGTATCGCTGCGTAGGTTAGGCAAGCCGCCAAAAATCCGCCGTGCGGATCGATTTGACAAAGGCCAACGACCATCGCGATCACGCAGCCCGCCGCCGTGCATCGCAGCGTCCGTTGGGCCACCGCAGCGATCAGAACGGCGATTGCGGCGATCGCCAACCAGGTTGGCCAAACAAACAGAGGCATGAGCGAAGGGAATCGGGAGAGCCACGGATTCCAAGCCTCCCCGCCAGCCAAGAGGCTGTTGTCGATGGGCGGAATCAAGGCGACTGGTTCGCCGAATCGCGTGACGCTTGCTGCGACTAAGATGATTGCACAAGCAGCCCACCAAGATCCCCACGCACCGAACTGCGACGGCAGCCGCGAAAGAAGATGTTTGCGATCCGGAGGCGTCGTGGTGGCGGAGGGACCGGCCGAAGGCTTGGGGCCCTTGGCCGGATGGCGTCGATGTCGCGAAGGTTCTTTGCTCACTTGGTCTCCTGGATGTCATCCCGCACGCGGATCCAGTGGTCGGTAAAACGAATGTTAGGATTCATCGGGACAGCCGGCATATGGCAGCGCAAACAATCGTCGCGGTTCCCCGCCCCGCAGGTCGTATGCTGTGGCTGCTGGGGATCGTGGCATTGGACGCATTGCCAAATGCCCTTGGAATCTTGGGCGGCCAGCGATTTGTGGGGATCGTGGCATGTCGTGCAGCTCATTTCCGATTCGATGAAGCAGGGTGACTGCAGCAGACCGACCGGTTGGAAGCGAACGATGTCGAGGTTGTCTGTGCGGATCTCATCGGGCTCCTGTTCATCGGCGTTGCGGTGACACTGACCGCATCGGTGGACCGCATCGATTCGATCGGTTGCCATCCAATCGTCGATGACCCCTTCTCCACCGGCAGCGACATGCGCTTGTTGGGGTCCATGGCAACGTTGGCAATTGATGCTCGAAACCATCCCGTGGAAATCGATCGATGAATTTTCGGCCGGCAGATAACTGCTATGGCAGGAGAAACAGCTGACCGATTTGGCCCCGTCGAAGAACAGGCCAAACGCTCCGTAGTGCGTATCGCCCACGTGTTCGGGTTGTCCCGGAGTGCGGGCGAATCGATCGGTGTGATGAAACCACGTCCAACGAAATTCGACCTCGTCGGTGTTCCCCAACAGATCGTCCATTGTCGAAGTCCACGTATGGGCGTGAGCTCCCGAACCAAAACACCAATCGATCCGAATTCGCCGCGTGATCCCTTCGCGCTCGGTGATCGCGTGGACTTCCGAATTGGAATCGATCTCGATTTCAAACGCTTCCTCATTGGGCAACGCTTGTTTCGTCAAACCAGTCAACGTTTGGATCGACTTGGCGTCCGACGCCAGCCGCAGCGTCTGCGCGTGCCCCGTTTCGGGATAGGTATCCGCTTCGACATGGCATTCGCTGCAGGTCGATTCATCCGCCCAGCCGGCCGTCGTCAACACCGCATCGACGGGAAACGGATCGCGCGACGCCGTCACGCTGGCTGCGATCAACAGCAGCGCCGCGATGGCGACGGAAAAACGGACCGCCAGCTTGGTGCGCCGGTCTGCGGGTTCGAGTTTTTCGCTCATTCGATAATCCAAAAGTCGGGGGGCCGTTGCACGAATCGTAACATGCCAACGGGCGATCTGGCCATTACGATGCAGCGAGCGCGCCGCAATAAAAATGCGTTCGCGATCTTACTGCCAATCGGCTAGAATCGGCCATCACCCCCCACGCGGAACGAACGGGGACGCCCGCCTGACCTTCCCTTGCGTCCCCCGCTAGGAGGCACGTGTCGCCATAGTGGCGTCCTCTTCCCGATCCGCTGCGTCCTTCCCAACTTGCAACCGCACTCACAGGCAATCTGCATGAACCGACTTCGATCGATCGCCCTGAGTCTGCTGATCCTGGCGGCTGGAACCTCTGCGTCAGCAGCCGACGCGTTCGCCCCCGAGGACGTTGAATTCTTTGAAGCAAAGATCCGCCCGGTTTTGGTGGAGCATTGTTACGAATGCCACAACAGCGAATCGACGGCCGAAGCGGAGCTGGCGTTGGATTGGCGGACGCCGCTACGAAAGGGAGGCCATTCGGGGCCTTCGTTAGGCGAGCCAACGAACGACAGTTTTTTGTTGAAGGTGATGCGGCACGAGATCGAAGGGCTTGAGATGCCCGAGGGAGGCGAGAAGCTGAGCGATGCGATTCTTGCCGATTTCGAAACCTGGATTGCTCGAGGCGCCCCCGATCCTCGCGACGCTCCGCCGTCGGCCGAGGAGCTGGCCCAATCGACTTCGTGGGAAGCGATTCGGGACAAGCGAGCGAAGTGGTGGAGCTTCCAACCGATCGCAAAAGCTTCCCCGCCCGATGGCGACAATGGTTGGTCGGCCGATCCGATCGATCGGTTCATGTATGAAAAAATGCAAGCGGCGGGATTGCAGCCCGCCGCAGCGGCCGATCGTTTGACGCTGGTTCGGCGGCTCTATTTTGCATTGACCGGTCTGCCGCCAACGCCCCAGCAAATCGATGCGTTTGTCGACGATCCCGCCGCCGACGCCTATGAAAATCTTGTCGACGAATTGTTGCAGTCGCCGCATTTCGGCGAGCGTTGGGCGAGGCATTGGATGGATTGGTTTCGATATGCCCAGTCGCACGGTAGCGAAGGGGATCCGCGAATTGCAGGGGCTACGCTTTACCGCGACTACCTGATCCGGGCTCTCAATCGAGACGTGCCCTACGATCAATTGGTCCGCGAGCATATCGCCGGGGATCGGTTGCCCGAACCTCGGATCGATGAATCGCTTGGCATCAACGAATCTTTGATCGGCACGGCGCACTGGCGGATGGTCTTTCATGGCTTTGCCCCGACCGACGCTTTGGATGAACGCGTTCGATTTACAGACGATGCGATCGATGTCGTCAGTAAAGCGTTTTTGGGACTGACCGTTTCCTGTGCTCGATGCCACAACCATAAGTTCGACGCGATCAGCCAAGCCGACTACTACGCCTTTGCGGGAATTGTCGGATCGACCCGTCCGGGGCGGGCGGCGATCGATCTCCCCAGTCGATTGAATCGACATCGGGAGACCTTAACGGAAATGAAACCGAAGATCCGCGATGCGATAGTCGCCGATTGGCAGCCCGTCGTCGATGGGCTGGCCGAGCGTTTGACCTCGTCGTCGGCAAGCGAATCGGATGCGAAGGATCTGCATGCGGTGCTGCGGCCCTGGGCCGCGACGCAGCGGGCGGTTGCTGCCGGAGAAACTTTTTCCGCCGCGTGGCAGCGGCAGATCGACGAATTTGAAACGCTGCAAAATCAACGCGCTGCGTTCGAGAAAGCGTCTCATCCGTACGATTGGCAACTCGGAGAACCGAACACCGAAACAGAATGGTTTGCTTACGGCAACGGATTGGTGCCCGAGTCCGGTCGGGAATCGAAGCGGCAACCGCAACCGACGTCGGCGGGCGAATTCGCCATCGCCGAATCGGGGCCAGTGCTACGAGGAATCTATCCGGCGGGCTTGGTGGCGAATTTGGTCAGCAACAAGCAAGCGGCGGTGCTGACGTCGGAGGACTTTCGCGTCGCCGACGATCAACGCTTGTGGGTCCAGATCGCTGGCGACGGGGCGTCGTCGAGTCGGTTTGTGGTGCAGAACTATCCTCGAAATGGAACCGTCTATCCTGTCACAAAACTATCGGGGGCGAAGGCCTCGCGTTGGCATTGGCAGCAGTACGATTTGAGCTACTGGAGTGGAGACGACCTGCACATCGAATTGGCCACCGCGCGGGACGCGCCGCTGTTGGTCAAGGATAGCGATCGCTCCTGGTTTGGGATTCGACGCGCCGTGGTCACCGAACCCGGTCAGCAGCCGCCAGCCGACTGGCGAGAACCGCTTGGGCCGTTGTTCGCAACCGCGTTGGAACAGCCCCCGGCTTCCTTGGACGCTTTGGCCGCGATCTATGCGACGGCGATTGGCGACGCGATTCAGGCGTGGCAAGCGGGGATGATGACCGATCCGCAAGCGTTGTTGCTGGACGCGTCTGTTCAACAAAATCTATTGCCCAACGGGTTGGATCAATTGCCGGCCGCGAAGCCGTTGATCGAAGGATACCGCCGTTTGGAAGCGGAAATCCCGGTGCCTCGCCGCGTGCCGACGCTGGCCGAATGGCAAGGGCACGATCACCCGTTGTACATTCGCGGCGATCACAAACAGCCCGACCAACCGATCCCGCGGCGTTTTTTGGAAGCGTTTGATGCGGAACCCTATCAGACCGACCTGAGTGGTCGAGATCAACTGGCTGAGGATCTGGTCGGCGGCGACAATCCGTTGACCGCGCGGGTGATCGTTAACCGAATTTGGCATCACTTGTTTGGACGCGGGATCGTCGCGACGACCGACAATTTTGGCCGACTGGGCGTTCCGCCGACCCATCCGGAATTGTTGGACTACCTGGCCAACAACTTCCGCGACAACGGCTGGTCGATCAAACAACTGATCCGCCAGATCGTGACCAGCGAAACGTGGCGCCAGCAATCGACGCCCTCTGCCAAGGCACTCGATGTCGATCCCGACAACTTATGGCTCTCGTATCGAACGACATCGCGATTGGAAGCCGAAGCGATTCGCGATTCCCTGCTGTTGGTTTCGGGGCGTTTGCAGACGACGCCGCCCGAGGGAGCGGTCCGCGGCGACAGCGATCGCCGGTCGGTCTATGTCAACGTGATTCGCAACTCCTTGGATCCGTTCTTGAGCAGCTTCGACGCACCGGTTCCATTCAGCTGCAAAGGCCGCCGCGACGTCACCAACGTCCCCGCCCAAGCTTTGATGATGCTGAATAATAATTTTGTGCTCAGAGCCGCTCAACGTTTGTCGCAAGACATCTTGACCGACGAATCGTTACTCGATCCTGCGCAGCGGGTCGGTGCCATTTGGCGCCGCTGTTTCGGACGCCCTCCTAGCGAATCAGAGCTGCGAGCGGCAACCGGTTTTCTGCAGCAAAGCCAATCTGCAAACGAAGCGATTCGCCAGCGGATCGCCCAGCGGGACCAACAGATCGCGCAGCAGCGAGAACAAATCGATCAGATCACCATCCCGACCCACAAGCGTCTGTTGTCCGCCCTGAACCGGCCGACGCAGGGGGGAACTGCGGCCGACGACTCGCTCCCCACGCCGTTGCGGCACTGGGATTTCGGACGGCTGGCAACCGACGCGACAGCGAAAGAGCAATTGACCCTTCACGGCACCGCGCGCTTAAGCGACGGGGCTCTCATCGTTGACGGCGGCGGTTGGGCCGCGTCCGCTGCGTTGCCTGAATCGATTGCGGCGAAGTCGCTCGAGGTTGTCGTGCAGTTGGACGATTTACAGCAGCACGGCGGTGCCGCACTGTCGATCCAGACGACCGATGGTGTGCTGTTCGATGCGATCGTGTTTGCCGAGCGCGAACCGCGTCGCTGGATGAGCGGCAGCGACCATGGGCGTCGAACTCAAAACTTGCAAGCCGGTGTAGAAGACCAGGCGGATCAGCAGCCCATCCATCTCGTGATCACCTATGGCAAGGATGGCACGATCACTTGTTATCGCAACGGACAGGTCTACGGAACGCCTTACAACACGGGCGTGCAAACGTTTCCCCCCGATCGGACTCAGGTCATCTTCGGAATGCGTCACGGCACGCGAGCGACTGGGGGACGGATGCTGAAAGGGCGGATCTACGACGCGCGACTGTACGACGTGGCGCTGTCGGAAACGGAGGTGCAGGCGTTGGCATCCCAAGCCGTCAACGTGATCACTCGTGAACAGATCATCGCCGCGTTGGAACCCGTCCAGCGGGAACAACTGTTGGTATTGGAAACGCAACTGGCTACGCTGCAGCGTCAACGCGACGAGACTGCTTCGGCGCCGGGACCGCAACAACATTGGATCGACTTTGCCCATTCGCTGCTCAATATGAAGGAGTTCCTCTATGTTCGCTGATACTTCGCACCGCGACGTCGCTTCGCGGAGACGCTGGTTGCAAACATGTAGCAGCGGATTTGGGATGCTTGCTTTATCGAGCCTGCAGCAGCAAGCAACGGCCGCGCCGACGGTACCGTTGGTCAATCCGAAAGCCAAGAGCGTGATCTTGTGCTACATGTCCGGGGGCGTTTCGCACGTCGATTCGTTCGATCCGAAACCGCAACTGGTCAAAGACCATGGCAAATCGATGCCGGTCAAGGTCGAACGAACCCAGTTCAACAACAACGGCAAG
Organism: Rosistilla ulvae; assembly: GCF_007741475.1. Lineage (NCBI taxonomy): Bacteria > Pseudomonadati > Planctomycetota > Planctomycetia > Pirellulales > Pirellulaceae > Rosistilla > Rosistilla ulvae. Next base: position 3,644,615 of record NZ_CP036261.1, on the reverse strand, counting down.
ATCTTCGGTAGTCCGTTCGCCTTCAAGCCTTACGGCGAAAGCGGGTTGGAGATCAGCGAGATCTTTCCCGAACTCGGCAGTTGTGCCGATCATTTGGCGATCGTCCGTTCGGCGACGACCAACGTCAACGAACACGCTCAAGGTAACTTCGCGATCCACACTGGCTTCCCTTTTTTGGGGCATCCCAGTGCCGGTGCGTGGATCAGTTATGGGTTAGGGGCGGCGAACGAGAACCTGCCCAGCTACGTCGTGTTGCAGAGCGGCGGCGCGGTGCCACCTCATGGCGGCGTCGGGTTGTTCAGCAGCGGTTACCTTCCGGCTCAACATCAGGCTTCGATTCTGCAAGCCGACAAACTCGATGCGGTTCCGAACATCCGGCCCGCGCAATCGCTGACGTTGCAGCGACAACGGCTCGACTTCGTCCGCCAGATCGATTCGGAGTTTGCCGATTTGGCGCGGAACCGTCAGGTCGACGCAGCGATCGAAAATTTTGAAACAGCGTTTCGGATGCAATCGGCGGTGCCGGAGATCTGTGACATCTCCGACGAAACCGATGCGACGATGAGTCTGTACGGGATCGACGATCCCGATCCATCACGGTCCGCGTATGGCCGCCAAGCGTTGTTGGCACGGAAATTGGTCGAACAGGGCGTCCGTTTTGTCGAACTCTCTTGTCTCACGCGAGGGATCGGGGCCGGCGGCGCAGCGAACCCTTGGGATCAACATGGCGACTTGGAGAAAGGGCATCGCGCGATGGCAGGGCAAGTCGACCGGCCGATCGCGGCGCTGATCAAAGATCTCGAAGCCCGTGGACTGTTGGATGAGACGTTGATCGTCTTCACTGGTGAGTTCGGTCGAACGCCTTTCTCGCAAGGTTCCAACGGTCGCGATCACAATCCGTTCGGTTTCAGTTTATGGTTGGCTGGCGGCGGAATCCGCGGCGGAACGACTTACGGAGCGACCGACGAGCTGGGCTACCGTGCGGTGGAAAAGCCCTGCACGATTTACGACGTCTGGGCGACGGTGCTGCATCAATTAGGCATCGACCACGAAAAGTTGACTTTCCGTTCCGGCGGCCGCGACTTTCGGCTGACTGATGTGCACGGCAATGTGTTGAACGAGATCATCGCCTGATCGACGGCAGCTGGCGGGACTATTTACCCCAGTCGTATTGAAGGGCTTGGGAGATCGCGACGCGTTGCGGCTGACGATCGATGAAGTAGAGGACTTCGTCGTACCCGGCTTGCTGCAACAGCGCAAGTGCTTCGGGATAACCTTCCCCGACGCGGTCGGGGACATGCGCGTCGGCGCCGATCACGACGGGGATCTCGCGTTCGTGCATCATCTGCAACATCTGAGGGAAGGGATTCATCTCGGTGATCTTTTTGTAGCGTCCGCTGGTGTTCAGCTCCATCGCCGTGTTGGAAGCTGCGATCCGGTCCAACACACGGGCGATCGTGTCGAGCAAGCGTTCGGTCTGCCAGTCGTCGGGCGTTTCGTTTTTGATCAGGTCGGGATGGGAGATGCAATCAAACAGCCCGGTCTCCGCAGCATCGGCAAGCATGTTGAAGTAGGTGATCTGATCGCGCAACGGATCGTCGGTGCGGAAGTCACGGCGATATTCGGGGGTCTGCGGATGAACCGATCCGATCACGTAGCTGAGTGGATTTTCGGCGATCTGTTTGCGGACAAAATCGACGTGCCCTGGATAGTAGTCGGCTTCCAAGCCCAGACGGACATCGACCTTGCCACGCCATTCTTCAGCCGCTTGGGCAACGATTCGGATGTATTCATCCCATTGTTCGGGATCCATGCGAACGTGTACCGAGAACCGGTCGGGCATCGGGTTGTGGCATGTGATCGTGATCCCTGGCATGCCGGCGCGGTGGGCTGCTGCCGCGTATTCGGTGGGTGTTCCCTGGGCGTGTTTACAAAGTGGTGTGTGGGAATGGGATTCGTAAATCATTCGATTGTTGTGTGCGGTGTGGAAAGCGGTGTGCGATGATGTGTTAATGCTGCAGGTCACGGTGGGGCGAGACGGCGGCACGGGTTGATCCTAAACTTTTTGGTAGTTGAGGACAAACCGAAGATCGGGCAACTTCCGCCCAAGGTTGCGAAGAGTCAATGCTTAGAGCCGGACAGAAAACCGAGTTAAAAAGTTCGGTGCCAATCCAGCCAGAGGTTTTCTGTCCGCTTCAAAGCAAATGACTTCTCTGCGCTCTCTGCGGCTCTGCGTTAAAATCCCCTTTTGCGATAAGCCGCGATCCTATCGGGGCGAGCGAGAGCATGGGGTGATTGAAACGCAGAGTCGCCGAGGTTTTGCAATGGGAGCGTGGTCAGGCTTTATAGCTTGCTCGCTTCTAAGGATTTGACTTCTCTGCGCTCTCTGCGGCTCTGCGTTTAAATTCCCCTTTTGCGATAAGCAGCGATCCTATCGGGGCGAGCGAGAGCACGGGGTGATTGAAACGCAGAGTCGCCGAGGTCGCAGAGGTTTTGCAATGGGAGCGTGGGCAGGCGTCATCGCTTTGTCCGCTTCTTAAGCAAATTTGCTGTCACGCCTTAGCGCGGCGTTGTGCATGGGGACCGGACGCTCGCGTGTACCGGCTGGTACGTCAAATTGGAACCGTGCTAGCCCTGAACTTCCGCGACCAATCTCGCTTGAAGTGTGCGATTTCGTTACAAAGTTGCCCTATCCGGAAATTTACTTGATCGCTTCCCGCAACCAGTTCCCAGGGGCGTGCTACGTTTGGAGTGTTGCAGTGCGGGCGGATCCCGATCTCTAGTCGTTGCGCAGCCCTACGGCTGCTGCAATGCGGGGAAACTGTCCGGTGCTTCCCACGGCTGCAAACTGACGGGGCCGATTGCTAGTCGACGTTTCCAGTCGCGGCGGCAATGGCAACCAGTGCTTCCAAAGGAAGGGTGGCTGCGAATCGGGACAACGATCTCGAGAAACGATTCATTGAAAATTACAACGACGGTCGATGTTGATCATGCTTCTCCGAACACCCTTATTAAAACTTACGCTCGCGTTAACGATTGCCTGCTGGACCCCCTTCGCGATGGCGCGGGAACTGGTGATCGACAATGTCAGTGGCAGTGATTATCAGAACGATCGCGGATTGGTCGCCGGAGCGGCTAGCTTTGGACCGTATCGCACGATCATGCGGGCGCTGCTGGTCGCACAGGCTGGCGATTCGATCGTGCTGACAAAGACTGGCGTTCCGTATCGCGAGTGCATTTCCCTGAATGGAACAAAACACAGCGGCACGCCGATGTTTCCGTTTCGGATCGTCGGCAACGGTGCGGTGTTGGATGGATCGACGACACCGCGTCGCGATGGATGGGAAGTGGTTAGCGGCGATCTGTACCGCTACGTCCCGCCGCGGCCGGGATACGGTCAGATGATGCTCGGTGGCCGAGCGTTGCCCCGGTTTATCACGCGTGACGGCAACTTTGTCTCGATGCCTGAGGGGCATTGGGCGCATTGGAACGGGCGGATGTTCTATCGTCCGCCGGCTGGCAAGAGTCCATTGGACGAAGCGTTGGAGATCACGAGCGAAGCGGTTGGAATCACGATGTACGATGTCGAAAACGTGATCATCACCGACCTGACCATCCGCGGCTACCGACTCGACGGGATCAACGCGCACGACAAAGCGAACGATGTTCAATTGATTGGGATTGCGTCGCGGCATAATGGCCGCAGCGGAATCAGCGTTGGGGGAAGCAGCAGTGTCACGATCGGCGCCTCGTTGTGCGAACTCAACGGCGTCGCTCAATTGCGAACCGAGGGGCAATCGCAGACTTATCTGGCGAACGTCGATCTCGCCGAAGGTGTTGGGACGCCGTTGGTCAACGAAGGGGGCAGCGTGTTGCGATTGCCAAAGGAATGATTGTGTGCGACAAAAGGAGCTTAAATTTGGGCACCTTTTGATTCCTCGAGGTCCGTGCGGTCATGTTCCGAATGCTATCGGGCATCTTTTCGTCGATGAGCCTGGAGCGGAAATGTCTGCTGTTCTTCGGCGCAGCGCTTCTGCTGCTGATGTTCTTTGCGTTTTCGATTGTTGAAGTCATCGCACAGCGATTGGTTTCGCAAAAGATTCAACAGAGCGCCAAGGACTACGCCAACACCATCCTCGCGCGCGAGCACTGGCGGGTGATGATGACCGATGCGGTCAAGAAGCAACGTCAACAGATCATCGGCAAGGAGAAGGTCGATGACGAATCGTTGGACAAACTGTTGGCACGCGATTGGGAAACGCTGGACAAATTGGATGTCTATCTGCTGAAAAAGAAGAAACACGCGGCCGAAGTGATCGCGTTGGACGAAGGGCCGACGCTGCAGGATCTTCGCGAACCGATCGTGTCGACCGATCCCGAAGAACGGGCGAAATTGAAGGATCTAGAGGTTCGCTACCGCGAATATCTGACGCGGCACTACACCGAAAACCGGCCCAATTTCCTGCAAGCAAGCGAACTGGACGACAACGACAACTTCATGCATCTGACCCTGCAACCGCTGTTCGAAGAGCGCGGTCCGGTCGGCGATCGGTACATCTTCTACGATCCGATCTTCTTCAAGCCGATCTGCATGACATGCCACACCAGCCCGAACTTCAATTTCTTCAGCGATCTGCCGAACGAAGAGTTCGCTGAACAATTGGTCGCCGCTACGCCGTTTCGGGCTGTACGCGTCAGCATGCCCTATAAAGAGACCGAAGCGTCGGCCACTTGGATCCGCGCCGTCGTGATGGCTTTGGCAATGTTGATCATCGCAATCACGTTGGCGGTGTTGCACATGATCCTGCGTTATTTGGTTCTGCATCCGCTGCAGCACTTGCGTGACGTCAGCGATTCGATCTCGCGAGGTAACACCGAATTGCGGGCCGAGATCGATACCGAGGACGAATTCAACGAACTGGCCGACGCGTTCAATCGCATGCTTCGCCACCTGACCGAAACCCAGGATCAATTGCGGGAAGTCAACCGCGAACTGGATCAACGCGTAGACCAATTGGCTCAATTGAACCTGCAGTTATATGAAGCGAACCGTCTGAAGAGCGATTTCCTGGCCAATATGAGCCATGAATTGCGAACGCCGTTGAACAGCATCATCGGTTTTTCAGATGTTCTAAAGGGGCTGCAGACGTTGACCGACAAGCAACGCAATTACGCGTCGAACATCGAAAAGAGTGGTCGCGTGCTGTTGGAGATGATCAACGATATCCTCGACTTGGCAAAGGTCGAGGCGGGGAAAATGGAGGTGCGCCCGTCGCGGTTCGATATCGTTTCGGTCGTCAGTTCCCAGTGTGACATGGTCCGAAGTCTTTCGAACGAAAAAAACATCGACCTGTCGATCGATGCCGACGACGATTTGCCACGCGTCCTGCAGGATCAGAATAAAATCGGTCAGATCCTGACAAATTTGCTGGGCAATGCGATCAAGTTCACGCCCGAAGGGGGCCTGATCACCGCCAAGATCGAACTCGCCGATAACGATCGATTCCGGCTGATGGTGACCGATACCGGAATTGGGATTCCGGAAGATGACCAGAAGGTGATCTTCGAAAAGTTTCGGCAGAGCAAGGTTGTGCTCGACAACGACGGACTGACTCGCGAGTTCTCCGGCACCGGATTGGGGTTGTCGATCGTGAAAGAACTGTGCAAGTTGCTCGGGGGAGAAGTCACGTTCACCAGTGAGTTGGGCCGCGGTAGTACCTTTATTGTCACCTTGCCGTTGGAATTGCGGAACGACAATGCCGCGGAGACTTCCGACCCGATGCTCGATTCCATCAAGGCGGCCGTCCGCTAACGCGAGGCCCTGGCGGTTGGGAATCACCGCCGCGAGAAAAGGGCTTGGGCCGCATCAAGAAACGATGGGCAACGAACGCGTCGGCCGCGTGCGAGCGTGGCCTGCGATTGTCGGCCAAGAGTGAGGCCGACGCTATTGAAGAGAAGAACGTCGGACAACGTCCGTTTGGTTCATCGGTTGGCTATCGCATGGCCCAGATGGCCATGCGATGCAACGATTCGATTCGCGTTGCCCAACGCCGCCAACTGGTCGACTAAACCAAGTTCTTGCGGACCGCCCAGACAGCCGCTTGAGTACGGTCGGTGACGCCCACCTTGCGGAGGATGTGTTGGACATGCTCTTTGACCGTCTCGTAACTGATATCGAGCGCTTTGGCGATCTCTTTGTTGGTCAATCCCAACGCCATCTGTCGCAGGACTTCGCTTTCACGCTGGGTCAGTGGAACATCGATGTCCGATGCGATTCGTGGCGTCGCCAATGCACCGGTAACACGACGCAGTTCGTCTCGTGTCCAGGCCGACCCGCCGCCGGCGCACAATCGGATCGCTTCGACCAATTTGCTCCGTTCGCAATCCTTCAACAGATAGCCTGCGGCCCCTAAAGCGACGGCGCGGGCTACGTAGGTTGGATTGTCGTAGGCCGACAGCAACAGAACGGGAAGGTCGGGATAATCCAATTTGATCCGTCCCAACGCCGCCAGGCCGTCTCCGCCAGGCATCCGGATGTCCAAGAGAACGATGTCGGGGGTTTGCTTCGTCAGGAATTCCAAAGCTTCGGCGGAAGTGACCGCTTCGCCCACAATTTCCACCTCGACGTCGGTCAGAAGGTTGCGCAACCCCAATCGAACAACTTCGTGGTCATCAACGATAAGCAATCGGATATTCATTCTTGGCTCCTGCGAACGCTTTGGATGAGTCGCGTTCGGCTGTGTTTCCGGTCTCGGAAAGTCGGTTATGCGATCGCAGTATTAATCAGCCAAGACAAGCAGGCACTGATTTGCGTCGCGGGAAAAATTTGAATCGTCGTGGTGTGGAATCGCGTGTTGCGGACCCATTTTGCAAAATACCGCCGCTGGTTGTACTTGCAGTACCAATGTGGACGGTCTCGCACTATTGGACGCGAAAAATACCACCCGAATCCGCTGGGTAACTCCTCTTGCGCGTGCAACAAGTAAGACACAATGGCGTCGACACATGTACATACTACCCCTCTGCAGACGGGGCGTGCAAGGGAGGATAGCATATTTTTTGCAATTTCCTGAGTCCTCCCCCCGCACAGGGGACGCTTTTTTGCCGGCTATCGTTGACCTACAATTGGGACGAAGCCGTTTTCCACGCCAGCCAAACGTCGACTGTTCTGAAGCAGTCGCCGTCGACACTCCCATTATTGGGGAGCGTCAAGTACCACTTCCTTTTTTGTCGCTAAATTGCCTCCTTTCCCCCGTTGATGAGAACCACCGATGTCCTTGGATCGCCGAAAGTTCATTGCTTCTGCCGCAACCGCCGGGGCACTCTGTTCCGCTCCGGCGATCCATGGTGCCGGCAAGGCGCCGATGTATCGAACCGCTCTGATCGGCTCGGGCTGGTGGGGGACTAATATTCTGCGAGAAGCGATCGCTTCGCAGCAGGTGAAAGTCGTGGCGATCTGCGATGTCGATCAAGACAAACGAGAACTTGCGGCCGAAGAGATCGAAGACTTGTGTGGCGACCAGGCCAAGGTGTATGGCGATTTCCGCGAGATGTTGGATCGCGAAGAAATCGATATCGTGGTCATCGCGACTCCCGATCATTGGCATGCGCTCAACGCGATCGCCGCGTTGGAAAAGGGTTGCCACGTCTTCGTCGAAAAACCGACGGGGCATACGATCGGTGAAAGCCGCGCGATGGTCGATGTGGCGGATGCGACCGATCGGATCGTCCAAGTGGGGCTGCACCGGCGTATCGGCCCCCATCACGTATCGGCCAACCAATTTTTAAAAGAGGGTAACGCGGGAACGATTGGATCGGTGCGCATGTTCGTCCACAGCAAAGGGGGCGTGGAGAAGCCCTCACGCAATTCGGAGCCACCCGAGACGCTCGACTGGGACATGTATTGTGGACCGGCACCGCTGCGTCCCTTCAATCGAAAAATTCACCCAGGCGGGTTCCGGCATTTCTTGGACTTTGCCAACGGAACGCTCGGCGACTGGGGCGTTCATTGGTTGGATCAAATGTTGTGGTGGTCGGAAGAACCCTATCCTAAGAGCGTCTATTCGACTGGTGGCCGCCCAGTACGTGGCGCTGCGGTGCTGAACGCAACCGAACAAACGACCGATGCTCCCGACAGCCAGATCGCGGTCTACCAATTCGATTCGTTTTCTGCGACTTGGGAACATCGCAAGTTTGCCGGCAATGGCCCCGAACGACACAGCGTCGGTTGCTATTTTTACGGCGACCGAGGAACGTTGCACGTCGGCTGGCGCGACGGTTGGACGTTCTATCCGTCGGATGCGAAGAAGCCGATCCAACATCAAGACGCTCAACTTCAAGAACCCGATGGCCATAACATGAAATTGTTATGGGCCGACTTTCTAAAGTCGATCGAGTCGGGAAAACAACCGGCTTGCAATGCCTTAATCGGGCACCAAGCAACCAATCTTGCGTTGTTGGGAATGTTGTCGATGAAGCTGGGACGCAGTATCGCTTGGGACGGTAAAACCGAAACGATCCCTGGGGACGAGCAAGCGAATCAATTGTTGCGCCGCGAATATCGTGGCCCTTGGCAATACCCAGGGTGAATTCATCTATCGGCTTCGCGTCGCCGAATCGCGGCCGCACCGAACGCCCGCTGCACTCGCAAGCGGGCGCTGCCAGATCGTGTGCCAGGCGTTAGAATTGCCCACCGATGCTCCCCCACACGTGCCGCCCCCAGTCTGCTTATGTTCCTGCAAATCATGCATTGGATGCTTTTATTGGTAGGCCACTTTGGGCTGCATCTGACGTTTTACAATCGGATCAACGCGACCGGGCTGGCTCGTTGGCAGATCAAATTGATCGAGCGGTCGGTTGCCGTCGAGTGCTTTCTGTTTCCACTGTTGGTCTTCATCTACCCTGCACCCGAAGCGATGCCCGTGCCGCTGCGGATCTACGGCTGGATCTGCATCGCGGCGATCGTTGTGCTAGGAATTCCGTGGTTGATCTATCGCCCGATCTTTGGAATCGGTTGGTTGAAGATCCAGCGTCAGGTGACCCACGTTGCGGTCGGCGAACAGCTTGCCAGTCCGCCGTTTGGAACGATGCGGTGTCGAATAAACGCTGCGATACCGTTGAATCAGATCAGCGATTTAGCGATCGAGCGAAAAGAGTTTCCCGTGGCCGGTCTGCCTTCGTCGCTGGAAGGTCTGCGGCTGGCACATCTTTCGGATGTTCATTTGACGGGGGACATGTTGCCGTCGTATTACAAATTCGTCGCTGACCAACTGATGCAGTGGCAACCGGAGATTGTTTGTTTGACGGGCGATATCGTCGACAAACCGCACTGTATCGACTGGCTGGCCGACTGTTTTGGCAGCATCGTTGCGCCGGGCGGTTGCTATTTCATCCTCGGTAATCACGACACGCGGATCGCCGACCCACGCCAGGTGCGTCGAGGGATGGAAGCGTTGGGGTGGATCGATCTTGGAAGTCTCACCAAGCAGATAATGCTGCGTGACACCGAGATCACGATCGGCGGAAATGAGCTGCCTTGGTTTGGCCCTGCTCCAAAGTTCGATTCGCTGGCTGAAGATTGTTTTCGACTGGTGCTCAGCCATTCTCCCGATCAGATCGCGTGGGCCCGACGCAATGGCGTTCATCTGTTGCTGGCTGGTCACACGCATGGCGGTCATGGCCGGTTACCGCTTATCGGCCCGCTGTTGTCGCCCAGTCGATACGGCAGTCGCTTCGCATCGGGCGAGTTCGATCTGCCACCGACGACGATGCACGTCACACGTGGTCTGTTCGGCACCCACATGCAACGGTTCCGCTGTCCTCCGGAACTGTCGTTGCTGACGCTGCATCAGCGCTGCCGCACCAATTCGTGAACCGCCAGTTCTTGCTTGGCAACTGCGTCGCCGATTTCGTTGACAAAACGCCGCGCATCGCCGGGGTATCCCGCCGTGGGACGCAACCCGGGAACCTGGGCTTGCCAATAGGCGTTAAAGACGTCCATTAATCGTTCGCGAGTATATTTGGCGACCATCGATGCCAACGCGACCGGTGCAAACGAATCTCCTTTGGCGGTGAAGTGCCAACGGATCGTACGCTCGCCCAGCTGGATCCGATATCGACTCGCCAGTCGTCCTTCGACCTCGACCGTGACCTGAGCGTCGGGGAAGAAGTGTTGCAGTAGCCCGCCGTAATAGGCGCGGCCTCCGTGTTTGTCGCTAAAGACCTCGATCGCGTTGGCGTCGGTCTCCATGATTTGAGGCAACACCAAAGCCACGGTTTGTTCAGACAATAACGTCGCTTTGTTGCCCGCCGCATCACACATCGCGTTAAACTCTGCCGCTGGCAGGATTGTGGCGCTGGCAGATCGGAACTGAAGGCCCTCGGTCTGCCAGTGCTGGGCGACTTCGGCACGCAACGATTTCCAATCCTCTGGCGAACCGAGATCGATTGGAAACGCCTCGCTTAGATCGGCAAACCACCGCGATTTGGCGAGAGTCTTTGTCGCGTTGGGGGAAAGCAGACGCAACCACTGCGACAGATTGTGAGGCGGCCGTGGCGAAGCGATCGCGGCGATACTGAGCATGGCGGCTTCAAGCGTCTTCAGCCTTTTCACCTTCCCAGGAGCGAATAATTTTTTGGAGTCGCCGATCCGAATCCGACCGAGCGACGGCAGCTCAAAACCTTGCTCGAGACGATCAAATAACGCCGCTGGATCTTCGGTATCCAAAACATCCCAGGCAGTCGCTGCGATCACCAAGGGGCCCAGTTGTGGCCCGTAGCCCGCTTCGTCAGTCGCGATCAATCGCGTATTCAATAGAACTCAAGATCTTCCGGGGCAATGAATGGGAAACAAAAGATCGATCGTGCACTTGCCCGCCACGGCGTCGATCGCTCCTATTTGATCAGCTCCCCGTTTGGAGAATCAAACAACGCGATAAGTATAGCGTTTTTACCTCCGCGTTGGGCCCGCAACGAGCGGTATGACCCAAGACAAGTCGAGTTTTGGGAGCTGGCGAAGCGATTGGCGGTTATGCGCGAACTCGACTCCATAGGGTGGTTTGTTTAGCGGGCGTTGGTGGGCAGAGAGTCTGCTGATCCAGCGCACGCACAAAACGAAGGAAACCCAGTCCCGTCGGAATTGGCCAAACGCGAAGAGATGTGGACGGCGGGGGCTCGAACGCCGCAGTGCGATAGACCAGGCGGCAAGGGGCCATGTCGGTCTGTAGAAGTTGGGGAAGTCCGATGCGCCGGTAGGGTGCCGCGATAAGTCCAAGCGAGTTCGCTTGGTTGAGAACGACGACGAACGCCCCAAAGCAAACGCTTGTGACAAAATGGCGCAGAAGATCGCCGAAGCAAGCCGACGCACCAATCGCGGCGACGAGCGGTAGCTCGGTAGGTAGCAGAGCTAAATCGGTGTTTCGGGGCGTCGTGATTGCGGTCGCTCGTTCAGCGACGCGGTATCCAAAGCACCGCGAAGCAACTAGCGAAGAAGCACGGTCTCGTCTAGAAGCTTGGATTGGCGATTTTGAGCAGCCGGCTTCGTGAGGAGTGACTTGATCAAACGAACTCGTTCCACGCAGTCGATGGTCGCACCAAAGCGTTTGCCTGACTGTTCGTTAACCCGCTTAACCTGGTTGCAAAGTGTGGCGAGTGGCCCCGCGGAAAGCAATTGTTGTCAGGGACCGGGATTGGCCAACCATCCGTACGATGATCCTCAACGCAAGTCTTTGGCATTTTTAACCAAGTTGGCGCATAAAACGTTAGCTAATCGTTTAGGTCGCAGGGCAATCGAGTATCGCACCGATCTGCCCGTTTACCATTAAAGAATCCCGTCACCATGCTTTCACTCCGCGGCTTCGAGTCTCTCGGTAACAAAGTGACATTCAAACAATGCAACCGCCCGACCGAGCATCATCGCGAGCGATAGTAACGATTCGGTTGCTGCGATGAACGGTTCTGTTGCCCAGAGTACGTTGGCTGGTTGGAATAGCTTCGTTGGCCCGAGTAGTTTTGCTGATTGGAGTAATTCGGACGTTGCACCTGATATCGCTGCGTTGATTGCCCATTGTGACTCATCTGGCCTTGATTCTGACGCTGTGAGTATCCCTGCCTTTGCACCTGCCCGTATCCGTTGGAGCCGTTGGTGAATCCTTGTTGCTGCTGCTGAGGACGTTGTTGTCCCCACGGCTGTTGCCTTTGTTGTTGTTGCATGGACGCCTGGCGTTGCTGTTCGGCACGCGCGAAACCGCCGATGAGTCCGCCGATAGCACCGGCGATCGCTTCGGCATCGCTTGGTTGTCGGGCTTGGGGTTGGTTCTGCGCCTTAGGCTGCGTTAGTGTTGCAGCATAACTGGACTTTCGCTTGACATGCTCGCCAGCAGTAATCGTGTTCGAATTACCTCTCTTTACCGTTCTACTGTTGTCATATTGAAGGCCTTGGCTTTTCTTTTGCTGGCTGGAGCGACTGTCCGGTACCAATCCTCCCGGGCCACCCAATTTGGAATACGATTCGCGAGGCAGTGGTGCGTACCTTTGCTTGGCGTAATTGGACACATTGCCACCTGTACGCTTGAGTTGCTGGGTCGATCCCGAAATGGCATTTTTAAACATCTGCGCTTGAACCAGAGACGCGGACATGCCCACGATCAAGACGGTAGCGAGTGACAGGGAGGTGCGTGGCATTGTTAACTCTTTTGCGGAATCATGATGTTGTGTCGGGGATGCCCATAGCGGCACACCCTGCGATGGGTGGAGTCTATCTCCGTGGGATTGGTGGGTCAAGCGTTTGGGTGACTAATCTGTGCAGCGCGTCGGTAAAGGCAAATTCGATTTTTCGTCGAGGATGATTACCAAGATTCAAGCCTGACGTGGAAGTGCCTGGCCAGCGAATTGCTGCGTTTGCTAGTGGCGCAGATCGGGCGGCTCGCTGACAAAACCGACGCTCGTAGGCAGAAGGGACGAAACCATGAACTTGTAATCAATCTTAGTTCGTTTTCCAAACCCGGAAGCCAAAGCGGGAAAGCAGGAACCAACCGGCAAGGAAGACTGGCAGACCGATGATGAGCGCAGCAGTTCTGGGGGAAGAAAATGGCGCCGCGTATTCAGCAGGTGTTCCAATCGCAACACCTGCCATTACGTTGAACGTGACTGCCACCAAACAGCAACCGGCAGGTGTGAGGTTTCGAATGCCAGAGCTCTGTTGATCGGCCTGAGCATCCAAGACATAAAGACCGGAATACGTGGCTGCAGCTGCTAGGTTGCCGAAAAGAACTATCGTCACGGTGCTGGCGAGCGTGTTAACCACAGGCCCGGCCATCAGAATTCCGACCATTGGAAATAGGAATCCGAAAGCCAACGCAAACAGCGCGAAACCTAGCACCAGACTTGTCAGCCGCCGTCGTGTCAAGGGAATCTCAGGGCAAAGCAGTGTTTCATTTTGAGGTATCAGCCCGGACGCGTTAGCGTCCGGGTACCTTGGGCAACGCCGGGCTAAAGCGTGCCGGCTAATTTGCCCAAGCACAAACTACTAACAACCCTGGTGGGAATTTGCTAGTGGTAGGCCGGATGAGTTTAGGGGGGAGAGATGCGCAAAGGTTTCTGAGGCTGGACGTCCGCGACGACACAGTGGCGTCCACTGACGCGAGTAACACTTTGTTCGGCGAACGACCAACGCAACCCCGGCGGCGACGCTGCGCGTTGATTTCAATTGCTGCCTGATTCATCGCGTCGGTTGCCCGTTTTGTTGTTATTCATTTCTGCGGTGGCGTGACATTGCCCTATGTTGCTGGCTAACGACCTGGCTGTTTACCTCGCGGCCGTCTCATCGATCAACTGGACAAGAAAACGACGGCAGTCGGTACGATGAGAATACCGGGAAAGGAAAGCACCTGCCAATTGACGACCGCAGCGATCAGCGATCAGCGATCAGCGATCAGCAGTCAGCAGTCAGCAGTCAGCAATCAGCAATCAGCAATCAGCAGAGCGTCGTTATCGTTCCAATGAGTTCCCGTCGTCAGGCGGCGGAAAGGACCGCGAGTCCAATGACCATCGTTGCGAACAGAATATAGGCATTCGCGATGAGCGGCCTAGACTCGCCACCATCGTCGCCAAAGGCATGCACGGCAATAAAGCCCCGCCCAGAACAGTAGGGGGAAGGCGCTGAGTACATGAGCCCTCCACCGAGGCGCCGTCAGCTTTGAGTTCGTGGAATGGGGGATTCGATGGCTTTGCAAGATATCTGATGTGGACAGTAAACTGCTAGATACAAATCCATTGTCGGTTTTGTGCAAGTAGAGACGACGACCTTCCCTTTTTACATCGAACCCCATCTCGCACTGACTTCGTGCAGCCAACTGCGAGCGATTAGTTCGTGCCCTTGCGGCAGCGGATGAACACCGTCCCAAATCCAGTTGTCAGGTGATCCTGCTTGGGCAGCAGCGTCGAAAACTTCCTGGGTCTTGACGTGTACGGTATCGAATTCCTTAGAAAGCCGACCGACAATAGGGATCAGTCGTTCGACCTGATCACGCCATTTCTTGAAAGAATCTTTGTTAGATAGCCGACCGGAAGGCAAGACAAAAGGATCGAGCAAGACCAACTTCAAATCTGGATTCGCTTCCCGGCTGGCGCTAAGAATGAAGCGATAGTCAGCTTCCCAGCGTTCGACGTCGACCCCATCGAGATTTTTTCCAACATCATTGACGCCAATAAGGATGCTGAGTAGATCGGGCTTCATGTCGATCGCGTCCTTCTTCCAACGCCCACGCAAATCAGCGACCTTGTGACCACTCATTCCACGATTGTAGATGTCAAGTTGGGCGTTCGGCATGTCAACGCCAAGTCGAGCGGCAATTAGAAAGACGTAGCTGTGGCCAAGATAGTGATTACGATCTTTTTCGTTGCGTCCCCATTTCATGTCGGTAATGGAATCACCCTGGAAAAGTAAACGGCAACCTTGTTTAAGCTTAGGCAATCGATAGCTATACCCGTCGACATCGGAGGGTTTTGCGGACGACTCCTGTTCGTGACCGCTTGCACAGGTAGACAAGGTTGCAACGCTCGCCGCAGCGAAACTGTTTCTGAGGAAGTCACGTCGATCATTCATCATGTTTTGAACTACGGTACGCATCAGCGGGTGGCGGGAGTTGAGCCACCATTTGTAAAACACTTCCACCGCCGCTCCGTTGCATACGATGGTTACCCGTTGTTTGGTGCAGGATTTCGGTCGGCGACCAGAACTTACGGAACTGATAGTATGATGACGGCCAGCGGGCCGAGCAACAGCCCATGACATGCGAAACAGTGAGCGCCGTAAACACACGAAGTCATTTGTAGCTCAACACTACTTTCGTGATCGCGAACACAATGGCGATCACCACGGGTATTGGCCGAGCGAGAACCGATTTGCAGAGGCGAGGGAAACAAAAGTCAACGTCAACACAGCAATGAATATCCATCGCAACATTCGGTCAATGTCGGACGCCAATACCTACAGCGGTAGGAAAACGGGAAGGGCAAAGGCCACCGCCAGGATGACCGAGAGCATCTCTGCCGGCGTCGCAGGCATGACGCCAAGAATCACGGCAGGCAACCAGCCCCAAATGTAGACCAACCGTTTGGTTCGAGTGGTCGGCTCCGTGACAACATCAGAGAGTGGTGACGCCCACGGGTTTGTCGATCTAGCTTAATTTCCTCAGTCGGGTAGCGGTTGTCGTAACCGGGCACGAACGGAAGACTCCGATCTCACACCCCGCGTCATCGACGGCGCCGGGCGAGCGCTTTGTAATGACTACTTGGCATCGCCGCGTGACGTGGAACTCTCCTGAGGTGGCGGCGCAATGCTGACCGCCACATAGCGGAGCCCTTCTTCGATCCTAATCCGATTTCATTCTTTGCCAGTATGCAACCGCACAGTGCAACCTGCTCGACTACCTGGTTCATCTCGCAGCCTGATTTGCGCCTCGCCACCGGCTGGCGTAAACCCACCTACGCTAACCGACAAGCGACAATTTTCCCGTTCAGGAACATCTCTGCCGCCGAGGCAGTAGAGTATTTTCCGTTAAGACGAACGCGATTGTCTACGATATCGTCCGCAAGCAGCCCAGCACAAACAGGCACTCAGGCTGTGACAGCAAAGTATTCGGACTCCCCAAGTTGTTTGATCCGCTCGGCAACCCAAGACTCAACGAAGGGTCCGTCCCGGCAAGGAGTGTGAGAGGGGAATGGGCACGATGACTTTGACGAACACTTGATTGAACCGTTCACGCGCGATCGCCTCCAGCGCGGGGGATTGAGCGGGCAACTCGGTAGCAATGTCCGCGACGATGTCGAAGACCAGTAAACATACGAAGCTTGGACGCATGGTTTTGGACCTCAATAAGTGTCAGTAGTAGGCTGGATGGTACGGATCCCCCGGTCGCCGCGAGTGGTTCCCAATTGTCAAAACGCTCGACTCGGCGCCTCGGGGGCATCCGATGCGGTTTCTATGCAGAATGCTGTGATTTTGTCTGCCAGCCAGCGACGAAATTCAGGAGTTGTTGGCGGGCAATGGTTGCTCGCCGGAATGACCTGTTGATTACCCACAAGTCGCCGCAAAAATAGCTCGTTTTGGCACGGTATTTGCGCTTGTAGTATTTCATTTTGCACAATGAAATCTCAAGGTGAAAGCATGCAACCGACCAGTATCGCATACGAATTTCAAGATATTCAACTTGGAGACAAACGTCTCAACGATCGAGCCGAAGCGTTGCTCGCCTCGCTGGCGGCCAACCCTTCGGCCAGTATCAACGAAGCTTGCAGTGGCTGGGACGAAACCAAAGCCGCCTACCGTCTATTGGATAACCCCAACGTCGATCCCGAAGCCATTCTCGGGGCTCACGCTGAAAAGACACTCCAACGAATCAAAGCCCAAGACACCGTTTGCATCGCACAAGATACCACCGAACTGGACTACACCGCGCATCCGCCCGAAGGCGTCCGCAATCTCGATCGCTTAGGCCGCCGTGGACTTTACGATCATTCCCACATCGCCTTCACGCCGGAGAAACTTTGTCTCGGGGTGGTCGGTGTTAAGTTCTACGATCGCGACAAAGAAGCGCTCGGCACCAGCAAGAAGCGAGAAGGCCAACCCCTACACACCGGCGAAGGGCAACGATGGCTCGATGGTTACCGCAAGGCCTGCGAGATCGCCGGAAAATGTCCTGAAACTCAGATCGTTTCGCTGGCCGATCGCGAAGGAGACATCTACGACATTTTCGTCGAAGCCGATCAGCATGAAACACCGGCTCAGTTCGTCATTCGCTCGCAGCGAAAACGCTCGTTGCCGGAGAAAGACCCCGATGGCGGGCCTGCGGCTTATAAGAAAATGCGTGCCGAAATCGCATCCGCCCAGCCGGTCGCTTACCGCGAAGTCCAGCTTCCCCAAACGCCCGAGCGAACCAAAGGATCAGGAAACAAACAACACCCCGGCCGTGAAGCACGCACTGCGAAGTTAGAAATTCGAGCGAAGCGGATGACTCTTCGTGCGCCACACAACAAGCAGTCTTCGATGCCGCCGGTCGAGATCAGTGTCGTTTGGGTGAGCGAGATCGATGGCCCAGGCGACGGAACCGAAGTCGACTGGCTGTTACTGAGTTCTCTGCCGGTCGACACGATTTCCCAGACGCTGCGGATTGTGGATTTGTATGTGGCTCGTTGGCCAATCGAAGTATTCTTTCGAGTTTTCAAAACTGGCTGCCGGGTCGAAGAGATTCAACTCGAAGCGAGAGACCGACTGATCCGCGCGTTGATGTTTTACAAAGTGATCGCATGGCGGATCATGTTTGTGACCTTCTTAGGCCGCGAGTGTCCAGAGCT
The DNA here is from genome assembly GCF_007741475.1 of Rosistilla ulvae. NCBI lineage: Bacteria > Pseudomonadati > Planctomycetota > Planctomycetia > Pirellulales > Pirellulaceae > Rosistilla > Rosistilla ulvae. The sequence goes on along the minus strand of NZ_CP036261.1, from coordinate 3,626,762 downwards.
TCCCTGTGATGTCGTCTTCAGCGAAGCGGAATGGAAGTCGGTCTGGAAAGTGGTGAAAAAGACGGCTCCCCCAAAGCAAGCTCCTGAGCTGTCACAATTCATCCCGGTCCTTGCGACCCTTGGCGGCTACAATCACCGCGAAGGCGACGGTCCGCCGGGAGCCGAAGTGATCTGGCGAGGCACGCGGCGAATGCTCGACTTCGCCCTCTGCTGGCAAGCCTTCGGACCAGACCAATGACTTGTGGGTAATCGACAGGGAATGACTTCCCCTCGGCAATGTGGGGCTTGGTCACAGATTCGGTTCACAAGCTGCTTACCAGGAAAGCAAATGTCGTTTTCCGCACCGAGGGCGAGAACCGGCATGGTAAGTTTTTGCAAGTCTTGATCAGATGCCAGTGGGGGAATTCTAAGATCGAAAGGCATGTCTCGCACGGCATCTCTAGTAAAACCCGCCCAATGATCATCCCAAGTCGTAAACAGCGAGGAAAGCCATCGTTTCAAATTTGGCTCGGATCGGCGTACGCTGTAGCGGAGCATTGGGTAAGCCATCTTTATTAGCCCGGTCACATGAGAACCCCGGACAATCCCGGCGGGAACTAAAAGGGCCAGGCTGTCGACCCGGTCCGGAGCTAATGTAGCGGATTGACGAGCTACGAATCCGCCCCAACTCACACCAAACAGCGAAACCGTTTCGAGCCCGAGACCATCTAGCACATCGAACAGCCAGCGAGCATAGGAGTCGTCGTTAAGGGAAAGTCGTACTTGCGGACCGCGGACAGACTGCCCTGGCAAGTCCGGAGCAATCACGCGAAACCGTTCCAGCAGAGGGTTTAATTCCGAAACAAGAAACGCTGATCCAGTTCGCATCGCGTGCAGGCAGACCAGAGGCGGCCCATCCACCGTCCCGGTGATCAGAGCATGGCTATCGCCATAACGCGATGGCACGTTACGATTCTCGACAGGCATGCAGATACGCTCTTGGAACCGATTGAACCAATCATCCATACGGAAGCGTGCCGCGTCATCTCGCCAAACGGTTCTATTCATAAACATAATCCAAGCGACCAACGTTACCGATCATCGGACGGCGACGAACGACATGCAATCAGAGAAAAAGGGCAACCACGGCCGCTCCGGTGCATCGGATGGTTATCCGCCGTCAGGACGAGGCACAAGTCGAAGCGGTTTAGAACGACGATCGACCCTGGAGACGGTAACGGTGTCCGGGTTGAGCGCTAAAGCGAGTTGCGGATAAATTGTAGCACCGTCCGGCAGCATAAGCGCGAGCGGATTAGATTTGAAGCGAGCCTGGACATTCGCAACCGTAAGTTTGTTACCAGAGGTCGTTGCAAAACTCCGTTGTTCAACATCCAATCGGACGATTTCGGATTGCAGAAGCGTCACAATTTGTTTTCGGTTTGCGAGGTGTCGTTGTTCGCGTTGAGATTCAACATGGTAGGTTGATTCCACTGTTTCGTAGTGGAGGTAGGCACCCGTGAAGATCAGGTTATCGCTATTTGGGTGCTTGTCGATCGTCGCGTTCACGATCGTTCGTGATGATGTCTCGGTATCGTCAGGGCCCCCCGCGGAAGTGACAAGAATCGCAAACACAACGGTCAAGGTGCGACACATCATAGCTGACTCGTTTCAGTCGGATAACGAAAGGGTTGCGCGGACGGCGGCGATTGATGTGCAAGCGGACAAAAACAGCTACCACCGCCGCTTCGTCAACAAGCCTTGGTTATCCGTTCCGATGAACGAATGCAGGGTCATCCCGTCCACCCGCAATCGACGCAACGATTAGGATCTCTTTTCCATCGACGTCAAAATGAATGACGTACGAAAAGCGTTTAAGCCGACAAGGACGCAGTCCATTTGCAGCGATCGCAAACAGAAGTGGGGTGTCACAAATTCGTCGAACGTCCGCTAAGTATTCGATCGGGAAATAGTCGCCCAACCCAATTTGCTTGTCGTCATACCATGTGACGGCGGCAACCACGTCGTTTTCAATCTCGGGGCGGTACGACAAATGCCACATCAGCGACCGTCCTCGTGCCGACGCATTAGTTCGTTACGGGAAATCGCAGTGGACGGATCCGAACGATGAGCCGCTAGTCGGCGGTCTAATTCAGCTTGTTGCTCGGAGGGGAGCGGAAGATCAACATCATCGGGAAGTGTGTCCCAGATTGCATGCACAACCCGGAGTCGATCGCCGTGTTAGACGGCTATCGCGAAAGCGAGCAGAGCTGGTGCGAGTTGCTCGTCGATTTGAAGCGACGGGGGCTGAACTTGGCCCCCAATATTGCCGTTGGCGACGGTGCTCTTGGTTACTGGGCGGCGATCCGAAAGGTATTCCCAGAGACGCGTGAGCAACGCTGCTGGGTTCACAAAACAGCCAACGTTCTGAACAAGATGCCCAAAAGCGTACAGCCCAAAGCGAAGGGTGACCTACACGAAATCTGGCAAGCGGAAACGAAGGCCGACGCTAACACAGCGTTCGATGGATTCATTGAAAAGTACGGAGCGAAATATGCGGCGGCTTGTGACTGCTTGCAGAAAGACCGCGACGTGTTGTTGACGTTCTACGACTTCCCGGCAGAGCACTGGAGCCATTTACGGACGACCAACCCAATCGAATCGAATTTCGCTACGATCCGCCTTCGCCATCGAAAGACCAAAGGCAGCGGCACACGGCGCGCGAGTCGGGCGATGATGTTCAAGCTTGCTCAATCGGCCAGCAAGCAATGGAGACGCCTGGACAGCCACGAGAAGATCACTCACGTCATCGAAGGACGTTCCTTCAAAGACGGAATCTTGCAGGATGAAATCGCAGCCTAATTCAAAAACTCAAAACACGACAATTGACAATATCTCTGCTTCATGATCGGATAACGATACGCGTAACCGGGCACGCGCGAAAGATTTTCAATTGCCAAAAACGCTAGCTCGCGTGCTCCGGTTCACGTGATGGTTATCCGCCGTCCTCAGGTCCGGGACTGAAGCCGTCAACCACGGCCTGGAATGCAGCTGCATCACCGCCAATGTAGACGATATCGTCCCACTCGAACATAAAAGAATCGTCGCCGATGAATTGAACGCGGACCCAAGTATGGTCCATGCCGGCCTGGTAGGCCAGCGTGTAGCAGTCACCGATGAGTGGGTTGCTGCTTACCCGTGTGATAGGATGCAGGGCAGCAATTAGTCGCTGCATCTCGTCTTGGGAAACGGATACGGGTGATTGACCATCCGTTCCGGGTAGTTGCACGGTTGTGTAGTGCATTGCAGACCGCGACCGAAGCGAAAGTTGGTCGTTCGTGATCGGCTTGGTCGGGGCATGCCGATTGCAACCGAACGGCAGGAGTAAAAGCATGGCGAAGGTCAGCAGTCGCATAGCATCAGTCGGATAACGTTACGCATCACCGGGGGGGGACGTTTGATTCTCCACTTTCGAAGACGTGCAAGCCTCGCTCCGGTGCATGCGTTGGTTATCCGTCGGATTTCGTGGAGTTCGACGAATATAGGTTCGCCCAGAGTCAGATTGGCGTTGGCGCAACCGTGCAAAGATTCGATCAAGATCGAAGTCGTCGTCAGCACCAAGTTGATGTCGAATGCGTTTGATTTCGGCAGTAGGATCAGGAATCATCGAAGGCCTCCAGCATTTGCTCAGGGGTGCAGATAGTCGCGGGCTCATAGCCAGCATCGCGACAAATGCCGTCGATCAAGTGTTGAGTCGATGGATTAAGTATATGCTTGAAATTCCACGTAGCCAAAAAATCAATGCCGTTGACAGCAGCAATCGCGATGTGGGTGGCATCCCGAGGCTCGCTCTGCGGCACTGCATGCCCCGCCAATAGTGCAGCGGCAAGCGATTTAGCTGTGTCTGGCGACTCCAGAAGCGGCAATCCGTCCATAACGGCCAATCGCTCTTTGGCAGCAGTTGGGTCGCCTGCAGAACACTCGTCGAATACGAGATCAGAGACGAACAGCTCGTAGCGGCTTGATGCCGTACCCCACCATCGGCGGGTAAAGGTTTGGCGTGCAGCGATCAACGGAGCCGGGTGTAGCCGACCCGCAATGTTGCCAATTACGGTTGTTTCGAGGTAGACACTTTGCATGTCTTCATTGTAGCGAATTTCGCAAGGCGAGCCACGCGAGTGATTTCATTCGGATAACGGTACGGTTCAGCGAGCAGGGACCGTTGACATTCCACTTCGCAGAATCACGCAAGCCCAGCTTCGTTGCAACCCATGGTTCGCCGTGGTTTGCTTACCATTGAATTAGTCCCACAGCTTCCATCGTAGTAGACGCGAGCAGTGGCATGCAACCAAATACTGAAACCAAGTGAGTCCACGCAGACCGCTCTGATGGTCGTCGAAGCATTCCGAACGCGATGACGGCCAGCGTCACTGGCAGAAGAACAAAACGGCATAGTGCGTAGCCAACGTCACCCATGGCAACGATTTGAGGCATCCAAAAGTCTCGCCCAAAAGCAGATTGCCAAATGACGTGTCAACGTGAGGTAACCGGAGTTTTTCAAGGTAGCGGCGATGGTTCGTCCTACGTTCCAATTCGGTTCAGAAGCATTGGATCGTTCGTATCGTAGATCTCATCTGACTCTCCATGCAAAAGAAAGAATGCGTCAATTTGAGTCGGTTTTGATACAATCCTTACTTTCGTCGTTTTGACGTTGTACTTCTCAGAAGTGGTGGTTTCGATCTTCGTTCCAGGCAGGGCCTTTGGGTTCTCTTTAAAAAAAGATTCGCCGACCATCTCAATCGCCACCTGAGTGCGTGTCACGTTGTACCGGAAAACGAGATGTTCTTTCGAGACATTTTCTATTGCCTTCACAAAGATCAAACGTGTGTTGCCAATCTTATACGTTTGGAAGAGGAATGTGACTGGTTCCTTGTCTATAGTGAACGTCGCGGCAAACGGATAGTCTCGATCGTCTGAACGTGCAATCGTCGCATCTCGGCGAACCCCTTTCGAATCCTGAGTGTAGTATTCGCCAATCAGGCTTGAGTCGGACGTTGCGTTGTTTGCACTGGGCTTGTTGTCCCACTCAAGGACACACCCAGGCATAGTGCAGAGAAGGATTGTCGCTAACAAGACTGGTGTCTTCATTGTCGTCAATGGTGTTGGAGGTGTGTTGTGTTGTTGTAAATCGTGAGCGAACTTAAGTCGGATAACGATTGCGATAACCGGGTGGCCGCGGTTGATCTTCCATTTGTAAACGCGCTGTCGGCCACTCCGCGTTCATCGCTTGGTTATCCCAATTTCACGCGATCAACGGCTCCGGGACGCCGGGAAGATTGACGACCGCCGTCCATTCCTGATAGCGAACTAAGAAATTGTCGTGCCATTTCGCATCGCCGTAGAAACCCCGACCACACGACACGATTGTATCAATTGATTCAATTCGCTGACATAGATTTGTCGCGAGAATCTCCGGGGTAGTCACCGATAGCCATCGCGCAACAAGATTTGGATCAGGATGCTTTTCTAACCATTTGCGTATCCCCGATCGAATAGCGGATTCCCAGTCGGGAGTCTCTTCGGTGTGCAACTCACCAAAACTGTGGCCGGCAAAACGCTTGTTCATCGCGTGTTCAAAGTCAACAGCCCCCGGTGCAATTTCCAGGTTTAGGTCACCCTCGTCGCCAAAGCGCAGGTCGAAGTTTAAATCCAAATCAGCAGCAAGACGTTTCGCTCCAAGTTTTAGCGTGCCAATGTCAAACGGATTGCACCGAAGACTCATGCAGCCATCGTAGAACGAGAAACCAGTCGTGAATCCCTCTAGACGTGATTCGGAGCCTTGGATCGGAAGTGAAACGTGCAGAGTCTTGTCAAGCACGTGTTCCGAGGACTTGAGGAGAATTGGCGGGCAGCCCATTTCCTGCAATCGCTCGATGTTTGCTTCTACGTGCTTGCGTCCGATTTCCCACGAAAGTTCAGAACTCGGTCTTCGTTGACGCAACAACAGTTCGACCTTGTCTGGCGGAATCCAGTCATCGGCTTCCGTCTTGACGTAGAACTCAGCGGTCAAGATCAATTCTGGATTCAGCATTGATAGATGGGATAACGTTACCGATCACCGGGTCGGGAGTGTTGATGTTCCATTTGAAAACGGCCGCAAGCCCGACTCCGGTGCATCGGATGGTTATCCGCTCGGGTTCTCGCGGTTTCGGTCAGCAAGTGCCAAGCACTTGGGGCAGGTGTCCAGGCGAATCTCGTGAGTTTCGGAGGAGTGCGGAACCGCGAATGGATGGCGGAATCCATAGGGTGTGTTTGGATCGGAGGAGCCGACGGTCGTGACAATCAAATCAGCGGGGATGTGAACCGCCATTTCCGTGAGAGGATTCTGGTGTAACGGACAGAAGTAGAAGTGGTCAAGTATGTCATCCACTGGCATGCCAGTAAATCCGGGCACCTCGTCAACAAAGTTGGACCAAAGCAGCTCCTGCCAGTGTCGCAGACGTCCACGGCCGGAACGGGAGCGAATGCAAGCATGGACAAAGCGTTCGTATTTCGCGTCGTCATCGACGAAGCTGCGAAACTGTACGTGCAATGGGAGGCTTGTCATCGGATGGCACGGTACTTCAGTCGGATAACGGCCGCATCAGCGGGCCGGGACAGTAGACGTTCCATTGGTGAAAGTTCGCAAGCCCGGCGCCGTTGAATGCGTTGGTTATCCGCGAACATACAAACACACGATCATGTTTTACTGAATTCCATCTCTAAAAACGTAAATTCAATTTGGTTCGGAATTGTCGACATGTACCGTCTTGGTCTGCGGGGCTTGAGAACGCTCTTGAACTGCCCAAACAGGTGTGGTCGATTTTCCGGAAGCTTCAATGTCGACTTGTATTACCGCTTCAAATATCTTCGATTCGTTCACTTCAAGCCTCTTGATCTTCCATACATAATGGTTTGTATCTAATTTGATTGCGCCATCTGTCGCCTTTATGATTAGACTGTTGCTGGGTGTAAATGAAACCAATATGTCCTTGCAAGCCGTCGCAGTACGATTGGTTACCGTGGCCTTGATGGTGCCGTTTCGGCCATCGGTTGGTGTTCGCCTCGTTTCAACTTTAAGTGTTAGCTGTGACTCGCGCGCATCGTCGTATAGGGCAGATGCTGGCGGCAGTGAAGAGACATCTCCTCTTTGAATTGGTTGCCAATGCAATACGGGATCTTCATCGAGTACCCAGGACTCGCCGGAATTGTTATCAATCAGAATAGTACGCGACGCTGCTTGCACGATCGAAAATCGGTGCGATTGCAGCGGTTCGACTGCTGCTGTCGGAGGACAAACTATCCCGAGAATAACTATGCACGAAGCTAAGGCTTTCATACTCTTCCTCTTTTATTCGGATAACGGCGGTCGTAACCGGGCGACCGCCCAAGATTTTTCATTTGTAAACGCGTTGCCGGTCGCTCCGGTTCACGACTTGGTTACCCGCCGCCTTGGATACGTTCCGTGGAGCGAGCGTCGACATCACGAAAAGTTGCATGTCGGCGAATCTTTGAGTCAGCAGGAAGCGCGTTTAGCAGCGATCGAACGCATTCAACACAGCGATGGCCAAATACCCCGCGATCAATCAACAGCATAGCAGTTTCGGCAAGCTCAAGAGCGTCGCGATCGGACCGTGCGTTTTGATTAAGAAGCGTTTCGTATATCTCGCGCAGTCGTTTCGTGTCGCGTTCGGCCACGCGACATTCGATGCAGCGTACGCAATCAGCGCCCAAGTAGAAATGTAAAGTTTCGTACCAGTGGCGTTGTTCGTCGGCAAAGAAAATAAAGTTGCGACCGCAGTCACGGCATTGACGTCGCAGATCGAAGTAGTGAGTGACCGGGATTGTGGCATCGGGCTGGCGGTCGGTATTAGCGACGATCGCAGTTTCGGATATGCGTTCGTGAGCGTGGGAATGCCAGCCAAGGTAGATGCCGCGAGAGAAGTCATCGATAGGATTGAGCCCTGTGAACCGCGGGCTTCGCCCATATCGTGGATGGTCGACAAAATCGGCGTAAGTGTCGGTGCGGCGGTTCATCAAATTTCAGTCGGGTAACGTTTGTGATCACCGGGTCGGGAGAGTCAATCTTACCACCGCCGAAACGCCCGCAAGCCCGACTCCGCGTGCATCACGTGGTTATCCGTCATTGTTTGTCCGGAGTGGCTTTGCGATCAAAATCGACAGAAAGATATTGCAATGAACCACGTCCGAGAAAGTGGATTTTCGATTCAAAGATGCGATTCTTTGACATTTGGACGCGAATCGTGTGTTGCCCAGCGGCAAACCGTAGGGTTGGTGTGTGCCCATGGAGGTTTACGATGGCGTCGCCGACATACGTGTCATCGACATAAATTGCCGCAACGTCTGGCACGAACTCGGATTTGGGTCGTCCGTCTTGCAGGCTCGTCACGGCCGGTGGAAAGTAAAGACGAAGCGTTGAGTCAACGTTGTCACAAAAAACTGTTGTTGCAGTTTTGGGCTCCTCCGCAAACGAACATGCGGAAGCTAGCGCAAGAAGCAAAGTCGTTAAGGTTACAGTTCGAAGCACGATTAACTTTTTGAAGTGAGGACAGAGTATCAACAGAATAGCAGCGTTAATCAGTCGGATAACGATACGCGTAACCGGGCACGCGCGAAAGATTTTCAATTGCCAAAAACGCTAGCTCGCGTGCTCCGGTTCACGTGATGGTTATCCGCCGTCCTCAGGTCCGGGACTGAAGCCGTCAACCACGGCCTGGAATGCAGCTGCATCACCGCCAATGTAGACGATATCGTCCCACTCGAACATAAAAGAATCGTCGCCGATGAATTGAACGCGGATCCAAGTATGGTCCATGCCGGCCTGGTAGGCCAGCGTGTAGCAGTCACCGATGAGTGGGTTGCTGCTTACCCGTGTGATAGGATGCAGGCCAGCAATTAGTCGCTGCATCTCGTCTTGGGAAACGGATACGGGTGATTGACCATCCGTTCCGGGTAGTTGCACGGTTGTGTAGTGCATTGCAGACCGCGACCGAAGCGAAAGTTGGTCGTTCGTGATCGGCTTGGTCGGGTCATGCCGATTGCAACCGAACGGCAGGAGTAAAAGCATGGCGAAGGTCAGCAGTCGCATAGCATCAGTCGGATAACGATTGCCATCACCGGGCTCGGAGCGTGATGTATCCATTTGTGAAAACTTGCAAGCCGTGCTCCGTGTGAATGGCTTGGTTATCCGCCGCTTGGCTGCGAGGGTTAGAACCAAGCTACGAATCCAATGGCCGACAAAAGAGAATCACCCCGTCAACGCCAACGATTTTATGGAGTTCAGTGTAGCGAATGTATCGACGGCCTTGGTGCTGCTGCTTCGGGTGTTTTTTTGGAATCAAGGCGTCAAACCCGCCAATGCCGTCTGGATCATCAAGCGGGGGCGTCAAGCCAATGCCATCGCCGCGCAACAGAAGTTCGGAACCTCCATCGCAGTAGAATACGTGAAACGATTCGGGCCAATCAATCGCAAACAGGTCTTCGGTTAGGTCCATCGCGTTGCGTCAACCCGTGCGAGATTTCAGTCGGATAACGGCTAAAATCACCCGGTCGCGACGAGAGATTGTCCATTGTCAAAACGCCCGACTTCGCGACTCGGGTGCATTTTTTTGTTATCGGGCTTTTCCTGTCAGTCAAACACAGCCTTGTCAAAATCATCCTGCGTGAGCGGATGTCCCCTTTCGATTGCCAAAATCAATAAATCAGCCAATAAACGAAATGAACCGTTTACGGCCTCTGCCATTTTGGCGTCGGACAGCTTCGAGCCGTGAACGGCCTTACTTCTCAGGCCATACAATTTTTTTATCTCTTGGAACTTCTCTCTGCGCTGCGTACCTCTTGGTGCCAACAGCGACGCTGCTAGTAAAGATATACGGTAGACCAATTCGGAGCTGATGCCAAATATTGCTTCGATACCACTCCAAAGTCGCGCAATTGCAGACCGGCCATCCTTTGTGAATCGCCAGTCGATGCTTGATTCAAGGGCAAAGCGGAATGAGTCACTATTCGCCGCCATCTTGTTAAACGTATCGAACCGGTCTGATATCCATTGGATGTCGTCGGGTGAAATAGAGTCCACACGAGCATCGCTATTCACGACGATGTTTAGATGAAAGTCTAATACGTTGCCTACGAACTTGGGGAGATTGCCATCGGCAGTGCCTGCGGTTCTTTGTTGATGGCCAGCAATCTGATTCCACGAATAGCTGGAGCATGCGAGAGACAAGTGCTTTGTAAACCCTCGAAGTACGAGAAGTGACGAGGCAAGCCATCCGCGATTAAGCGTGTTGTAGCCGGCACTGGGCGCTGCGGTTGGAGCAATTGCAAGTTCGCAAGTACAGGCAGATGCAAGCGGTTCGAGTAACGCCCAACTGCGGAAGCCGGCGGCACCAGCCGCAGCGAGGTCAAAAACAGAAAGCGGTTGGTTTAGTGGCTGCAATGTGATGCCAGATGCCAATGTCAACTCGTTCGATACTCTGGGCAACCCTGCAATCAAGATGTGCCAAGGTGTGTTGCTTTCATCAAGATCAGGGTTCATTGCCAAGCCAATGTGTTATTGCCCGATAACGGTCGCGATCACCCGGCACGAACGAACGAGCAACCACGAAGTAAACGGATGTTTGAGTGCTCGGTGTGAATCGCATGGTTCGCGTCAACTTGTGCAACCGAGAACGCCGACGACCACAGCCACGCCACTATCGTATCCATCGTCTGAGCGCGCCGCAAATCGACAATCGTAAACCCCGGAATCCGCACCATGCACCGGCCAACGTACCACGCGACAGAACCGCCGCTTTAGTCGGTAGTGCAGTCCGCGCACCATGCCCAACAGACCGCGCAACTGAACCCGCGTACCAAGCGTCAACAGCGCACCGAGAACCCGGCAACAGACCGCGCACCGAGAACCCGCTAACTGACCGCGCAACTGAACCCGCGATTCAATCATCTTTGACCGCGAACTATGTTTCTCACCGGGACGTCCCGGGGGGAATTGCGTGTTTGAACTTATTCTCTGCCCGTTGCAGGTGAGAACAAGTGGTGCGTGTGGCGCATATTCTCAATGTTACTAGCTAAGTCTGCATCCCGCTGTAGGAGTACAAGCTGTCGGTCGGGACAGACTTCCTTCCCGTCGGTGACTTGTTCTCACCTAGGGCGGCTGCGCCCAAGTGTCTGCACCATGGCTGTGGGTGATTCTCGCGAATTGAAGCACCCTGTGCAAGCAAATTTGCTTCGGCGAAAGAAAATTCGTTGAGCCCACGCATGGGAATGGGGCTACGGTCGGGATAGATTTCTAAATGAGAGTTAAGCCATTCAGGTTGCGAGGTTTGGGTAGATTTATCGAGCCGCTTAGATATCAAATCGGGGCGTGATTTGACCATGGGAGTGGAGCGATGGAAACGTATCGCAAGCCGGCGTATGAAGAGCAGGCATTGCATTGGTCGTCGATTTGGTTCAAACAATTGGCCGAGTTCCATCGACGCAGGCCAGAGGATTGCGATTGGCGGTTTACCACTGAAGAGGTGATTGCATTCTTGCGGTCCAAACGCGATGGTGGGGTCCCAGCATGGAAGCGGATGAAGATCATTGAAGGTTTGCTCGTTTACCGCTCGTCGGTCCAACGTCAATCGGTGCAAGATCTGTTGCCGCTGAAGTATAAGATGTTAGAGATTATTGCGTTCGAGCGGACGCAACGCGAAGGATACGGTTCCATCGAAGATGTTGTGGGGAAGATCAATACTCGTGAAGCCGACGCGATTCAGGAGTTTCGCCGGGCGATGCGACGAGACGGTATGGCGTACGCCACCGAAAGGTCGTACGTCGGCAAACTGAAAGCGTTTATGGCCGATCGCGCTTTGGCTTGTCTTGCGGATTTTGATTCGATTGGTGCAAGTGACGTGGGGGCGCATCTGACCGATCTGGCCGTCGACGGCAATGTCGCCCCATCCACTCAAAACGCCGCGTTTCATGCGTTGCTGAAGTTCTTCACGTTAGTGTTGAAAAGGGACATGGGACCGATCGAGGCGATCCGAGCGAGCAAGGGGAAGCAGATTCCCACGGTGTTGCACCCCGAAGAGGTGCGGCGGGTTCTCAATGGTTTGAAGGGCGTGCATTTGGTGATCGCCCAACTGTTGTATGGTTGTGGCATGCGGATCAGCGAAGCGATGCGGTTGCGAATTAAGGACCTTGATTTCGCAAATCGGTAAATCGAAATCCATCAGTCGAAGGGAGGCAAGAGTCGCTTGGTTCCGATGCCCGATCATCTGGTCAGCTCGTTGAAACGTTGGGTCGCGAGTCGCGCGACGTTACATGCGTGCGATCTGGACGACGGCGTTGCTTCGGTGTGGTTGCCGTATGCGTTGTCAAAGAAATATCCGGCGGCTCATCGCGACTTTTCTTGGCAATTTCTTTTTGCTTCGCCACGTCTGGCGAAGGATCCAAGAACGGGGATGCTGCATCGGCATCATCTAGCATTCGACACATTCCAAGTCCATTTGCGGCGGGCTGTCACTGCCGCTGGGCTGTTGAAACATGTCACCAGCCATACCTTCCGCCATTGCTTCGCGACCCATTTGCTGTGGGCCGGGACAGATATTCGTAGCATTCAGCAGTTGTTGGGGCACAACGACGTCAGAACGACAGAAATCTATACCCACGTGCGAAATCCAAACGAAAAACGCGTGGAAAGCCCATTAGATCGACTTCAATTTCGCAGCGCCGAATCCGCACTTTCCAGGAGACAACGGCATCTCGCAACGACAGATTAGATGGCAATCGGATTAGCGTTGGTCCGAAGTTAAGGCCGGATTGTTTTGTTGATGTGCCGTTCGAATTGTTGGGTAAGTAGCGAGCAAACAATGAAGCCTACCGATGCGTCTATTGCAATGGCTATGCGTTCTCGGCGTTTCTGCGCCTCAATCATCCAGTCCCCCATATTCCTCTCGCCGGGGCGACGCGTGTCGGAAACAGGGGAAATCTATTGCTGAGTTGCAGAGAGCGCAGAGAAGTCACTGACTAATTAATAGGCACCCGATAAAGCCTTCCGACGCTCCCGTACAACAACTCTTCGACCTCTGCGTCTCTTCGTTGCAATCATCCAGTCCCCTCGTTCCTCTCGCCGGGGCGACGCTTGTCGGAGACAGGGGAAATTTAACGCAGAGTCGCAGAGAACGCAGAGAAGTCACTGACTAATTATGAGACAACCGATAAGGCTGCCCGACGCTCCAGTACAAATACTCTGCGACCCCGGCGTCTCCGCGTTGCAATCATCCAGCCCGTCTCGTTTATCTCGCCGGGGCGATGCGTGTTGGAGACAGGGAAAATTTTGCGCTGAGTCGCAGAGAGCGCAGAGAAGACACTGACCAATTAGTAGGCACCCGATAACGCCGACCGACGCTCCCGTGCAAAAACTCTGCGACCTCGGCGCCTCTGCGTTGCAATCATCCAGCCTCCCTCGTTCATCTCGCCGGGGCGACGCGTGTTGGAAACAGGGGGAATTTAACGCAGAGTCGCAGAGAGCGCAAAGAAGACAATGACTAATTAGTAGGCACCCGATAAAGCCGACCGACGCTCCCGTGCAAAAACTCTGCGCTCTCGGCGTCTCAGCGTTTCAATCACCCATGCCTTTGTTCTCCTCGCCAGAATCGATGCGTGTCGTGAAATGGCAATGTTATCGCAAAGCTGCTGAGAGCGCCGGAAAGTCATTTCTTCAGACGCGGACAGAAAACATCTGGTTGAATTGGCACTGCATCATAAACACTCGGTTTTCTGTCTCGCTCGAAGGACGGTGGACCATCCGCCTGAACCTCTGTCGTTCAAAAATGCATGGACGCCATTGATTCGTCGTCTGGGAATACAGGTGCTATCGCGTGGCGCGATCTATGTGCGGTATGCGGCTTTGCCACCGTTGTTGAAATCGGTTGAACGCTCGAATTCGGGGTAAGCTGCATCGAGTGCGCGACACATGATTCGCATCGCTTCTATCACTCTTTTGATTGGTGAGAGAAACGTTGTTGCCTGCCCCGACCGATCAAAATCCGGGGGCTTGATCGTCTTTGCGATTTTACAGCATGTGGAGCGAGATGCGGATTAACGATGGCGCAACGTGCAGGCTAACGAGCCAAGTTGCCGGGGTAATTCGTCCCGTCTGGAACGCACCCCAAGCTCACTGGGTGATCGATGTAACATGAGCATGGCATGGGGGCGTTTCCGAATCTCTGAAAAATGGAAACCAGTTGCTACTCGGCCGAAGGTGCAACGGCGACGACGTCGATTTCGAATTTCAGCAGCGTTCCCAGGCACCCCATCAATGTCGTTCGAGCGGGATAGGGTTGGTTGAAGTACTCGCTATAGATCTGGTTGAACTCGGCCAAATCTTCTTGCGATCCAACGTAGTTTCGCGTTTGTGCGATGTCGTCGAACGATAGACCGTCAGCGGCGAGGATTTTGCGAACGTTCTCCATGCTGCGTCGCATCTCGCCAGCGAAGGTATCAGGGACAAGTTTTCCCGTTTCGTCGACCGATGCTTGGCCTGAAACGAAAACCAGTTGGCCGACCTTCACGGCGGGACTGAAGGGGAGATGGCTGACCGGGACATCGGCGTCATGGATGGGCTGGAACGGTTTCACGAAAAATCCTTGTTCGTTTGTGGATTGGATCTGGCAAGCGGAACAATAAAGGCAGGGTGATGGCGTGGCCACCGCCCTTCACGAGACGCAACTGCGTTCTCGCTTTGGGATGACATTGCTATTGAATCGCAAAGAATCGTTGATCCGTCTAGCGGTTAACGATCGCAGGTTTGGGAATACGATTCAAAGGAAGGTTGTAAGGGGAAAATCGCACGGTGTACTATTGGGCGGGGCTAGCGTCGAGCAGAAGAAGCGATTGAGCGGCGCGAATCCGCACGTCGAGAACTTCGTCCTTCAGCAGGTCTGTCAAGGTTTCTCTAGCGGCGGTGAGTTTGGCGTGACCACAGAATTCGGCGGCAAAGACGCGAATCGCCGGATCGTCGCTGCGGAGTGCCGTTTGTAGTTTGGCTCCAGCCGCTTTGTCTCCCAGAGTCGCCATCGTTGCGAGAAAAAAGATCTGGTGATCGGGGGCGTCGATCGTAGGCAATCTTTTTCGCAGCACCGGCAGATCGCTGGGATCGCCGTCGATCGACAATATCCAGGCGGCGATCCGGGCGACGTTGTCGTCGTCGTTTTGGATCTGACTTCGCAACAACGTCAACGCCTCGGCATCGCCGGATCGCGCGAGAGCAGCTGCGGCCAATAGCTGTTTGATCGGTTGGTCCGTCGCCTGCATGTGCGTTTGCAACAACTTGCCGTCGCCGACCTGAGCAATCTTGAACAGCGACTCGCATGCGTGGCCGTGCCCGTGGGGATCTTCGTCAGCCAAAATCTCCAACAGCACGTCGACGGCGGATTTGTCGCCGGCGCGGAACAGCTCGCGAGCGACGCCACAACGGTGCTGTGCGTCTTCGGTGGTCGACAATCGTGGCGTGAGCGCCGCGCGGACCTCGTCCCCTTTGCCCGCCAACGTCAATGCTTCGGCGGCGTGCATCGAGGGCCAAAACTGATCGCTGACGAGTCCCGTTTGCAAGACTTGAATGATCCGGTCGCGCGTCGCTGCGGATAGATCGGGCGGTGCGGCTTCGGCAACCGTCGCGAAGCGGACGGCAAAAGCAAGGCAAATCAGCAAGGCGTTGCGGGTCGTCATGAGAAGAAATCCTGTGAATGGCGGGGAGGAAGCGAGGTGGGAAATGATTTTGTACTCGATCACCGAGCCTCACGCTGAAATTCGTCCAACGAAACCGTGGGGCAGGCGTTGTCGCCCAGCATCGCGTCGACCGAATCGAGATCTTTGAATCCACTTCCTGTGACCAGACAGACGACTGTCTGATCGGGCTGAATGATCCCCTTGGCGACGGCGTCTTTTAGTCCGGTCAACGGAACCGCTCCCGCCGGTTCGCTGAAGATTCCTTCCAGCTGAGCCAAGTCGCGTTGCGATCGATAGATCTCGGCGTCCTCGACTAACCATCCCGTTCCCCAGCTGTCACGGCAAGCGGCGATCACCGCATCGCCATCGATCACGGTGGGAACTTGCAAGCCGCTGATCTTTGTCGTGCATTCGACTGACTGGGCGTTTTCACTTCCATCGCGCAGCGGACCCGCGATTGTGTTGTTGCCGGCCGGTTGAACACAGTGGACTCGCGTCGCGGTGCCGCTTTCGCTTTTCTCGCTTGCATCGCGGACGCCACGTGCGACCGCAAGCGTTAGTCCGCCACCGCCGGCGCAGGAGAAGACGTGATCGGCGTGGTGGTCCAACGCAGTGAGTTCATCGACGATCTCACGGCCGATTGCTTCGACAGCGCTCATACCGATCGGACTGTAGTGGTAGGCGCTGATCTGCAGTTGAGCATCGGGATGGTCTCCCATCCTTTGCAAGACTTCAAACGTAGCTCGCGTGATATCGGCATCGATGCCAAAGCCGCGGACTTTGGCAATGTCGGCGCCGTACGCCATCATCTGTCGCAGCTTCCCCGCCGGTGCGCCGTCGACGATCGCGATCTTGCAGCCCAGCCCGGCCGCGGCGCAATACGCTGCCAATGCCGATCCGGTATTGCCGCTGGAAGTAGCGATCACACGCCGCTTCCCCTGTCGCACCATCTCCGAAATCGCAGCCGCTGCAAACCGATCTTTATACGATCCGGAAGGATTGACGGTCTCCAGTTTAAAAAACAGGTTCGACAGTCCCAACTCCGGGCCGATGCGATGGGA